>DASRWT010000074.1:0-27690 GCA_035654455.1 Candidatus Nitrosocosmicus sp. | reverse complement strand
CACCTTCTCGTAGGGCTCGAGGTGAATGTCGGAGGCGCCGCGGCGGATGGCATCCACCAGGATCATGTTGATCAGGCGGACGACCGGCGCCTCGTCGGCCGACTCCTTCAGCTCGAAGATGTCGGCCTTGGCCCACTGCTCGTCCTCGCCCTCGACGACCTCGACGTCGCCCACCGCCGCGTCCATCTCGGAGAGCACCTCGGCGAGGCCGCCGGTCTGGGCTTCGTACAGCCGGTCGATGGCCTTGCGGATGGCGCCCTGGGACGCCACCACCGGCACCACCTGAAGGTTGGTCATGAAGCCGACGTCGTCCACCGCGAACACATTGGTGGGGTCGGCCATGGCCAGGGTGAGCTGATTCCCGGTGCGCTTGATGGGCAGCACCTCGTACTTGCGGGCGATCTGGGCGGGAACGAGCTTGACGACCTCGACGTCCACGTCCAGCTGGGTGAGCGTGATGGAGGGGATGCCGTATTGCTTCGAGAGGAAGGCGATCAGCTGATCGTCGTTGATGATGCTCAGCCGAACCAGAATGGAGCCGAGCTTCTCGTTGTTGCCCTTCTGGTCGGCGAGCGCACGCTGGAGCTGCTCCTGGTTGATAAGTCCTTCCCGAACCAGGAGATCTCCCAGACGTCGGCTAACAGGCTGACTGGATTTCGCGTCCGCCATCTTGCGGAGGGCTCGGTTTCGAGCCCGACCTTCCCACTATAACCCAGTAAGCTTTTTCAACGTATCCGTAAAAGCCTTTTGCGCCTCGGTTTGATACAGGATGAACTGCACCTTTTGTAATGAGGACTTGCCTGATTTGAGGTGCTCGGCGAGCGCCCCCAGCATGGCCTCGGCGCTCTTGGCCGGCGGCACCCCTCCCGCCCCGCTACCGAGGGCGGGAAAGGCAATGGAGGTGAGCCGGTGCTTCTCCACCAGGGCAAGGCTGGACTTGGTAGCGGCGGCGATGAGCGCCGGGTCCGTCTTGAGGTCCGGGCCCATGGTGGCGGCGTGGATCACATGAGTGGCGGGGAGGTTGCCGGCCACCGACAGGACCGCCTCGCCCACCTCGATGGGCCCCTGGCGCACGGCATCCTCCTCGATCACGATTCCGCCCTTGCGCTTCATTGCGCCCGCCACACCCGTGCCCATCAAGAGCTGAGGGGTGGAGGCATTCACGATGGCATCGACCTCGGCGTCCGTGATATCGCCGAGCTGAATCGAGACGGTGGCGGTGCCCAGCTTGGCCTTCATCACCGGTCACTCGCGTCCGGCCGGTCAGGCGCCCGTTGACCTTCCCGCGCCTTGACCGCCTCCCACGCCCGATCCAGCTCCTCAAGAGACGCCTCTCCGACGCTCCGGCCCGCGGCCCTCATCTCCCCCTCCACCTCGTTGAAGCGACGAGTGAATTTCTCTGCGGCCCCCCTCAAGCTGTCCTCGGCGTCCACGCCGAGCAGCCGGGCCACGTTGACGACCGAGAACAGAAGATCGCCGAGCTCCTCCCGCACGCGGACGGGATCACCTTCCTCCGCCGCGCGCTCGAGCTCCGCCATCTCTTCGCCTACCTTGGGCCACGCCGCGCGCCAGCCGGGCCAGTCGAAGCCTACGCGGCCGGCCTTCACCTGGAGCCGCTGCGCCCGCAGGAGCGCCGGCAGCGAGGCGGGCACGCCCGCCAGGGCCGAGCGGGGGACACCGTCCGGCGTTCCCTCGCCGCGCTTGATCCGCTCCCACTGCGACAGCGCCTCGTCCGCGTCGGCGACACGCCCCCCCGCAAAGACGTGCGGGTGACGCCGGATCATCTTCTCGTTGAGCCGGGCAAGCAGATCCGCCATGGTGAACTCGCCGCGCTCCCGCGAGAGCTGGCTATGGAAGACCACCTGAAAGAGGACGTCGCCCAGCTCTTCCTGGATGTGAGCGGGCCGGCCGGCGTCGATGGCTTCCAGAGCCTCGTACGCTTCCTCGATCAGATACGGCTTGAGCGACTCGCGCGTCTGTTCGCGGTCCCAGGGGCACCCTCCCTCGCTTCTCAGACGAGACATGATGGAGAGCAGGGACTCGAAGAGGGTGCCGGCGGAGTCAGCCATGGAGGGGTCCTGGAAGTGCACGGACAGTATACACAAGGGCCCGGCGTCCTTGAAGGACTTCAGGGGGGCGTGCTAGCCTTCAATCCGCCATGGAGGAGGAGAGCTTCAAGATCACCGACCGACGCCAGCGCGGCGACGATTCCCCACCCCCGGCCGATACCGGCGGGTCTGACCTTTCCCCCGGCCTCTCGAGCCTGTTCATCATGATCGCGGGCTGGGCGCTGATGGGCCTGGGAGAAGCGCCGGATCCGGCGACCGGGGAGCGGCGAGTGGATCTTCCTCAGGCGCGGGCCGCCATCGAGACTCTGCGGCTCCTGCGCGAGAAGACGACGGGAAACCGGACGGAGCCGGAGAGCGGCCTTCTCGAGGAGCTCCTCTACGACGTCCAGATGCGCTATGTGCGCGTCGCGAAGAGTGCCGGAGGCTGACGGCGCGCGCTATTGCGTCCGGATCACCGCGCGCCGCTCGTCGATCTGCACCGAATCCACGACCGTCGGCACCTGGAAGCGCAGGAGCTTCGAGCCGGTGGGGCCCAGCATGAGCCACAGTAGCCACCGGCCCACGGGCTGCTTGCCGAGCGCGAACTCGGAGACCTCGACCCGCGCATAGGTGCGGCCGCCCGCGCTCCGGGGATGGTCGATAAGAAAGCGTCCGCGCACCGTGACCCAGACGGTCTGGTCCAGCCGGGCCGCCGGCAGGTAGGGCATGAGCTGAGGGAACGGGGGCCCCTGAAGGAGATGCCGAAGCACCGTTTGCCCCCGGAGCTCGAGCTGACCACCCGCGAAACGGACGATGAGAGGGCTGAAGGGAAGGTCGGCCGCCTCCGCCAGATGATTTGCGAGGAAGGCGTTGACCTCCGCCTCGCTCAAGATCACGGGCTCGGTCCGGCTCGAGCGACCTGATTCCCGGAGCACCAGCTCGTAGAGCTTGCGCTGGGCCGAGAATCCGTCTGCCCGGGTGAATCGGGTGGGCTGGACCTCCGGGGGGGTCCCCATGTTCCCGGATAGGAAGATGAACCCTGCCGCCGCAACGACCACTACCAAGAGCGCGACGATGAGTATGAGGCAGCCGATGCACCCGAATCGCATCGGCCAACCATAGCATCCGAGGGTTCGAGGTGTCAAAAACCCCAAAGGTTTGAAGTGGTTATGGAAAGTTTAGCCGTACTCTTGACACGTCATGACTCATAGAATATAAGTAAGTCACACTCATATTAAGGCCGGGCCTGCGGGGCCGGCCGATGGGAGGCCGATATGGCGATTCTCAGATGGCGTCCGATGGGGCAGTCGGTTGAGCGGTGGGATCCGTTTCGTGAGGTGAGTGACGTTCAGTCGGAATTGAACCGGGTGTTCGACGGCTTCTTTGGTCGCGCCGGGAACATGCCTGGCGGCGATCGGATCTGGGCTCCGGCGGTCGATATGTACGAGACGAAGGATGATCTCGTCGTGACCGCCGAGTTGCCCGGCGTGAACGAGAAGGAAGTCCAGCTGTCCATCACCGGCGACGTGCTGTCGCTGAAGGGCGAGCGCATGCCGACCCCGGCGAACGGCCAAGAGAGCTTCCATCGCGGCGAACGCTGGTACGGGCGCTTCGAGCGACATCTCTCACTGCCGGTCTCGGTGCAAGCCGACAAGGTGAAGGCGACGTATCGCGATGGGGTGCTCACGATCACTCTCCCGAAGGCGGAAGAGATCAAGTCCCGGGCGATCAAGATCGACGTTCTGTAGCTCGCCTCGCGGAAGGGGGAGGGCCCATCCTCCCCCTTCCGGGCCGGCGAGCGCGGCCGCAGAAAATCTAGAGAGGAGACGGACAACATGGCGAAGGTGATCGGTATCGACCTGGGGACGACGAACTCGGTGGTCGCGGTGGTTGAAGGTGGCGACCCCACCGTCATCCCCAATCAGGAAGGCAGCCGCCTGACCCCGTCCGTAGTGGCGTATACGAAGGAGGGAGAGACCCTCGTCGGGCAGGTGGCCAAGCGGCAGGCCATTACCAATGCCGACAATACCGTCTTCTCCATCAAGCGCTTCATGGGGCGCCGGTACGACGAGGTGCTCCAGGAGATCAAGCTCGTTCCCTACAAGGTGGTGAAGGCTTCGAGCGGCGATGCGCGCGTGGAGGTTCGAGGCAAGGTCTTCACCGCCCAGGAGATCTCCGCGCTCATCCTGCGCAAGCTGAAGGAGGCGGCGGAAGCGTATCTCGGGGAGAAGGTCACTCAGGCGGTCATCACGGTACCCGCCTACTTCAACGACGCGCAGCGACAAGCCACTCAGGAAGCCGGCACCATCGCCGGCCTCGAGGTGCTCCGCATCGTCAACGAGCCCACCGCGGCCGCGCTGGCCTATGGGCTCAACAAGAAGAAGGACGAGACCGTCGCGGTCTACGACCTCGGCGGCGGTACCTTCGATATCTCGGTGCTCGAGATCGGCGAAGGCGTGGTCGAGGTGAAGGCCACCAACGGTGACACGCATCTCGGCGGTGACGACTTCGACCAGCGCGTCATGGACTGGATCGCCGACGAGTTCAAGCGGGAAAACGGAATCGACCTCCGGAAGGACCGCATGGCGCTCCAGCGGCTGAAGGAGGCCGCGGAGAAGGCGAAGTGTGAGCTGTCCACCACGGTGCAGACGGAGATCAATCTCCCCTTCATCACCGCGGACGCCACCGGACCGAAGCACCTCGTCCTCACCCTGACGCGAGCGAAGCTGGAGACCCTCGTGGCCGACCTGATCGAGCGGAGCCTCGTGCCGTGCCGGGAGGCCATGCGGCAGGCGGGCGTGTCCAACGCCGACATCGACGAGGTGATCCTGGTCGGCGGCCAGACCCGCATGCCGAAGGTGCAGGAAGAGGTCAAGAAGCTCTTCGGCAAGGAGCCGAACAAGACCGTCAACCCCGACGAGGTGGTGGCGGTGGGCGCCGCGGTCCAGGCCGCCGTGCTGACCGGTGAGGTGAAGGACCTTCTGCTCCTCGACGTGACGCCGCTGTCCCTCGGCATCGAGACCCTGGGTGGAGTGATGACGCGCCTCATCGAGGCGAACACGACCATCCCGACCAAGAAGAGCGAGTCGTTCACCACCGCGTCGGATAGCCAGCCCTCGGTGGAGGTGCACGTGCTGCAGGGCGAGCGGCCGATGGCGCGGGACAACCGGACCCTGGGGCGGTTTCACCTGGACGGCATCCCGCCGGCGCCGCGGGGGGTGCCTCAGATCGAGGTCACGTTCGACATCGACGCCAACGGCATCGTGAACGCCTCGGCGCGCGACAAGGCCACCGGGAAGCAGCAGAACATCACGATCACGGCGTCCTCGACCCTGACCAAGGACGAGATTGCCCGGATGAAGCGCGAGGCGGAGGCGAATGCCGCCGAGGATGCGAAGCATCGGGATGAGATCGAGCTCCGGAACCACGCCGACTCCCTGGTCTATACCACCGAGCGCACGCTGAGCGAGAACGGCGACAAGATCGCGGCCGAGGACAAGCAGGCCGTCGAAGCCGCGATCAACGAGACGAAGGAAGCGCTCAAGGGGACCGATCTCGACCGGATCAAGCAGGCGCAGGACGCGCTGACCAAGGCGTCGCACAAGGTTGCCGAGGCCATGTATCGGGCCCAGGCGGCGGGCGCTCAGGGCGGCACGGCCCCCGGTAACCCGTCGGAGCCCTCCGCGGCGGAGAATGCCGCCAAGGGCGACGTCATCGACGCGGAATTCAAGGACCTCGGCGACAAGAAGTAATCAGCTCGTGCCCCCCCGGCCGCCCGGGGGGGCACGGGGGTCAAACAATCATGGCCAGAGATTATTACGCGGTACTGGGAATCGGCACGGCGGCCTCCGCCGTCCAGATTCGCCGCGCGTACCAGCGACTGGCGCGGCGCTACTCGCCCGACGTGAATTTCTGGGAAGGCGAGGCGCAGGGGCTCTTCGAGGAGATCAGCCAGGCCTATCGCGTTCTCGGCGATCCCTCGGCGCGCACCCTGTATGACCGGCAGGCCGACGCGGGCGCGCCGGTCTCGGGGGCCGGGAGCAGCTCGGCCGGGCGGCGCGGCGATCACCTGCACGTCCCCGTGGAGCTGGCCTTCGACCAGGCCGCCGCCGGCCTCACCGCGGATCTCGCGGTGGATCGGTTGTCGGCCTGCGACGCCTGCGGCAATAGCGGCTCCCGGCCCGGTGGCCGGATGGCGACCTGCTCGCATTGCGGCGGGGCGGGGGTGGTCTGGAGCGGCGACTCGTCGCCCCGTACCTCCGAGTGCCCGGTCTGCGATGGCGCGGGTGAGCGGGTAACCGAGCCGTGCGGCGCGTGTCGCGGGCGTGGAGTGAGGCCCTCCCGCGCGGTGGTGCGGGTCGCGATTCCCGCCGGCATGGATACCGGCTCGCAAATCCGCGTCCCGGAAGAGGGCAATGCTGGGCCCTTCGGTGGCCCGCGCGGGGACCTCATCGTCATCACGCGAGTGCACGACGATCCGGTCTTCACCCGCAAGGGGGACAACCTGTACGCGGAGGTGCCGGTCAGCATTGCGGAGGCGATACTCGGCGCCCGCGTCTCCGTCCGCACCCTGTGGGGCGAGGTGGACCTCGTGGTGCCACCGGGGACCCAGAGCGGACAGGTGCTCCGCATCCGCGGGCGTGGAATGCCGCGGCTGTCCGGAGAGGGTCGAGGAGACCTGTACCTGGCGGTCTCGGTGACGATCCCGCGGGATCTGGACGTGAGAACACAGGAGATGATCCGCGACCTCGGCCGGCTCCTGCCGGGCCCGGCCACGAATGCCGAGAAGAGGACGGCGCGGGCATGACGGACAAGGGCAAGCCGCTGTACATGATCGGCGCGGTATCGGACATGCTCAAGCTCCACCCTCAAACGCTGCGAATGTACGAGAAGAAGGGGCTCATCCAGCCCAGCCGCAGCGTGGGCAAGACCCGGATGTACTCCGCGGAGGATGTGGAGGAGATCGCCCGCCTGATCCGGCTCACCCGGGATCTCGGCGTGAATCTGGCCGGCGTGGAGATCATCCTAAAGATGAGACGACGGATGCTCGCCATGCAGACACAGATGGAGCAGCTCCTGGGCTATGTGCGGGAGGACGTCGCGCAGAAACCCGACTCGACGAGCCGGGGCACCGGGGAAGCGCTGGTTCGGGCCGCCTCCGGGCAGCTCTCGCCCATCGAGATGTTCTGAGAGAAAGGTGACTCCAATGGCCAACGAACTCGGCGGTGCCAGTCAGTCGGTGCCCGAGGTGCTTTCCATCCTCCCGCTGCGCGGGACCGTGCTCTTTCCGGAGGCGGTGCTTCCGCTGGCCGCGGGCCGGGAGGCGTCCGTCCGTCTGATCGAGGACGCCATGCGCGGTGAACGAGTGATCGGGGTATTTGGCCAGCGCGATGCCGCGGTGGATGATCCCCAGGAGCAGGACCTGCACCGTATCGGCACGGTGGCGACCATTCACAAGGTGCTCAAGCAGTCCGACGGGACCGTGCGTCTGGTGGTGCAGGGCATGTCGCGGGTTCGGATCGTGGAGGTGCTGCAGCACAAGCCGTTCCTTCGCGCTCGCGTGGAGGTCCTTGCGGACGTTCCCGCCGACACGGGAGACCTCGAGACGGAGGCTCTCGTACGCAATGTGACCACGCTGTTCCGCCAGGTGGTGGAGCTTTCGCCTTTTCTTCCCGACGAGCTGGCCGGCGCGGTGGAGACGGTGACCGAGCCCGGCCGTCTCGCCGACGTGGTGTCGGCGGCACTGCCGTCTCTGTCCACCGAGCTTCGTCAGGAGCTTCTGGAGACCGAGTCCGTGAAGGCGCGCCTGGCCCGGCTGGTCTCCGCCCTCACCAAGGAAGCGGAGATTCTCGCTCTGGGCTCCAAGATCCAGTCTCAGGTGGAGTCCGAGATGGGCAAGGGCCAGCGCGAGTACTACCTGCGCGAGCAGCTCAAGGCCATCCAGAAGGAGCTCGGTGACAGCGACGAGCGGGGCCAGGAGGCGGGCGAGCTGCGCGCCAAGATCGAGGCCGCGGGCATGCCCGAGGAGGCCAAGAAGGAGGCGCTGCGCGAGCTGGATCGCCTCGCCAAGATGCCGCCCGCGGCGGCCGAGTACACGGTAGCGCGCACCTATCTCGAGTGGCTGGTCGCGCTGCCATGGGCCAAGGAGACCCACGACAACCTGGATCTCGCCGAGGCCCGCGCCATCCTCGATGCGGACCACTGGGGCCTGCCCAAGGTGAAGGACCGCATCCTCGAGTATCTGGCGGTCAAGAGCATGCGGCCGGCCGGCAAGGACCCCATCCTCTGCTTCGTGGGTCCTCCCGGCGTGGGCAAGACCTCGCTCGGACGCTCCATTGCCCGGGCGCTGGGCCGGAAGTTCCACCGGATCTCGCTCGGCGGCATGCGGGACGAGGCGGAGATCCGCGGGCACCGGCGCACCTATATCGGCGCCCTGCCCGGTCAGATCATCCAGGGTCTGCGCCGTGTGGAAACGAAGAACCCTGTGTTCATGCTGGACGAGATCGACAAGCTCGGCATGGACTTCCGGGGAGACCCGGCCTCCGCGCTGCTGGAGGTGCTCGACCCCGAGCAGAATTCGGCCTTCCGCGACCACTATGTTGACGTGCCGTTCGATCTGTCGAAAGCGCTGTTCATCACCACCGCCAACGTGCTCGACACGGTGCCGGCGCCGCTTCGCGACCGGATGGAGATCATCGAGCTCGCCGGCTATACCGAGGAGGAGAAGGTGCACATCGCGCATCAGCACCTGATCCCCAAGCAGGCGGCCGATCACGGGATGGCGCTGGGCGAGCACCTGCGCTGGACCGACGACGCGGTCAAGGCCCTGGTGCGGGGCTACACGCGCGAAGCCGGTCTCCGGAACCTCGAGCGGGAGATTGCGGCCATCACCCGGAAGCTCGCCAAGCGGCGGGTGGAAGGACGGCTGGAGCTCGCGGAGGTGACGCCTGCACTGGTGGGCGAGCTGCTCGGCGCCCCCCGCTTCGTGCAGGAAGAGCTCGAGGAGCGGACTCGCGTGCCCGGGGTGGCGGTAGGGCTCGCGTGGACGCCCACGGGCGGCGAGATTCTCTTCATCGAAGCCGCCCGCATGAAGGGCAGCAAGTCGATGGCGCTCACCGGTCAGCTCGGTGACGTGATGAAGGAGTCCGCGCAGACGGCGCTCTCCTGGGTCCGGTCGCATGCGCCCGAGCTCGGCATCCGCTCCGACTTCTGGGAGCACTCCGACATCCACGTGCATATTCCCGCCGGGGCCATTCCCAAGGACGGGCCGTCGGCGGGCGTGACCCTGGTCACGTCGCTGGTCTCGCTGCTCACGCGCCGCGCGGTACGCGCTGATCTCGCCATGACGGGCGAGGTCACGCTGTCGGGGAGGGTCTTGCCGGTGGGCGGTATCAAGGAGAAGGTGCTGGCCGCTCGGCGCGCCGGCGTTCGCACCATCATCCTGCCCAGCCGGAACGAGAAGAACCTGCTCGAGGATGTGCCGGACGATGCGCGGAAGGGCATGACCTTTCACCTGGTCGAGTCCATCGACCAGGTCATCCGCCTCGCTCTGGAGGACGTGCCACCCGTGGACGCGGCTTCCCTGGGCGAGCTGGTGGGCGCTCACAACTAAGTGGGAAAGCTACTTCCCGGCTGGGGCCTAAACCCCAGCCGGGATGGGCGATTCCTGTTCGCTCTTGCCCCCGTCGCGGCGGCTACCTTATGCTGGACCTATCGTGCCGCGAAACCTCCTGGTCGGTAGTTTCTTCCTGCTCAGCGCCGCCGGACTTCCGGTCGAGGGCGCCCATGCGTCGTCCTATCGCCTCACCGACAGCGACGGAGTGACGCACTTCACCGATGCGCCGACGGACCCCCGCTACCGGCAAATGCCGGGCATGTCGGGGACCACGGCCGGCTGGCTCCGCCTCCCGCCGGCGACCCAGGCCAGGTACCAGGAGGAGATCAAGGAAATTGCCGGTCGGTACGGCCTCAGCCCCAGCCTGGTCGAGTCGGTCATACGCGTCGAGTCCGCCTTCAACGCCTCCGCCGTGTCCCGCAAGGGCGCTCAAGGCCTCATGCAGCTGATGCCGCAGACCGCCACCTCGCTGGGCGTGCGCAATGCGTTCGATCCGAAGCAGAATATCGAGGGGGGCGTTCGCCACCTTCGCTACCTCATCGACCGCTACCCCGGCAATCTCCCCCTCGCCATTGCCGCCTACAATGCGGGCGCCGGCGCGGTGGACACGTATCGCGGCATTCCTCCGTATCCCGAGACTCAGGACTACGTGCGAAAGGTCTTGCAGATCCACGGGGGTGGTGGGGGCGTGTCCCAGCCGATCTTCCGCTACGAGGACGGCCGTGGCGCCATCATCTACACCAATGTCCCCCCCGCCGGCCGCGTTCGCCTCCGCTAGCTAGCCTCTCTTCCTCGTCCGTCGATCAGGTCGTCACTCCGCGCGATCCAGGCTGCGGTACTGGATCGCCTCCGAGACATGCTCGATGGTCAGGCTGTCCGTGCCGGCCAGGTCCGCAATGGTGCGGGCGACCTTGAGCACGCGGTGATAAGCGCGCGCGGAAAGCCCGAGCCGGCTCACCGCGCGAGCGAGGAGCCGGGCCGCCTCGGGTGGCGGCGCGCACCAGCGGCGGGTGGCTCGGCCCGTCATCCGCGCATTGACGCGAATGTCGGTGCCGCGGAAGCGCGCGGTCTGCCTGGAGCGGGCCGCCATCACGCGGGCCCGGATGACGGCCGAGGGCTCCTCGGCCGCTTCCGAGGTGAGCTCGGCGACGCCCACCGCGGGCAGCTCAAGATGCAGGTCGATGCGATCCAGCAGAGGCCCCGACAGCCGGCCCAAGTATTGCCGGCGCTCCCCTTCCGTGCACACGCAGTGCTCGAGCGAGCGGCAGGCGCGCCGGCAGGGATTGGCGGCGGCGACGAGCTGAACGCGCGCGGGGAACACGGCGCTGCCGGCGGCGCGAGCGACGGCGACCGTGCCCTCCTCGAGCGGCTGGCGCAGGGACTCCAGCGCGCGGCGCGTGAATTCGGGTAGCTCGTCCAGGAAGAGGACGCCCAGGTGTCCCAGGCTCACCTCGCCCGGATGCGGCACGCTGCCGCCGCCGATGAGGCCGGACTCCGATACGGTGTGATGCGGCGCCCGGAACGGGCGGAGGGTGACGAGGCCCTGGCCCGCGGTGAGGAGCCCCGCCACGCTCCAGATCGCCGAGACCTCGATGGCCTCGTCCAGCGTGAGCGGCGGGAGGATGGTGGCCAGCCGCCGGGCCAGCATGGTCTTCCCCGCGCCGGGCGGGCCCAGCATGATCACGTTGTGGGCGCCCGCGGCGGCAATCTCGAGCGCGCGCTTCGCGTGCGCCTGCCCGCGCACCTCCGCGAAGTCGGCGCCGTCCCCCGCCGGCGCCGCCGCGGAGAGCGCCTCGCGCGCGAACGGAAGGAGCGGGCGCTCGCCGTTGAGATACTCGACCGCCTCGTGAAGGGTGCCCACCGCCACCGCGTCCACGCCCTCGACCGCGGCCGCCTCGGCGGCATTGCCCGCGGGCAGGAGCAGCCACGGGATGCCCTCGTCCCGGCAGAGGAGAGCCACCGGCAGGGCGCCGCGCACCGCCCGGACGCTGCCGTCCAGCGCGAGCTCACCCAGCACGGCGCAGCGCTCCAGCTGCGAGGCCTTCACGACGCCGGTGGCGGCGAGAAGCCCCAGCGCCATCGGGAGATCGAAGGCCGCGCCTTCCTTCCTGAAGTCGGCCGGCGCCAGGCTCACCGTGATCCGCTCCATGGGGAAGTCGAAGCCCGAATTGCGAATGGCGGCGCGGATGCGGTCGCGGCTCTCGCGCACGGTCGAGTCGGGGAGCCCCACGGTGGAGAAGCTGGGGAGCCCGGTGGCGACGTCCACCTCCACCGAGACGCTGCGGGCCTGGATGCCGTGGATGCCGGCGGAGCGGATGCGCGCGAGCATGGTCCCGAGTGTTGGCGGGGGGCAGCCCGCCGTCAACGTCTCGAAACTGATACAGCGCAGGAGGCCCGGGCGGGTGGCCCGAGCAGCGGGCCGGCTAGGCGTTCAGCCGGCGCCGGAGGAAGCCGAGGATGCCCTGCGGCATGAAGATGACCATGGCGGTGAAGATGATGCCCACCGGGATGAGGTAGTACTCGGTGAAGTAGCGCGAGAGGCCCTCGCGGAGGAGGAAGAAGAAGGCCGCGCCGGCCACCGGCCCCACCAGCGTGCCCATCCCCCCCATCACGTTGAAGATCACCACCTCGCCGGAGATGACGAAGAAGACGAAGTCGGGGGCGGCGAACTTGTTCTGAAGCGCGTAGAGGATGCCGGAGAGCCCCGCGAAGAGCCCGGAGAGCATCACCGCCACGATCTTGTAGCGCTCGACGGAATAGCCGATGGCGCGCGTCCGCGGCTCGTTTTCCCTGATCGACTGGAGGACCTTGCCGAAGGGGGACTGGGTGATGCGGCGCAGGAGGAGGAACGAGATCACCACCACCGCCAGCACGAACCAGTGCAGCGTGGTGGGCGTGAAGCGCGCCGAGTAGAGCCCGAGGAACGACAGCGGCGGCTGGCTGAAGGTGAGCCCGTTCTCCCCGCCGGTGACCTCGGTCCAGGTGAAGATGATGACGTAGAAGATCTGGGAGAAGACGAGGGTGGTGATCGAGAAATAGATCTCGCGCAGGCGCGTGGCGAAGTAGGCGACGAAGGCCGACACCACCGCGGCGGCCACCAGCCCGTAGGCGAGCGCCAGCCAGAGGTTCGGCGGCTTCACGCTCAGGAGCGCGGCGGCGGCGCCGTACATCCCCAGGCCGAAGAAGACCGAGTGCCCGAAGGACACCATGCCCGTATAGCCGATGAGGATGTCCGAGGACATGGCCAGGAGTCCCCAGATGAGGATCTCGGTGGCGAAGCGGCCCCAGGACCCCGGAAGCACCAGCGGAGCCGCCCACAGGAGCGCGACCACCACCACGAAGCCGATCCAGTAGGCGTAGTCCCGGCGCGGGGCGCTCATTTGGGCGTGGGCACGAAGAGCCCGGTGGGCCGGATGAGGAGCGTGAGGATCAGCGCCACGAAGGACACGATGACGGCCTGGGCGGGCGAGACCACCAGCGACGCATAGGCTTCCAGCAGGCTGATGAAGATGGCGGCCAGGATGGAGCCGCCCAGATTGCCCATCCCGCCCACCACCACCACGATGAAGGCGCGCAGGGTGAAGTCGAAGCCCATGTTCTGCGTGACGCCGCCCAGGGGGCCGAAGAGCACGCCGCTGGCCGCCGCCATGGCGGCGCCGATGGCGAACACGGTGGTGTGCACCAGGGGCACCGGAATGCCCATGGCCGCCGCCATCACGCGATCCTGGGTGGTGGCCCGGATCCAGATTCCGTATTTCCCGAACTTCAGGAAGAGATAGAGCGCGCCGATGATGGAGGCCGAGAGCAGCGCGGTGAGGATCCGGTACCAGGGATACTGGAGGTAGAAAAGCTGGAACTGTCCCGAGATGGGCTCGACGATCTGGCGGGCCGACGGCCCCCACTGCCAGATGGCGTACTTCTGCAAGACCAGCGAGATGCCGAAGGTGGCGAGGATGGTGGTGAGCGGGTCTCGCCCCAGCAGCGGCCGGAGGGTCGTGATCTGAATCGCGGCGCCGAACACCGCCAGGGTCACCGCGGCGATGAGCAGGCCGAGCCAGAAGCTCCCGGTGACGGCCACCGTGGTCGCGCCCACGAAGGCGCCGAGCATCACGAGGTCCCCGTGGGCGAAGTTCACCACGTCCATGATCCCGAAGATCAACGTGAGGCCGGACGCGACCAGGGCCAGGATCATCCCGTTCACGAGCCCGGTCACGGTCTGGATGAGGATCTGATCGAAGGGAATGGCCACGCTCTATACCCCGAGGTATTGCCGGATGACGGCGTGGTTGTTCTTGAGCTCGGCCGACGGCGCATGGTACTGCACCGCGCCCTTTTCCATGATGTAGCAGCGGCTGGTGGCGTCCAGCGTGAGAGGCACGTTCTGCTCCACGAGGAGAATGGCCACCCCGTCCTGGCGGAGCCGCTGCACGATGTCGCGGATCAGGGACACCATGCGAGGCATGAGCCCCTCGGTGGGCTCGTCGAGCAGGATGATCTTGGGCTCGAGCATCATGGCCCGCGCGATGGCGAGCATCTGCTGCTCGCCGCCCGATAGCGTGCCGCCCGCCTGGGAGCGCCGTTCCGCGAGCACCGGGAAGTAAGCGTAGACCTTGTCGAGCAGGGCGCTCTTCTGCGCCTCGCTGACCCCGGGCCGCTCCAGCCCGGTGCGGAGGTTCTCCAGCACGGTGAGGAGGCGGAACACGCGCCGGTCCTCGGGCACCCACGCGATCCCGAGATGGGCGAGGCGGTAGGGCGGCAATCCGGCCACCGGCTTGCCCTCGAAGGTCACCTGGCCCGCCGCGGGGCGCACGATACCGGCGATGGTCTTCAGGGTGGTGCTCTTGCCCACGCCGTTGCGGCCCAGGAGACCCACCACCTCCCCCGGCTGCACCTCGAGGGAGACGCCGTGCAGGATATGGCTCTTGCCGTAGTAGGTCTGGACGTCCTCGAGGCGCAGCAGCATCAGCTCTTCAGGTAGACCTCTTGGACGCGGGGGTTGGCCTGGATCTCGGCCGGCGTGCCCTCGGCGAGCACCTCGCCGTAGTGGAGCACGGTGATGGCGCCCGCCAGCCCCATCACCACTTCCATGTCGTGCTCCACGATGACGATGGTGAGGTTGCGGGCGATCCGGCGCACGAGCTCCACCGTGGTCTCGGTCTCGGCCACGCTCATGCCGGCGGTGGGCTCGTCCAGGCACAGGAGGAGGGGCTCGGTGGCGAGCGCGATGGCGATCTCGAGGGTCCGCTGCTCTCCGTGCGAGAGATTCGCCGCCAGCTCCTCGTCCTTGCCCTCGAGGCCGACGTCGTGCAGCACCGCGCGGGACCGCTCGATCAGGTCCGTGAACCGCCGGTGGTGGCGCAGCAGGCTCCAGCCGTGCTTGCGCGACTGGGCGGCGATGCGCACGTTCTCCAGCACGGTGGCGCCGGGCAGGATATTGGTGATCTGGTACGAGCGGGCGATGCCCCGGCGCGAGATGAGGTTGGGCGGCAGCCCCGCCACATCCGCGCCATCCAGCAGGATGCGCCCCGCGGTGGGACGCAGCACGCCGGTGATGCAGTTGAAGAAGGTGCTCTTCCCCGCGCCGTTGGGCCCGATGATGGCGCGGATCTGTCCCCGCGGCACCGAGATGCTCACGTTGTTGACGGCCACCAGACCGCCGAAGCGCATGGTGAGCCCTTCGGTGCGGAGGAGGGAGGTCGAGGAAGACCCCCGGCCGTTGCCGGCCGGGGGGGCGCTCTCAGAATGCCGGTCTGCCGCCACTAGGCGAACTTGCAGGCGACGGGGACGATCGTCTTCTCCTTCGCGATCACGTCGAGGATCTTGTACTTGCCGCCGCGGATCTCGAACATGAACTCGCGGAGGAAGGCCTGGTGATCGTCCTTTCTCAGGAGCTTGTCGCCCTGCGGGAAGTCGTCCCCTTCCTTCATCTCCAGCCCCTCCAGCGCCTCGATCAGCTTCATCGAGTCCTCCCGCCCGCGGAAGCCCGACTTCTGCATGCCGACCTTGAGCGCGTTGACGCCCTCGTAGTTCGACTGCACGTACCGGTCCGGGAGCGGCCCGGTGGGGTCGATCTGCTTGAGCCGGGCGGTGGAGTCGTCCAGGAAGCGCTTGTGATGCGGGGTGTTCAGCACGCCTTCCAGCAACGGGATATAACGGTCGATGCCCACGAAGCCTTCGGCCTTGGCCCCCATGGCGGGAAGGCTGACCGACACCACGATGGCGCCGTCCCCCGCCAGCTTGTACTTCTTGGTCAGCCCGAGGTCGAAGCTCTGGTTGACGAAGGCGATGCCCTGGGGCCCGAAGAAGATGCCGAAGAGCCCGTCGAAGCTTCCGCTGATCTTGGACAGGAACGACGTCATGTCGGCGGTGCCGAGCGGGATGCCGGTGGTCCCCACCACGTCGCCGCCGTTCTTCTTGATCTCGGCCACGAAGGCGTCCTTGGTGGACTGGCCCCACGCGTAGTCCGCGTAGGCGATGTGCCAGTTCTTGCCCATCTTGTTCACCATGTACGGCGCCGCCGCCACCGCCTGCGCGGGCGCGAAGTCGAAGGGCCGGAAGGTATATCGGCTGCACTTGCTCTGGGTGATGGTGGTGTCGAGGCACACCGTGATCATGTTGACCAGCTTGTGCTCCTCGTACACCGGCATGCACGCCAGGCAGACATTGGAGAGGTAGCCGCCGGCGTGGACGTCGATCTTGTCGTCCACCACCAGCTTCTCCGCCTTGCGGCGGCCCACGTCCGGCTTGGACTCGTAGTCGGCGATGATGAGCTCGATGGGCCGGCCGCTGATCCCGCCCGCCTTGTTGATGCGGTCCACCGCCATCTGCACGCCCACCAGGGCGGTCTTGCCGCCGGCGGCGGCGGTGCCCGACAGGGGCTGAAGCGTGCCGAGCTTGAACGCCTTGGCCTGGCCGTAAGCAGCCCGCCAGGGCGCGGGCACCAGCATGGAGGCGCCGAGCGCGCCGGCGGCGGCGACGCCCATTCCCACGAAGCGACGCCGGGTCACCTTGCCGCTGTACCAGAACTCATCGGTTCTCGCCCAGCTCTCGTCCTGCCAGCGCTCGCTCATCGTTCTCTCCTCCGGGTGTCGGCGCTCCCGGGCGGGGAGGCCGGTGGGATTTCGGACGACTCAGGGCCGCCGGTCGGCGACGGCCCGGAGCGCCAGGCTAAAGGCCTCGACGGTGTGACGGATCTCCTCCTCGCCATGGGCGAGCGAGACGTAGAACTTCTGCGCCGCTTTCACGACGCCCCGGCGGATCAGCTCGTCGGTGAACGCGCGGTGACGCGCCCGGTCCGCGGTGAGCGTGGCACGATAGTCCGTGATCGGCCGGTCGGTGAAGTAGATCTCGAATACGGGTGCCTCGCCAGCCACGTGGGCGGCGAGCCCCGCCGCGTCGGCGGCGGCCTGAAGCGCAGTCTTGATGCGCGTACCGGTGGCGAACAGCCGCGCGTAGACGCCCGGCCGGCGCAGCTCCGCCAGGGTGGCCAGGCCGGCCGCGGCCGCCACGGGATTGCCGTTGAGGGTGCCCGCCTGGGCCACGAACTCCGGCGTGCCCTCCAGCTCGGGAGCGAGGTGGCGCATGATCTCGCCCCGTCCCACCACCGCCGCGAGGGGAAAGCCGCCCCCCACGATCTTGCCGATGGCCGCGAGGTCGGGAACGACGCCGTAGTATTCCTGGGCCCCGCCGTACGCGAAGCGGAAGCCGGTCACGATCTCGTCGAAGATCAGCGGTACGCCGAAGCGCTTCGTGATCTCCCGCACGCCCTTGAGAAAACCCGGCTCCGGCGGCACCAGGCGCTGGAAGGGCTCCATGATGACGGCGGCCAGATCCGCGTGATGCGCGGCCAGGATGGCCTCGGCCTCGGCGAGGTCGTTGAAGGGCGCGATCAGCACGTGCTCCTGGATGGCGTGGGGAATGCCCGCCGAGTCCGGCGTGGGAGCGGGGAAGGCCTTGGGGGCCCGCGGTCCCACGCTCATCAGGGAATAGTCGTGCGTGCCGTGGAAGCCGCCCTCGAACTTCAGGATCTTCTCGCGCTGGCGATAGGCGCGCGCCACGCGGAGGGCGAAGAACGTCGCCTCGCTCCCGGTGGACGTGAAGCGAATCTGCTCCGCGCACGGCACCGCGCGGCAGATCTCCTCCGCCAGTTCGAGCGTGGGCTCGCTGAGCTGGAAGTAGGTGGTGCCCTTGCTGAGCTGGCGCTCCACCGCCGCCACCACCGCCGGGTGCGCGTGCCCGAGCACGAGCGGCCCGCTCCCGAGGATGTAGTCGACGTAGTCGCGGCCGGACACGTCGGTGAGTCGGGCGCCGCGCGCTTCCCGCACCACGAAGCTGAGCTCGGCCGGCGCGGAGTATCCGCCGAGGACCCCGCCGGGCAGAAGTCGGCTGGCCTTGTCGAGAAGCGCTTGTTCGTGCTGGCTGCGACCTGCCGAGGATGCCATCGAGCCCCTTGAAGTGCCCAAAAGGTTGGACCCTTATACCCTAACCATCTCCCCCTTGCAACACGCTCCCGCCCCCTCGAGTTTCACTATCCTTCCGGCTCCAGAACCCCCTCATTTCCCGGGCACCTGACACTCGGGTTGACACCTACCGGGACCGGGGGTGACGGGCAGCGTCAGTCTCGGGGCGACCAGCCGAAAGCTCGATCGCCGGCCCCGGGGCCGGGGCCCGCCGCCTGCACGGGGGACCTTCGCTCATGACAATCCGGCCACTTATGAGGGGCGATGCCCAGCCAGGATCCCCGGCCTGGAAGCGAGTGGCACCACCCTTGCTCAATCGCCTCGCCCGTGCGGTCCACGGGGGATCGCCGCTACCTCACTCGTTCGCCAAGAGGAGACCAGAGATGCTGAAGCACCTGCTGCACGGACGGGTCGCGTCCGCCGCGGTGGCGATCGCCACCATCACGGCCTTCGCGGCCCCGGCGCTCGCCGCCACGGCGCAGTCGAACTTCAACGTGACCGCGAGCGTGACCAACAACTGCACCATCACCTCGACCACCCTGGCCTTCGGCGCGTACGATCCCGTCACCGCCAACGCCAGCGTCGCGCTCGACGCGGCGGGATCGGTGGACGTCGCCTGCACGAAGGGCGCGGCCCCGACCATCGGGCTCAACGCGGGGAACAACTCCGCGAGCGCGAGCGGCACCACCCGCGCGATGAGCAACGGCGCTGGCGACTTCCTCAGCTACGAGATCTTTCAGAACGGCGGCCGTACCACGGTATGGGGCAATAGCGGTGCCGGTCTGCTGACCACCGCGCCCGCTCCCTCCAAGGCCGCGCGCAGCTTCCCCACCTTCGGCCGCATTCCCGCCGGTCAGGACGCCGCCAGCGGCGCCTATACCGACACCGTCACCGCCACCGTGAATTTCTAGGACACATCCGTGCGAGGGTCGCGAGGCGTGCGTGCGCTCGGTCCCCTGTCGGTGCGTCTCGTCCTCCTGCTCTGCCTGGTGCTGGGCCAGGCAGGCGCAGGGTGGGCGAGCACCTTCACCGTCAATCCGGTCCAGGTCTATCTCACGCCGAAGGGCCGCAGCGTGCTCCTCACCCTGCGCAATGTCAGCGAGGAGACCCTGCGGTTCCAGCTGGACGTCTTTGCCTGGGAGCAGAACAGTCGCGGCGAGATGGAGCTTCAGCCCACGCGGGACATCGTGTTCTTCCCCGCTCTGCTCACACTCGGCCCCGGCGAGGAGCGCAATATCCGCGTGGGAGCGGCCACGCCGGCGGGCGTCGCCGAGAAGACGTACCGCATCTTCGTGGAGGAGCTGCCGCCCTCATCGGGCGCCCCATTGCCCGCGGGCCACGTGCGCGTGCTCACCAAGGTCGGCATTCCCATCTTCGTGGAGCCCACCAAGAGCACCTTGTCCGGCCGCATCCAGGACGCCGCCCTCCGCGCCGGACAGCTCTCGTTCGCGGTGCGCAATACCGGCACCGTGCATTTCGTGGTGCAGTCCATCAAGCTCACCGGCTACGGTCCCGCCGGCGAGCGCGTGCTCGAGGGCGCGCTCGAGGGCTGGTACGTGCTTCCGGGCGGGACGCGCCGCTACGATCTCCCGCTTCCCGCCGTCGATTGCCCCCGGATCCGGTCGCTCGGCATCGAGGTGCAGACCACCGCCGCCAGCCTGAGCGAGCGCATCGAGGCGTCAGCCGGCGCCTGCGCGCCGTGACGCGGCGAGCTCCGGGCTGACCCGGATCCTCGGTTGAGGACGCCGTGCCATCCCGCCGCCGGCGGGCCCGCGCCCGCATCCTGCTCGTGGCCTGCGCACTGGGGGCGTCAACGCTGACGCCTGCGCCCGCCCGCGCGGATGAGCCGCAGCGAGCCATTCTCCGGCTCAGCGTGAACCAGGTGGACAAGGGGGAGGTCATGGTCCTGGTGAAGGACTCGGACGTGCTCGTCGGCGCGCCCGACCTCGAGCAGGCCGGGTTGCGCGTGGGCGGCGCCGGGCGCCGGGAGGCACGAGACGGCGGCGCCCTGGTGTCGCTGGCCTCGCTGGCGCCCCGGCTCACCTTCACGCTGGATCGCTTGACCTTGACGCTCGCGCTGACCGCCGATCCGGAGCTGCTCGCGACCCGCACCGCGCTGGATCTCCAGCCCGGCGCGCCGCCGGGCCTCACCTTTCGCTCCGATCCCGCCGCCTTTCTCAACTATGCCGGCAGCACGGTGGATTTCCGCACCTTCACCCTGTCCGGCGAGCTCGGGATCAGCGTGAAGGGCGCGCTCTTTCTCACCAGCGCCACGCGCAACGAGGACGGCAGCCTGGTGCGCGGGCTCACCAGCCTGACCTATGACGACCGGGCGCGGCTCATGCGCTGGGTGGCCGGCGACCAGGTGGTCTCGTCGCTGAACCTCGGCGGCGGGGTGGTCCTGGCCGGGCTCGGCGTGAGCCGGGAATTCAGCATCGACCCCTACTTCGTCCGGTTCCCCACCGTGGGGCTGGCGGGGGCGGTCGCCACGCCCTCCACCGCGGACATCTACGTCAACGGCCACCTCGTCCGCACCGAGTCCATCGCGCCCGGAACCTTCGAGCTGCGCAACCTTCCCGTCTATGGGGGCAGGGGGGTGGCGCGCGTGGTGATCCGCGACGCCTTCGGGCGCGAGCAGGAGCTGACCGCGCCCTACTACTTCACCACCGCCCTTCTCGGGGCGGGCATGCAGGAGTACTCGTACAATGCCGGCTTCCGTCGCGAGAACCTCCCCGCCGAGAGCTGGGACTATGGCCGGCCCACCTTCATGGGCCGGCACCGGCTGGGAATCACCGACTGGGTGACCCTCGGGGCGCGTCTCGAGCTGGATCCCCGGGTGGCCAGCGGCGGCCCGGTGCTCACCGCGCGACTGCCCCTCGGCGAGGCGGAGCTGGGCCTGGCCGCGAGCCGCGACGGCGATCGCGCGGGAGTGGCGGCCTCCCTCGGCTACAACTATGTCGGGCGACCGCTCAGCGTGGGGGGCTCGCTGCGCGTGCTCTCGGATCACTACGCCACCCTGAGCCTGGGCGCCGACGAGGATCGGCCGCAGCTGGAGGGCCATGCCTTCGTCGGGCTGCAGCTCGGACCCCGGGTCAACGTGACCGCGCAGTACGCGTACGCGGACTTCCGCGACCGGGGCGTCGAGGAGCGGATTGCGCTGCTCACCACGGTCCGGCTCACCGATCGCGCCAGCCTCTACCTCAACGGGAGCCATGCCTGGTCACGGCTCACCGGGGCGGTCAACGAGGGCTTCGCCGGGGTGACCTACTTCTTCGGCGCGGCCACCACGGGCACCGTCGGCTACGAGCAGCGTGGGCACGCGGGGCAGGGGACGGTGGAGGTGCAGAAATCGTTGCCGGTGGGCTCCGGCTTCGGCTATCGCGTGCGCGGCGCCGCGGGCGACGAGCCGCAAGGGCTCGCCGTGCTCCAGTATCAGGGCGACTATGGCCGCTACGAGGCCGGCTACCAGAATACGGACGGGCGGAGCCTCACCACCGCCAGCGTGGCCGGAGGACTCATGGCCATCGGCGGCTCGCTCTTCGCCACGCGGCCGGTGTACGACAGCTTCGGGCTGATCCGGGTCCCCGGCGTGGCCGGCGTGCACGGCTACGTGAACAACCAGGACATCGGCACCACCAATGCGCGAGGCGACCTGCCGGTGCCGAACATGCTCGCCTACTACGGCAACCGCGTGGCCATCGCCGACACCGACGTCCCGCTCGACTTCACCGTGGGCGCGGTGGAGCGCACGGTGGCCCCGAGCCTCCGGGGGGGCGCGGTGGTGGAGTTTCCGGTCAAGCGGGTGCGGAGCGTGAGCGGCCGCGTGGTGGTCGAGCGGGGCGGCGTCGAGCGCGTGCCCGCCTACGGCGACCTCCGCGTGAGCGTGGACGGGGCGCGCTTCGAGTCGCCGATCGGCCGCGACGGCGAGTTCTATCTCGAGAACCTGCCCGCTGGCCGCCACCTCGCGGTGATCGACGATCGGGACGGGCGCTGCACGTTCTCCCTGGACACTCCGGTGGTCGGGCTTTCGGTGGTCGATCTCGGCACGCTGCGCTGCGCCGCGGACGCCGCGCGCTGATGCGCCGCTCGCTCGTCGCCGCTCTCGTCGCGCTGGGGGTGCTCCTCACCCTGGTCGGGCCCGCGCACTCGGCCTGCATCGTCGCGACATCGCCGCTGAGCTTCGGCATCTACAATGTCTTCGCCAGCACGCCGCTCGATTCCACCGGCTCGCTCACCTACCTCTGCACACCTCCCAGCGTCTCCATCCGGATCTCGCTGGATCGGGGGGGCGCCGCCACCTTCAATCCCCGCCGCATGCTCAAGGGGAGCGAGCTGCTGAGCTACAACCTCTACCTGAACGCGGCGCGCACCACGATCTGGGGTGACGGCACCGGCGGATCCCAGGAGTTCACCGACCACACCCCACCCTTCAATCGGTCCGTCGTCGTGCCCATTTACGGCCGCATCCCCGCGCTCCAGGACGTGAGCGCGGGCACCTACAGCAATACCATCACCGCCACCATTCAGTTCTGATCCCCCCGCCGCTGGCTGTGTTGCGTTCGGGGGGAAGACTGGGCACTATGGCCCCCACATCCCATGGGGCGATACGGCTCGGCGATCACGAGGGCGGGGCGCGGACATTGGGCGGAGCTGGGGGCCGAGCTGGGTGGGATCCTGGTCGCCGCCGCCGCGCTCGCCGGGCCCGCTTGGGCCGGCTCCGTCAGCGTGCCAATGAGCGTCTCCGCAACCGTCGTGAGGAGCTGCGTCATCCGCGCCGTCGCGCCCGGCTCGGTCGAGATCGGCTGCGTCAGGGGGGCCACCGCCGCGCCGATCCGATCCTCTGCTGATGGAACCGCGGCGACGGTGGATCGGCTGGGCTCGGGAGCGGCCGTCTCGCGGAGCCCCGTCGTGAGGGAGTCCCCCTCGGCCGACGGCGCCTCGGTCCGCGTCACCGTCGACTTCTAGCCCTCCGCTTCCGCCCTCCGCCCTGTTTCCGCCACGCGGCCAGATTCTCCTCGATCTGGCGCGCATGAATCTCGAGATGGTCCGCGTAGAGGCCGAGCCAGCCGTCCACGGTATAGGCGCCCAGCTCGCTGTGGCGCCCGCTCCGGCTCCACGCCGTCTCGGGCAGGGCGCGGAGGAGCGGCACCGTATTGGCGCGCACCGCCACCACGGTGGCGAGTGCGGGCGCCAGCGGCCGCCGCGCATAGTCGAGGGCGCGCGCCCATTCCGCCTGGTCATAGCCCACGATGAGCGGATCTTGCTCGGCGAGCACGTAGCGCAAGCGCATCTGCGCGTTGCTCTCGCTGTCGGCGCAATGGTGGACCACCTCGTGCGCCGACCACTCGCCCGGCGCCGGGCGCCAGCGCAGGGCCGGCTTCGGGACGCGGCGCAGCGCCGCGCGGAGGCGCGCTGGCCCCGACGCGTACCGGCGGATGGCCGCCTTCCGCTCCGCCGGCGTCACCGCACGGCGCCCTCGCGCGTGAGCCGGGCCTCGCGCAGCGCCAGCCGGATACGGTGCCGCTCGTCCTCGGTCACCGGCGTCAGCGGGGGCCGCACGTGCGCAGCGGGTATCCGCCCCAGCAGCGCGAGCGCCTCCTTCATCCGGTTGTGCATGTCCACGAACGGCGGCGCGTAGAACACGGACACCAGCGGGGCGAGCCGGTCGTTGATCGAGCGCGCCTCCTCGAGCCGCCCCGCCTGGACGGCGGCGAGCAAGGCGGCTTGCAGGTCGGCGGCCACGCTGCCCATGCCCGAGATGCAGCCGTCGGCGCCCAGCGCGAAGCTGGCCATGAGCGACATGGTGAAGGAGGACAGCATGGCCACCGGCCGGCCGGAGGCGCGCAGCGCGCGCAGGTTCTTCTCGTAGGCCACGATATCGTTCGACCAGTCCTTGACCGCCACCACGGAGGGGATCTTGCAAAGCGCGGAGAGGGTCTCCGGGCTATATCCCAGGCCGGAGGCGGGCGGGTACTCGAAGACGACGAGCGGAAGGTCCACGCCGTCGGCCAGCTCCGAGAAGTGGCGGAGGACCATGTCCGGCTTCACCTGGGCGCCCCACATGAACACGGTGGGCGGAAAGACCAGGAGCCCGGCTGCGCCCGCCGCCCGGGCGTCCCGCGCCAGCTCCACCGCCTCGCGCGTGCCGTCCGAGTAGACCCCCGCGATCACCGGCACCTTGCCCGCCACCTCGTCGAGGCCGAGGGCCAGCGCGCGCTTGCGCTCCTCGCGCGTGAGCGAGGACACCTCGGCGGCGTGGCCATTGGCCACGATGCCGGTGACACCGGGGGCATCCGCGAGCCACCGCATGTGGGCGCGGTAGGCGGGCTCGTCGATGTCGAGGTCACGGGTGAAGGGCAGGAGGTTGGCCGGGATGCAGCCCTGGAAGCGCAGCTCGGTGGCCATGCCGGAACCCTCGTGTCTAGAGGTTTGCGATCTCGTCGGCGACCGTCTTGGCCGGCTGCACGCGCCCGTAGGCGCGCGCGATGATGTCCAGCGTCGCCTCCTGGATCTGGGGCCACAGCGTGGCCACGGCGTCCTCGACCACCGTCATCCGGTACTCGCGGTTGAACCCGCCCACGACGGTGGCGAGCACGCAGATATCGGTGAGGGTGCCGGTGATCACCAGGTGGCTGATCCCCCGCGCGCGGAGCGCGCCGTCGAGCACGGTGCCATGGAAGGCATCGTAGCAGGGCTTCTGCACCACCAGCTCGTCGGGACGCGGGGCGAGCTCGGCGATGGTCGCGACATTCGCCTCGCCGGCCAGGCAGGAGGACGACGGCCGGCCGAAGCCGCGGGGCGCGCCGGGCGCCGCGCGGCGGTGCTCGGGATGGAGCTCGCCCACCAGGAGCGGCGCCGTCTCCGTGTAGAGAAACTCGGTGAACACGACGGGGAGCCGCCGGGCGCGAAACACCGCCAGCAGCTCCTGGATGCGCGGCACGACGTCGCGGGCCTGCGGCACCGCCATCGCCTCCCCCGGCTCCACGAACGCCCGCTGCATGTCCACCACGATCAGCGCGGTGCGCCCCGCGGCGGGAGCCAGCGCGGCCTCGAAGACCGGCGTCCGATCAGTCATGGGCTACCAGGGAGCGACGGAGAACGCGTTCGGGATGTGGCGGATGGCCTTCACGCCGCCGTCGTCGTTGACGATCACCGCCACCACGTCGAAGCGGCAGGGCGTCTCTCGCATGCGCTTGGACTTGAGATAGACGTGCGCCAGCTTGCCGAGACGATTCTGCTTGCGGACGTTGACGGCGGCCTGGGGCGGATCGCCCTCGATGACCTTGCGCGTCTTCACCTCGACGAAGACGAGGGTCTTGCCCTCTTTCGCCACGAGGTCGATCTCACCCACGCGCGTCCGGACATTCTTGTCCAGGATCGCGTAGCCGCAGCGCGCGAGAAAGCGCGCCGCCTCATCCTCACCTCTGATGCCGGTTGACCTGCGAGTATCAGTGGGCACGGTTCACTCCTTGATCAACACAAGATCGAACGTCACGGCGGTCTGTCCCGCCCTGGTATAGAGCTGGGTGGTCAACGCCCGGTAGCCGGGCGCGAAGACCTTGAAATGGATGTGCGCCGGGCGGCCCGAGTAGGGCGGCGGAGCATCGGTCTCTATCTGATAGCGGCCCTCGGCGCCCGCGAGCTGGCTGCCCCGATGAGCGTCGTCGTACTCGCCCCGCGGATTCGCTTGCCACCATTCCACCCGGGAGCCCGGCAGCGGCGCGCACGAGCCGGCGGCCTTCACGGCGCCGGCCACGGAGAGGCCCTTGCCGGTGGCCTCGCGCCGCGGGGCATCGGGCTTGTAGAACGGCCCTTCCATGTCCGCCCGCGTGGGCGGACAGGTGCCCTGCGCCCAGGCCGCGGGCGCGAGCAGGAGCAGTCCCATCGCGAGGAGCGCGCGCCGCTTCATACCGTGAAGAGCCCCATCTGGGTCGAGACGCCCTGAAAGGTCCGGCGGTGCAGGGGACAGGGCCCGTGCCGCTCCAGGGCCTCGCGGTGCTCGCGGGTGGGGTAGCCCTTGTGCCGGCGGAAGCCGTAGACGGGGAACGCGCCGTCCGCCTCCTCCATCAAGCGGTCCCGCGTGACCTTCGCGACGATGGAGGCCGCGGCCACCGTGGCCGACCGCTGATCGCCCCGGACCAGGTTGCGCTGGGGGCAGTCGAGCCCGGCCAGGCGCACGAAGTCCGTGAGCACCAGCTCCGGCGTGACCTGCAGGGCCGCCACCGCCGCTCTCATCGCCAGCCTCGTCGCCTCCAGGATATTCACCCGATCGATGGTTTCCGCGTCCGCCATCCCCACGCCCACCGCCACCGCCCGCGACTGGATCAGCACGAAGAGCCGCTCGCGCTCCTCGCGGGGCAAGAGCTTCGAGTCATCCAGCCCCGCGATACGAATCTCAGTGTCCAGGATCACCGCCGCCGCCACCACGGGCCCCGCGAGCGGAGCGCGCCCCGCTTCGTCCACACCGGCCACCCGGACGACGCCGCGCCGCCAGGCGGCTCCCTCGAACCGGTACGGAGCGACCGTGGCCGGCCCTCCCTAGGCCTGCTCGCCCGAGCTGGGAACCTGCGCCAGCCGCTTCTCCTTCAGTCGCGCCGCCTTGCCCGCGAGGTCGCGCAGGTAGTACAGCTTGGAGCGGCGTACCACCGCCCGCTTCGTCACCTGGATCTTGTCGATCCGCGGCGAGTGCAGGGGGAAGGTGCGCTCCACGCCCACCCCGTAGGAGATGCGGCGTACGGTGAAGGACGCGCTGGCGCCGCCTCCCCGCTTGCGGATGACCACGCCCTCGAACGCCTGCAGCCGCTCCTTCTCGCCTTCCACGACCTTGACCTGCACCCGCACGGTATCGCCGGGGGCAAAGCCCGCCCGGTCCTTCTTGAGCTGTCCCGCGTCCACGAGTCGAATCGCTTCCATGGCCTTCCGCTCCTTCGCTAGATGTAATCCGAGGGCTCGCGCCCCTGGCTGAATCCGTCCACCCACTTCTGCTCCTCGGGGGTGAGGTCCGCGGTCTCGAGAAGATCCGGGCGGCGCTGCCACGTCCGCCACACCGACATCACGCGCCGCCAGCGCTCGACCTTGGCATGATCGCCGCCCAGCAGGACGGGCGGCACCCGCCAGCCGCGGAAGCTCTCCGGCCGCGTGTACTGCGGATGCTCGAGCAAGCCACGCGCGAACGAGTCGTGCGCCGGCGCCTCGGCATCCCCCAGCACGCCGGGGAGGAGGCGCATCACCGCGTCCGTCACCACCAGCGCCGCCGGCTCGCCGCCGGTGAGCACGTAGTCGCCCACGGACAGCTCCTCGTCCACCAGGTGCTCGCGCACCCGCTCGTCCACGCCCTCGTAACGTCCGCACACGAGGACCAGATGCGTCTCCCGCGCGTACTCCCGCGCCACCGCCTGGCTGAAACGGCGGCCGGCGGGGTCGAGCAGCACCACCCGCGCCGCCGGGGTGCGCACCGTCTCGAGGCAAGCGGCGAGGGGGTCGGGCTTGAGGATCATGCCGCCCCCGCCCCCGAAGGGCGCGTCGTCCGTGACCAGGTGGCGGCCCGCCGCATGGTCGCGGAAATTGA
>DASRWT010000073.1:0-4215 GCA_035654455.1 Candidatus Nitrosocosmicus sp. | reverse complement strand
ACCGCCACCCTGGAAGCCGCGCTGCTCGGCACGCCCATGGTGGTCTGCTACCGCGTGTCCCGCTTCACCGCGGTGGTCTCCCGCCTGCTCATCCGCATCCCGCGCATCAGCCTGCCCAATATCGTCGCGGGGCGCGACGTGGTCCCGGAGCTGCTGCAAGAAGAGGTCACCGGCGCGCGGCTGGCGCACGAGGCCCGGCGGCTTCTGGCCGAGCCCGGCATCGCCGCCGCCCAGCGCGCGGCCTTCGGCGAGCTGCGCGGGCGGCTCGGCGAGCCCGGGGTGGGGCGTCGCGCCGCGCGCGCCGTGCTCGCCTCCGCGCGCGCGGCATGACGGTGCCGTCCGTGCTGGCGCTCCGGCTCGGACCCCCGCTCGGGGCCGCCGCGCTGCGCCTCCTCGCGGGCTCCTGCTCGGTGCGGTTCGCGGAGGGGGAGGCGGGCGCGCGCTGGCGGGCGGGCACGCCGTTCGTATTCGCCTCCTGGCATTCGCGCGTGCTGCTGCTGCCCCCTCTCTATCGCGGGCGGCGCCTCCGCGTGCTCACGAGCCGCTCGCGGGACGGCGAGCTGGTGGCCCGGCTCTGCGGCCGCATGGGGCTCGACGTGGTGCGCGGGTCCTCGAGCCAGGGGGGCGCGGCCGCGCTCCGCGCCCTCGCGCGCTCGCTGGCGGAGGGCGTGAGCGTGCTGGTGGTGCCCGACGGCCCCCGCGGGCCGCGCGAGATCGTCAAGCCGGGCGTGGTCACGCTGGCCGCGCTCAGCGGCGCCGCCATCGTGCCGGTGGCGCTGGGCGCCTCATCCGAGTGGCGCCTGCGCTCCTGGGACGGCTTCCGCATCCCGCGCCCCTTCGCCCGCTGCGTGATGCGCTTCGCCGAGCCCATCGCGGTGGCGCGCGACGCCGATCGCCACGCGCGCGAGGCGGCTCGCAAGGAAGTGGAAGCCGCGCTCCACGCGGTGAGCGGGCGCGCGGACGCGGAGGCGGCCGCCTGATGCGCGCCCTCTACACGCTGGTGCTCTTCCTGGCGCTGGTGGTCTACACGCCCTTCGCCCTCCTCGAGCGGCTCCTGCGCCGCGGCCATCCGCTCAATCTCCGCCAGCGCCTGGGGCATATCGGCGCCGGCCTGCCGCCCGAGCCGCGCTGCTGGGTGCACGCGGTCTCGGTGGGCGAGGCGATCACCGCGATCCCGCTGGTGGAGGCGATCCGTCGCCGCTGGCCCGAGCTGGCGGTGGTGCTGACCACGGTGACGCCCACCGGCGCGCGCATCGTGGTGGACCGGCTCTCGCCGGTGGCCACCCACCGCTATTTCCCGCTCGACCTCCCCGGTCCCGTGCGGCGCGCGGTCGGCGCCATCAAGCCACGCTTCTTCATCGGCATGGAGACCGAGCTCTGGCCGAACTTCCTGGGCGCCCTCGCGGGCCGCAACGTGCCGAGCATGATTGCCAACGGACGCATCTCCGACCGGTCGTTCCGGCGCTACCGCTGGGTGTCCTTCCTCACCCGCCGGATGCTCGGCTCCGTCACCGTCTTCGGCATGCAGTCGCCGGAGGATGCCCGCCGCATCATCGCCCTGGGCGCGTCCCCGGAGCGCGTGGTGGTGACCGGCAGCCTCAAGACCGATGCCGAGCCCGAGGGCGCGGGCAACCGCGAGCTCTGGGAGAAGCTCCTCCGCCTCGCCCCCGGCGAGCGGGTCTGGGTGGCGGGAAGCACTCATCGCGGGGAAGAGGAGATCGTGGCCGAGGTGTTCGGGCGCCTCCGGACGGACTACCCCGACCTGGCGCTCGTGCTGGCTCCGCGTCACCCGGAGCGAGTGCCGGAGGTGGAGCGGATCCTGGCGGACCGGGGGTTGGCCGCGGTGCGCCGCAGCCGGCTTCCCACGGCCCGGAAGGGCCAGTCGGTCATCATCCTCGACACCGTGGGCGAGCTGGCGCGACTCTACCGGCTGGCCGAGGTGGTCTTCGTGGGTGGCAGCCTGGCGCCCACGGGGGGGCATAATATGCTTGAGCCCGCGCTGCGGTCGAAGCCCGTGCTCTTCGGACCCTACACGAGCAATTTCCGCGAGAGCGCCGAGCTCCTGCTGGGAGTGGGCGCGGCGCGGCGCGTGGCCGATGGGGCCGGGCTCGAGGCCGAGCTGCGGTCGCTGCTGGAGAAGCCGGACATCGCCCGGGCCATGGGCGAGGCGGGCTATCAGGCGGTGATCCGCCGGCAGGGCGGGGTGCGGGCGACCATGGAGCTGATCGAGCGATATCTGATGGCAGGGGAGAGTGACGAGCCACATGTCGAGCGGTGAGATCGCGAGAGGCGAGACGGGCACCGGGGGCCGCGCGAGCAGCGAGTCCGTGGTGCGCCTGCGCCGGGACCCCGAGGGCTGGCTGCGGGGCGCCTGGGAAGAGGGCACTCATCCCGTGCTCGCGGCCGGGCTCGGCGCCCTGTCGGTCGGCTATCGCGCGGGCCTCGCCGTCCGCGGCCTGGCGTACGATTGGCGCCTGCTCTCCACGGGGCGGCTACCCTGCCCGGTGGTCTCGCTCGGCAACCTGACCCTGGGCGGCAGCGGCAAGACCCCGCTCGTCGAGCTGGCCGCGCTCACGCTGGTGGCGCTCGGCGCGGCCCCGGCGGTGGTGAGCCGCGGCTACGGCCGCTCGACGCGAGGCGTGCACGTGGTGGCCGATCGTCAAGGCGTGCGGCTCGGAGCGCGGAGCGCGGGGGACGAGCCCCTGCTCCTGGCCGAGCGACTGCCCGGAATTCCCGTGGTGGTGGGCGAGAATCGCTTCGAGGCCGGGCGGCACGCCCTGGAGGCCCTGGGCGCCTCCGTCATCCTCCTCGACGATGGCTTCCAGAACCGCACCATCGCCAAGACGCTCGAGATCCTGGTGGTGAGCGCCCGGTCGCCGTGGGGCAATGGCCGTCTGTTCCCGCGCGGCCGCCTGCGCGAGCCGCTCTCCGCGCTCCGGCGGGCCCAGCTGGTGATCGTCACCAACCCGCGCGGAGACGAGGATGTGGAGGCGGTGACGCGCACGCTGCGCCTGCACGATTCACCCGCGCCCGTCGCCTCCGCGCGCTACGAGCCCGTCGAGGCGCGCCGCGTCGGCGACGGGACCCGCTTGCCGCTCGCCGAGCTGACCCGGCGGCGGCTGCTGGCTTTCGGCGGACTCGCCGCGCCGCGCTCGTTCATGGAAACGGCGCAGGGCCTCGGTATCCCGCTCGCGGGCTTCATCGAGTTCGGCGACCACCACTGGTACACGGAGGGCGACCTCGCGGAGCTGGCGCGGCGGGCGGCGATGGCGGGCGCGGAGGGGCTCATCACCACCGAAAAGGACGCGATGCGCCTCCGCGATTTCCCACCATTGCGACTGCCCCTCTGGATCCTCTCGGTGCGCATGGTGCTCGCCAGCGGGCAGGCCGCGTGGGTGAACGCCCTTCGTCAAGTCGCCGCGCCGGCGCGCGCCATGATGCAATGAGCGCGGGCGGAGCGCCCGCCTATGTCGTGCGCGCGCCCAACTGGCTGGGCGATACGGTGATGGCGCTGCCGGCGCTGGCGGGGCTCCGCGCCGCCGCGCCCGACGCCACCATCACCGTGGTGGGCCGCTGGGCCTCCGTGCTGCGGGGACAGGGCGTGGCCGACGCATTTCTCGAGTATCCGGCGGGTGCGGGGCGGAGCCGATTCGCCCACGCGCTGGCCGGCGCGCGGCCGGACGTCGCCCTCATCCTGCCGAACTCCTTCGAGGCCGCGCGCGCCGCCCGCCGCTGGCACGCGCGGCGCCGCGTCGGCTTCGACACCGACGCGCGAGGCGCGCTGCTGACGGATCGGGTCCCGCTCCCCGATCCACGCCGCCATCAGGTCGACGAGTACCGGCTGCTGGTGGAAGCGCTCGGGATGCCCGCGCCCGCGATGGAGCCCCGGCTGCGCCCACCCTGCGAGCCCGCACTCGACGCCGAGGCGGAGGCGCTGCTCGCCGGCGCCGTCCCCGGAAAGTCCGCCATCGGGCTGCACCTCGGCGCCGCGGGAGGCCCCGCCAAGCGCTGGGCGGTGGCGAGCTGGGCCGAGCTCGCCGACCGTCTGGCCGGGAAGGGGCTGGCGCCCGTGCTGCTCGGCGGGCCGGGGGATACCGCGGCCGCCGACGCCGTGCTCGGTCTCGCCGCCCGCGTACCGGCATCGCTGGTGGGCCGGGACCGGCCGGCGCTGCTGCCGCATCTCCTGAGGCGGCTCCGCTGCCTCGTGAGCGCCGA
>DASRWT010000072.1:0-50513 GCA_035654455.1 Candidatus Nitrosocosmicus sp. | reverse complement strand
CGGCAGCACGAGCTGCCATTCGCGCAGCATCCGCGTCATGCCGGGAACACCGAGACCGGCACGCCCGGCGCCAGGGCCAGACGCACGACGTCGCCGGGCGCGTGCGAGGTCGCGCCGAAGCCGCGCGACCCCGTGACCTTGAGCGTCGTGCCGTCGGCCAGCACCACGTCGTACACGACGAGCGGACCGAGCGGGAGCACGAGCTCCACCTTCGCGTCCAGCCCGGCGCTCGACGCGTCCACGAAGCGAACGTGCTCGGGTCTGACCGCCGCCACGACAGCGCCGGCCGGGCGCGTCGCGACGCCGAGGGGCAGGCGCCCCGCGACGCACGTGAGCGCGCCGTCAGCGCCGAGCGTGCCGTGCAGCAGGCTGGCGGTGCCGACGAAGGTCGCCACGAACAGGCTGGCCGGCCGGTCGTAGATCTCGTCCGGTCGCGCGAACTGCTCGACGCGTCCGTGGTTCATGACCGCGACCCGATCGGCGAGGCTCAGCGCCTCCTCCTGGTCGTGGGTCACCATGATGGTGGTGACGCCGAGGCGGCGCTGCAGCGCGCGGATCTCGTGGCGGAGGCTCTGCCGCACCCGCGCGTCCAGCGCGGACAGCGGCTCGTCCAGCAGGAGCAGCGCGGGCGACGGGGCCAGCGCCCGGGCCAGCGCGATGCGCTGCTGCTCGCCGCCGGAGAGCTGGGCCGGGTACTTGGCCTTGTGCGCCGAGAGCCCGACCAGGGTCAGCAGCTCGTCAACCCTCCGATCGATCTCGGCGCGCGGCCTCCGGCGGGTCTCGAGGCCGTAGCCCACGTTCCGCGCCACCGTGAGATTCGGGAAGAGGGCGTAGGACTGGAACACGATGCCGTAGTTGCGCAGGCTGGGCGGCAGCCCCGAGACGTCCCGCCCGGCCATCGTCACCTGCCCCGCGTTCTGTCGCTCGAGGCCCGCGATGATCCGGAGCAGCGTGGTCTTGCCGCACCCGCTCGGGCCCAGGAAGCACACGAACTCGCCGGGGGCCACCGTGAGGTCGATGTCGCGGAGGGCCACGAACTGACCGAACTTCTTGGCGATGCCGAGCAGCGCGACCGCGGCCGGGCGCGACGGCGCGGGCGCGCTCACCGGAGTCATCGGGGGCCGGCCTTCCCCGTCTCCTCCGCGATGACCCGGAGGAAGCCCGGCCCGTAGCGCTCCGCCTTGTGGGGCCCCACGCCGTGGGCCAGCTCGAGCTCGGCCAGGGTACGCGGCCGCAGCAGCGCGATGTCGCGCAGGGTCCGGTCGCTTGCCACGATGAACGGGGCCATGCCCTCCGCGCGGGCCACCGTGAGCCGATGCCGCCGCAGCGCCTCGAAGAGCGCCTGGGCCGCCGCGTCGAGCTCGCCGGCCTCGCGCGCGGGCCGGCGCCGGGGCTCGCCCCGCGCGCCTCCCGCCGGGGCCCGCCTGGTGGCCGACGGCAGCAGGAGGCGCACCGGCCGCTCGCCCTTCATGACCGCGCGGCCCTCGTCGGTCAGCACCACCACCGGCCGCTCGCGCCCGCTGAAGCTCACCCAGCCCGCCGAGACACAGCGGCGGAGCAGCGCCAGCAGCCAGGGCTGCGGGTGCTCCTTGAGGTTGCCGAACGTGGGCACCCGGGTGAGGCCGGCGCGCTCGATCCGCTCGTCGGGCTCACCGTGGATCAGCTTGACCACGGTCTGCAGCCCGAAGCGGTTGTGGAGCCGGGCCACTCCAGAGAGGGCCTTGCGGACGATCAGGGTGACGCGCTCGCTGTCCCCCGCCTCGCCCTCGGCGTCGAGGCCGCGGCAGACGTCGCACCGCCCGCAGCCGTGGAGGGTCTCCGCCTCGTCTCCGAAGTAGCGAAGAATCGCGTCGTGACGGCAGCTTCCCCCCTCGACCCAGCGAATCAGCTCGAGGAACATTCCCCACTTGTGCTCGACCACCGCCGGGTCGGGAACGGACCCCTCGGAGCCGCGCTCGAGCAGGGCGCGGCGCAGGGCCAGGTCACCCGCCGCCACCAGCAACAGGCCGAGCGCCGGCGCGCCGTCCCGACCCGCGCGCCCGACCTCCTGGTAGTACGCCTCGATGGAGCCGGGAGGGGCCAGGTGGACGACCGCGCGGACGTCGGGCCGATCGATGCCCATCCCGAAGGCGTTGGTCGCCACCACCACCTCGACCCGGCCCTCGGCGAAGGCGCGCTGCGCGGCGTCGCGCGTCCGTCCATCGAGCCCGGCGTGGTAGGCCACCGCCTCCCAGCCGCGGGCGGCCAGCCTCCCGGTCTCCTCCTCGGCCCGCTTCCGGGTCGGCGCGTAGACGATGGCGGTGCCTCCGCTCCTCCCCGGACCGCCCAGGGCTTCGGCCAGGGCCGCGTCCACCAGCCCGTCGCGCTCGCGACGGCCCTCCACCTCCACCGCGCGGAGGGACAGGTTGGGGCGCGCGAAGCCCCGCACCATCTGGGGCGTGTCGGGCGGCAGGCCCAGGCGCGCCAGGATCTCGTCCCGCACGATCGGGGTGGCGGTCGCGGTGCACGCCAGCACGCGGGCGCCCGGCAGGTCCGCGACCACGCCCCCGATCGCGAGGTACTCCGGACGGAAGTCGTGCCCCCACTCGCTGATGCAGTGGGCCTCGTCGACCGCCACCAGCGGGACGTCCAGATCGCGGAGCATCGCCCGGAATCCCGGAAAGGCCAGGCGCTCGGGGGCCACGTAGACGAGGCGGTACGCGCGCGCGGCGAGTCGGGCCATGCGCTGCCGCATCTCGGAGGCGTCGAGAGTGGCGGCCAGATACGTCGCGGCCACGCCGCGCGCCTCGAGCGCCTGGACCTGGTCGGCCATCAGCGCGACCAGGGGCGAGATCACCAGGGTGGTGCCGGGCAGGAGCGTGCCCGGCAGCTGGTAGCTCAGGCTCTTGCCGCCGCCGGTCGGCGCGACCAGCAGCAGGCGCCCCTCGGCCAGCAGCGTCTCCACCGCCTCACGCTGGCCCGGCCGGAAGGCCGCATAGCCGAGCCGGGAGAGGGCGGCGTGGAGCTGGTCAGTCGTTACGCCAGACGAGTCGACCGGTAGCTTCATTATTTATCCGCTCGGCTCGCCTTCGGCTGCGCCTCGCCAAGCTCGAATCGGCTCGCCTTCGGCTGCACCTCGCCAAGCTCGAACGCTACTTTGCGTACCGCTTCTGCCACTCGGCCAGGATGCGGTCGCGGTTCTTCGCGGACCAGTCGAAGTCGTTCGGGAAGACCACCTTGCTCACGTCCTTGGGCAGGCCCTCGGGCGCGGCGAACCCGGGCGCGCTCACCGCGGCGAAGAACTGCGCGGCGATCTTGAGCGACTCGTCGGTGATGGCCCAGTCGAGGAACTGCTTGGCGGCCGCATTCTTGGCCCCCTTCTTGGTGAGCCCGTTGGCCTCGATCTCGTAGCCCGATCCCTCCCTGGGCAGCACCATCTGCACCGGAGAGCCCTTCTTGATCATCTCGTGGGCCACGTACTCGAAGGAGACCCCGACCGCCCGCTCGCCCGCCGCTGAGTCCTTGCAGGGCTTGGAGCCGGACTTGGTGTACTCCGCGATGTTCTTGTCGAGCGCGTCGAGGTACTTCCAGCCCTCGGCCTCGCCCATTCGCTGCAGCACCGAGACCACCGACAGGTACCCGGTCCCCGAGGACGCCGGGTTCGGCATCACCACGTGGCCCTTGTAGACCGGCTTGGTGAGGTCGGCCCACGACTCGGGCCGGGGCAGGCTGTGCTTCTTGCCGACCTCGGTGTTGAAGCAGAAGGCGGACATGTAGATGTCGAGGCCAACCCACGCCGGCGGGTTGGCCTTGTCGCGGAACAGGGGCTGGATGCGCTCGAGGCCCTTGGGGGCGTAGGGCTCGAGCAGGCCCGCGTTCTTGAACTGGAGCATGTTGGTGGCGCCCACGCCCCAGATCAGGTCGGCCTGCATGTTGTCCTTCTCGGCCATGAAGCGCGCCGCGATGTCGCCGGTCGACAGCCGCAGCATCTTTACGTCCAGGTTGGGCAGCGCCTTCTCGTACGCCTTCTTGTACTCCGCGATCTGCTCGTTCTCGATCGCGGTGTAGATGACGACGGACTGCTTCTGGGCCGCCGCCGGCGTGACCGCGAGCAGCGCGGCCAGCGAGCCGGTGAGGGCGAGGACGAGGGCGCGACGCGCGCGCTTCAGCATGGACGCCTCCTTGCTAGAAGTGGGAGATGGAAGCCGGGCCAGTGGGCCGTCACTACTGGGCCATGAAGCCGCCGTCGATGATCATCTCCGCCCCGGTCATGAACGACGACTCGTCGGAGGCGAGGAAGAGGGCGGCGTTGGCGATGTCCCGGGGCTGGCCGATGCGGCCCAGCGGGATCCCGGTCTTGAACTCGGCCCTCAGCGCGTCGGTGAGATACGGGGCCTGCAGCGGGGTCTCGACGATGCCGGGGTGGATCACGTTGGAGCGGATGTTGTCCTTGGCGAACTGGATGGCGAGCGACTTGTTCAGGGAGATCAGCGCGCCCTTGGCCGCGGTGTAGGCGTCCTGGGCGCGGGTGAAGCCGGCCAGCGCCGAGACCGAGCCCACCAGGATGATCGAGCCGCCCCCCGCGGCGCGGAGGTGAGGGATGCCGTACTTGGTGACCCAGAACACGCTCTTGAGGTTGATCCCCATCACGCGGTCCCACTGCTCGCCGTCGGTCTCCAGCACCGAGCGGTCCCGGTCCTTCCACAGCACGCCCGCGTTGTTGTAGAGCACGTGGAGCGCGCCGAAGCGGCGCACCCCTTCCTCCACCATGCGCTTCACCTCTGCCTCCACCGCCACGTCGCCCACGGTGGCGAGGGCCTCCCCGCCCGCACGCTTCACCTGGTCGACGGTCTCGGCCGCGGCCTGACCGTTGAGGTCGGCCACCACCACCCGGGCGCCCTCGCGGGCGAAGAGCAGCGCCGCCTCCCGGCCCATGCCCATGCCGGCGCCGGTGATCAGGGTGATCTTGTTCTCGAGTCTTCTGGGCATCTGGAGCTTCTCCGTTCTGCTGTCGTTCTCGGGTGCTCGACGCTTCCCGGTTGGTCGACCCGCTCTTACTTGATTGTACGGTCGTCGCGAGCGACGACCTCCATGCTCGGCATTCGGGCCTTCTCCGTAGTGCGACCCGCTCCTATTTGTTGTACGGTCGTCGCGAGCGACGACCTCCATGCTCGGCATCCGGGCCTTCTCCGTAGTGCGACCCGCTCTTATTTGATTGTACGGTCGTCGCGAGCGACGACCTCGATAGGGTGGCTTCGCGCTTTTTTTTAGATGCGTTCGAAGTGGCGGATGAGCTCCCAGTCGGTGACGGACTGGTCGTAGGCCTGCTGCTCGAGGCGCCCGTGCTGGAGGTAGTGCTCGACCACCCGCGGCCCGAGCGTGGCCCTCGCGATCTCCGAGGCCTCGAGCGCGGCCAGCGCATCGCGCAGGGTCTTCGGCACCTGGGGCAGCGCCGCGTCCTCGTAGGCGTTGCCCTCGTACATCGGCGGTGGCCGCAGCCCCTTGTGAACTCCGTGCAGGCCCGCCGCGATGGTGGCCGCGAAGGCGAGGTACGGGTTGGCGTCCGCGCCCGGGATGCGGTTCTCCACCCGGAAGCCGCCGCCTTCCCCGCAGATCCTGAAGCCGCAGGTGCGGTTGTCCCAGCCCCACGCGATGCGGGTGGGCGCGAAGGAGCCGGCCTGGTAGCGCTTGTAGGCGTTGACGGTCGGGGCGTAGAAGTAGGCGAAGTCGCGGGCCATCGCCATCTGCCCGGCGAGCCACTGCTGGAAGATCGGGGTGCCCGCGCGGTCCTTGGCCGCGAACACGTTGCGGCGGCCCGCCTTGTCCCACACCGAGGAGTGGAGGTGAAAGGACGAGCCCGCCGCTCCCATGTCGTACTTGGCCATGAAGGTCACCGAGCAGCCCTGCTGCCAGGCGATCTCCTTCACCCCGTGCTTGTAGAGCACGTGGCGGTCGGCCATCTCCAGCGCGTCCGCGTAGCGGAGGTTGATCTCCTCCTGCCCCCGCCCCCATTCCCCCTTGGAGAACTCCACCGGGACCCGCGCCGCCTCCATCCCGTTGCGGATGGCGCGCACCAGCGGCTCCTCCTTGGAGGTCTGGAGGATGTGGTAGTCCTCGAGGTAGTTGGAGACCGGAGTGAGGCCGTGGTAGCGCTTGGCCCGCGCCTCGTCGAAGGACTCCCGGAAGAGGTAGAGCTCGAGCTCGGAGGCGGTCTTCACCCGGTAGCCGGCGGCCACCGCGCGGTCGAGCTGCCGGCGGAGCACCCAGCGCGGCGCCTCCTCGATGGGCTCGCCCTCCTCGGTGTAGACGTCGCAGAACACGAGCGCGGTCTTGGGCAGCCAGGGCAGGACGCGCCAGGTGGTCAGGTCGGGCACGAGCTTCATGTCCCCGTAGCCCCGCTCCCACGAGGTGAGCTTGAAGCCCGGCAAGGGCTCCATCTCCATGTCCACCGTGAAGAGGTAGATGCAGGCGTGCACGCCCTCGTGCAGGACGTGATCGAGGAAGTAGCGCCCGACCACCCGCTTGCCCATGAGCCGACCAAGGCCGTCGGCGAACACCGTGAGCACGGTGTCGACGTCGCCCTTCCGGATCAGGGCCTCGAGGCCCTTGGCGTCCATCGCCCGCTCTTCAGGCACGGGGGTCTCTCCGGGTGACGACGGGCGACGAGTGGAGGAGGCGGCGCAAAGCGCGGCAATCTTACCCGCCCGGGGTCGCCTCTGGCAATGCCTCGCGCGAGAGACGCCCGGGGTCAGGTCTTACATTCCTACATTTCCCGGCTGGCCGCACGGACCTCCGGCGGACGAATGTCGGAATGTAAGACCTGACCCCGGCCTAGCTGATCGGGACGGGGGGGATCAGGAGGATAAGCAGGATCAGGCAGAACACGCCCAGGGCGTAGCGGCGCGGCGACAGCGGCGTCAGGTCGTCGAGCGGCGGCGGATGGTGAAAGCCCATCAGCAGCAGGATGACGCCCGCGAACACGATCCAGTTGGCGGAGCGGAACACCGCCCCCAGCAGCATCAGCCCCACGAAGGTGGCGATCGAGACCTGCCGGTGCCAGGGGCCGAAGAGGGCGTAGGCGATCCGCCCGCCGTCGAGCTGGCCCACCGGGAAGAGGTTGAGCGCGGTCACGAAGAGGCCGACCCACCCCGCCAGCGCCACCGGGTGCACGAACACGTCCATGCCGCTCGGGATCGAGCCGAATACCATCCAGGTCAGGGCCCGCATGAGCAGGGAGTCGCCGAAGGTGAGTCCCGCGCCCTGGGGCAGCACCATCCCGATTCGGGACCAGGAGAGCCCCAGCAGCAGCGCGGGCACCGCCACCACCAGGCCCGCCAGGGGGCCCGCCACCGCTATATCGAACAGCGAGTTGCGGTCGCGCGCGGGCGATCGCATGCGGATCACCGCCCCCATGGTCCCGAAGAGGAAGATCGGGGGCGGAGCCGGGATGAAGAACGGCAGGCTCACCGAGGCTCCGTAGTAGCGCGCAGTGAAGTAGTGGCCGAACTCGTGGGTGCCGAGGATCGCCAGCAGGGTCGCCGCGAAGGGCAGGCCCGCGAGCAGGCGCGTCGGCTGCAGGAGCGGGTTGAAGGTCACGAAGGGGAAGGAGCCCGTGACCATGCAGCCCGCGGCCAGGGTGGAGAGCACCGTCAGCACGAACAGCACCAGATTGAGGCCGGAGCGGCCGCGCTCGCCGACCTCGGCGAGCGGCACCGCGCGGATCCAGGCCAGGTCGCCCTGCCGGCCGAGGAACGGGGTATAGCCGAACGGCTTGAAGCGCGCCTCGATCAGGGCGAGGGCGCGCGCGGGCTCGACGAGCAGCGTACCGCCCCATCCGTAGCTGGCCCCGCGAGCCTCCTGCCGCTCCACGCGGAAAACGTCCTCCACGTTGCGGCGCAGCAGGTCCTCGACCACGCCGATCCGATCGAGCGCGGCTCCGTTGATGCCGACGACGTCGTCACGCTCGGTCTGGAACGGCCAGAGACGCATGGCTGCAGGTTACCACACGGCCAGGAGCGCGACCGCCCGCCCGCACGCCTCGAGGCCACCCTCGCGAAAGATCACCCCCAGCACCGCCTCGAGCGCGGTGGCCAGCACCGAGTCCTTGTCGCGCCCGCCCATCTGCTCCTCCCCGCGCCCGAGGCGCAGATGCGCGCCGAGACCCACCCCGCGCGCCCAGCGCGCGAGGCTCTCGCCCGACACCAGGGCGGCGCGCCGCGGGGTCAGCACGCCCACCGGCTCGTCGGGCGCGATCGCGAGGAGCCGCTCGGCCACCACCAGCGAGAGCGCGGCGTCGCCCAGGAGGGCGAGCCGCTCGTTGTCGAGATTGCCCGGGTTCTCGTGGGCGAACGAGCGGTGGGTGAGCGCTTCCCGGAGGAGCAGGGGGTCCTGGAAGGGGTGGCCGAGCCGGGCGCCCAGCGCCTCCCGCGGGTCGACCGCGGGCGTCAACTAGGGACGATACTTCCGGAGGACGAGGGTGGCGTTGGTGCCCCCGAAGCCGAACGCGTTGCTGAGCGCGATCTCCACGTCCTGCTTGCGGGCCTGGTTGGGGACGTAGTCCAGGTCGCAGTCCGGGTCCGGCGTCTCGTAGTTGATGGTGGGCGGCAGGATCCCGTGGTGGATCGCGAACGCGGTGGCGATGGCCTCGATGCCGCCCGCGGCGCCCAGCAGGTGCCCGGTCATCGACTTGGTGGACGACACCGCGAGCTTGCGCGCGTGGTCGCCGAACACCCGCTTGATGGCCATGGTCTCCGACTTGTCGTTGTAGAGGGTCGAGGTGCCGTGGGCGTTGATGTAGCCCACCGAGGTGGGCTCGACGCCCGCGTCGCGCAGGGCCAGGCTCATCGCCCGCGACGCGCCGTCCGCCTCCGGATCCGGCGCGGTCATGTGGTGGGCGTCGCCGGTCATCCCGTAGCCCACCACCTCCGCGTAGATGCGCGCGTCGCGGGCCAGCGCGTGGTCGAGCGACTCCAGCACCAGGAGCCCGCCCCCCTCGCCGCACACGAAGCCGTCGCGGGCGGCGTCGAAGGGGCGGCTCGCGCGGCCCGGATCATCGTTTCGGGTAGACATCGCCTTCATCTGGCAGAAGCCGGCGAAGGTGAGCGGCAGGATGATCGCCTCCGACCCGCCCGCGATCATGACGTCGGCGTCGTTGCGCTGGATGATTCTCATCGCGTCGCCGATGGCGTGGTTGCCGGTCGCGCACGCGGTGACCACCGACGAGTTGGGCCCCCGGGCCCCGAATCGCATCGAGATCAGGCCCGAGGCCATGTTGATGATGAGCATCGGGATGAAGAACGGCGAGACCCGGTCCGGGCCCTTCTCGAGCAGGACCTTGTGGGTCTCGAGGAGGGTGGTGATCCCCCCGATGCCCGAGCCGACCAGCACCCCGAAGCGGGTGCGGTCCACTCGCTCCACGTTCAGCCCCGCGTCCTCCACCGCCATCGCCGCGCAGGCGATCGCGTACTTGAGGAACGGGTCGAGCTTGCGGTCGTCCTTCTTGTCGATGTAGCGGAGCGGGTCGAACCCCTTCAGCTCCCCCGCGATCCGGGTGGGCAAGGACGAGGCGTCGAAGCGCGTGACGGGCCCGATCCCGGACTTCCCCTGGATCAGCGCGGCCCAGAACTCCTCGGCCGTGTTGCCCACCGGAGTGACCGCGCCCACCCCGGTGACGACGACGCGTCGCATCTCCGCCATGCTCACCCGCTCCGCTCTCAGGAGTTCTCTTTGATGTAGCTGATGGCATCCCCCACGGTGGCGATCTTCTCCGCATCCTCGTCGGGGATCTCCAGGTCGAACTCCTCCTCGAACGCCATGACCAGCTCGACGGTGTCGAGGGAATCGGCGCCCAGGTCCTCGATGAACTTGGCCGCGGGCAGCACCTCGTCCTCCTCCACCCCGAGCTGCTCCACGATGATCTCTTTCACGCGCTCCTCAACCGGCTTCGCCATGCCCTCCCTCCTGACTGCGGGTGATTCTGGATTCGTCAGACGTACAGTCCGCCGTTGACGTGGATCGTCTGGCCCGTGACGTAGCTCGCCCCGTCGCCGGCCAGGAACCGCACCACCTCCGCCACCTCGCGCCCCTGCCCGATACGCTTGAGCGGAACCTGCTGGAGCATCGCCTCGCGCGCCTCCGCCGGGATCGCGGCCGCCATGTCGGTCTCGATCAGCCCGGGAGCCACCGCGTTCACCAGGATGTTCCAGTGCGCCAGCTCGCGCCCCGAGGCCTTGGTGAGCCCGATCACCCCCGCCTTGGCTGCCGAGTAGTTCACCTGCCCCGGGTTGCCCATGGCCCCCGCGGCGGACGCGATGTTGATGATGCGCCCGCTCTTCTGCCTCATCATCACCTTGCCGACCGCGCGGGTCATCAGGAACACCCCGCGCAGGTTCGTGTCGAGGACCTGGTCCCAGTCGTCGTCCTTCATCCGGACCAGGAGCTGGTCCCGCGTGATGCCCGCGTTGTTCACCAGCACGTCGATGCGCCCGAAGCGCTCGCGGGTCACCTCGACCAGGCGGTCCGCGTCCTCGCGCTTGGTCGCGTCGGCGGGCACGCCCAGCGCGGGCGCGCCCAGTGATTCCAGCTCTTTGACCGCCGCGTCCAGACGCGCTGCGTCGCGGCCAGAGACTACCACGGAGGCGCCGTCCTCTGCCAGCAACCGGGCGATCGCGAGCCCGATCCCGCGGTTGCCGCCGGTGACGATCGCGACCCTCCCGGCCAGCGTCTTGGCCTCGGTCACGCCGGCCCTCCGGCCAGGGCCGCCACCGCCTTCTCGAGCGACGCCGGATCCTCCACCGAGTGGGCCCGGGCCCCGTCGAGCGTCCGCTTCAGCAGGCCCGCCAGCACCCGGCCCGGCCCCACCTCGAGGAAGGCGCCCGCGCCCTCGCGCTGCAGCCGCTCCGCGCACTCGGTCCACCGCACCGGGCTCGCCACCTGCTGGACCAGGAACGGCTTCACCTCGTCCGCGGAGGTGGTCACGCCCGCGTCGACGTTGCGCACGATGCGGATGCGCGGCGCCGACACCGCGACGCGGTCCAGCTCGGCGGCGAGGCGGTCCGCGGCCGGCTTCATCAGCGCGCAGTGGAAGGGTGCGCTCACCGGGAGCATCACGCTCTTGCGGGCTCCGCGCGCGGCCGCGCCGGCCACCGCGCGCTCCACCGCGGCGCGGTGCCCCGCGATCACGATCTGCCCCGGGGAGTTGATGTTGGCCACCCCGACCACCTCGCCCCGGGCGGCCTCCGCGCACACCTGCTCGGCGACCGCGAGGTCGAGGCCCATCAGGGCCGCCATGGCCCCGGTGCCCACCGGGACCGCCTCCTGCATGAACTCGCCGCGGCGCCGTACGAGCCGCACCGCCTCCGCGAAGGACAGCACGCCGCCCACCACCAGCGCCGAGTACTCGCCCAGGCTGTGGCCGGCGGCCAGCTCCGGCGTCACCCCGCGCTCCGCGAGCGCGGCCGCCGCGGCCACGCTGGCGGTCAGCACCGCGGGCTGGGTGTTCGCGGTGAGGGCCAGCTCCTCGGCCGGCCCCTCGAAGCAGAGCCGCGAGAGGGGGAAGGCGAGCGCGTCTTCGGCCTCGGCCCACACCGCGGCCGCGGCCGGCGAGGCCTCGGCCAGCGCCCGGCCCATTCCCACCTCCTGGGAGCCCTGGCCCGGGAACAGGAACGCGATCGCGCCGGCTACCATCGCAGCAGCGCCGCACCCCAGGTGAAGCCGCCCCCGAAGGCGGCGAGCAGGATGAGATCGCCCGGCTTCACGCGCCCGGTGGCCCACGCCTCCTCGAGCGCGACGTAGACCGACGCGGCGCCGGTGTTGCCGTAGCGCTCCACGTTCACCATCACCCGCTCCATCGGCACCTTGAGGCGCTTCACCGCCGCCTCGATGATGCGCAGGTTCGCCTGGTGGGGCACGAAGAGGTCGAGATCGGCGGCGGTGAAGCCGTTGTTCTTGAGGATGCGCTCGGCGCACTCGCCGAACATGCGGACCGCGACCTTGAAGACCTCGTTCCCCTTCATCTTGGCGTAGTGCAAGCGTTGATCGACCGTTTCATGATTGGCCGGGTGCAGGGAGCCCCCCGCGGGCTGGATCAGGAGCTCGCCGTAGCGGCCGTCCGAGTAGAGATCGGTGTCGATGATCCCGTTGCCGTCGGCGGCGGGCCGCAGCACCGCCGCGCCCGCCGCGTCGGCGAGCAGGATGCAGGTGCCGCGGTCGGTGAAGTCGGTGATGCGCGAGAGGCACTCGGCGCCGATGCAGAGCACGGTGCGGTACTTGCCGGTCTGCACGTACTGGGCCCCGATCGACAGGCTGTACACCGAGCCCGAGCACGCCGCGTAGACGTCGACCGATCCCGCGTTGCGGCAGCCGAGACGATGCTGCACCAGGTTGGCGGTGGTCGGGAAGTGCATGTCCCCCGCGGTGGTGCCCACCACGATGAAGTCGATCTCCTCCGGGGTGACCTGGGCCCGCTCCATCGCCTGGTGGGCGGCCCGGATGGCGAGATCCGACGGCCCCTCCCCGTCCTCCACGATGTGGCGCTCGCGGATGCCGGTCCGCTGGACGATCCACTCGTCGGAGGTCTCCACCATCTTCTCCAGCTCCGCGTTCGTGAGGATGCGCTTGGGCGCGTAGGCTCCGATGCCGACGATGCGGGCGCGGGTCATTCGCGGCCTCCCTCCCGACCCTCGGCGAGGACGGCCTCGGCCTCGAGCGCGGTCTTGATGTGCTGGTTCACGTCGTTGCGAACCCAATCGGCCGCCACCCGCACCGCGTTCTTGATCGCCTTCACCGGCGAGGCGCCGTGGCAGATGATGGAAGCGCCGTTGATGCCGAGAAGCGGGGCCCCGCCCATCTCGGTGTAGTCCACCCGCCGCTTCATGCGCGCGAAGGCGCGCTGGGCCAGCACCGCGCCCGTCTTGGACAGGAAGTCCCGCGTCAGCTCCTCCCGGATCATGGAGGTCAGCATCTCCGCCAGGCTCTCGGAGACCTTCAGGCACACGTTGCCGGTGAAGCCATCCGTCACCACCACGTCACAGCGGCCGTTGTAGATGTCGCGCCCCTCGACGTTCCCGATGAAGTTCAGCGACGACCCCCGCAGGCTCTCGAAGGTGTCCTTGACCAGCTCGTTCCCCTTGCCCTCCTCCTCGCCCACCGAGAGAAGCCCCACTCGCGGATGATCCTTGCCGATGATGTCGCGCGAGTAGACATGGCCCATCACCGCGAACTGGAAGAGGTGGCGGGGCTTGGGATCCACGTTGGCGCCGGAGTCGATGAGCACGGTGTACCCGGCGAGGCTCGGCAGCGTGGTGGCGATGGCGGGACGCTCGACGCCGGGGAGCAAGCCGAGGACGAACATCCCGATGGCCATGGCGGCCCCGGTATTGCCGGCGGAGACGAGGGCCTGGCACTCGCCGTCCTTCACGAGGTCGGCGGCCACCCGGAGCGACGAGTCGCGCTTGCGGCGGAGCGCCTGTACCGGCGACTCCGCCATGCTCACCACCTGGCTGGCGTGGCGGATGCTGAGCGGCAGCTCCTGGGCCTTCAGCCGGACGATCTCCCGCTCGATGGCGGCCTTGTCGCCCACCAGCACCGAGGCCACCCCGTGCTCGCGGGCCGCCACCACGGCGCCCTCGACGACCACCGCGGGCCCGAAGTCGCCTCCCATCGCATCGAGCGCGATCCTCATGGGCGGAGGCGGGGGCGGACGCTACTCGCCCTCGACGGTCAGGACCTCGCGCCCCTTGTAGAAGCCGCAATGCGGGCAGATCTGGTGCGGCAGCTTGACCTCGCGGCACTGCGGGCAGACGGAACGGGTGGGCGCGATCATCTTGTAGTGGGTGCGGCGCTTCTTGCCGCGGGTTCTCGAGTGGCGTCGCTTCGGCAGCGGCATGGGCGAGCTCCTATCGTGGAAGGCGGTCGGCGAGGCCCTTGAGCGCCGCCCAGCGGGATGCCGTCGCGGGCTCGGGACAGGCACAGGCCGTCACGTTTCGGTTTCCGCCGCACACCGAGCACAGCCCCCGGCAGTCCTCGCGGCAGAGCGGCTTCATGGGCAGCGCCAGCGTGGTCTCGGTCTCCACCAGCGCGCCCAGATCCAGCTGGTCATGGGCGTACACGTCGGAATCCAGATCGGCCGAGGCGAGCTCGCGCTCTTCCGCCCGGCCCTCCGGCGCGGGAAGGAACCGCGTGTCGACTTCCGAGGCGACGCGCATCTCGAACGGCTCCAAGCAGCGCCCGCACACCAGCGGAACGCGCGCCTCGAGCGTCCCCCGGACGAAGACGGCGTCGGCGTCTCTTTCCAGCGCCAGCTCGACCCCGTCGAGCATCCACTCGGGGTCGGCGAACGGACGCGCGAACGCCTCGGGTCCGTCGATCCGGAGACCCTCGTCGGGAATCTCGGAGACCCGGATGACCATGGGCAAAACCTCAGTTAAAGATTCGACAAACAAGGGATTTTTCAACAACCGCGCCAGTATATGCTCGGGGTATGGGGTTGTCAACCCAAAAGCCCCCCGGGAAGGCCCTTGCTTGACGGTCGGAGGGGGCACTGTTAGCATGCGATCGGGAGGTGGAGATCCATGGGAAATGTCTTTAAAACCGGAGTGCTGCTTGCGGTTCTGACCTGCCTGGTCGTCCTCATCGGTCAGGCCCTCGGAGGTCAGCAGGGCATGATCATGGCCTTTGGGCTGGCCCTGGTCATGAACTTCGTCAGCTACTGGTTCTCGGACAAGATGGTCCTGGCCATGTACCGGGCCCAGCCCGTGGATGAGGCACAGGCGCCCCAGCTGTACGGGCTGGTGCGGAACCTCACCACCCGGGCCGGCATTCCCATGCCGAAGGTGTACATCATTCCCGGAGACGCGCCCAATGCCTTTGCCACCGGCCGCAATCCGGAGCATGCCGCGGTGGCGGTGACGGAAGGCCTTCTGCGCATCCTCGACCGCGACCAGCTCGAAGGCGTGCTCGCCCATGAGCTCGCGCACGTGAAGAACCGGGACACGCTCATCATGACCATCGCCGCCACCCTGGCCGGGGCCATCACCTACCTGGCCCAGATGGCCCAGTTCGCCGCCATCTTCGGCGGCGGACGGCGGGACAGCGACGACGAGGGCCACGGAAGCGGCGTGTTCGGCACCCTCATCCTCGCCATCGTCGCCCCCATCGCCGCCATGCTGGTGCAGCTGGCGATCTCGCGGGCGCGGGAGTTCCACGCGGACGCCACCGGGGCGCACATCGCGGGGAAGCCGTGGGGGCTCGCGGAGGCGCTGGAGAAGCTGGAGATGGCGTCCAAGGCCGTGCCCATGCACGCCACGCCGGCCACCGCCCATCTCTTCATCGTGAATCCGCTGAGCGGCGGCATGCTGCAGAGCCTGTTCTCCACCCATCCCTCGGTCGAGGAGCGCATCGCGCGGCTTCGCGCCATGGCTCCCACCCGCTGAGCCCGCAATCCCGCGAAGGAAGACGGTTCGCCGTCTTCCTTCCTTTTTTCTGACGTGATCGAAGCGGCCGGGATCCGCAAGGCGTACGGCGCGACGCTCGTGCTCGACGACGTCTCGCTCACGCTGCCCGCCGGGCAGTGCCTGGCCCTGCTGGGGCCGAACGGCGCGGGCAAGACCACCCTGCTGCGCATCCTGGCGGGACTGGTGCGGCCGGGCGCGGGCCGTCTCCGGGTGGGCGGCGTCGATGCGGTCCGGGACCCGGAGGCCGTGCGCGCGCAGGTGGGAATGGTGGCGCACGGCTCCTTCGTGTACGAGGACCTCACGGCGCGGGAGAACCTTCGGTTCTGGGCGGTGATGGGCGGTCTCGACGCCTCGCCGGCCCGGCTGCGCGAGCGCCTGCAGGCGGTGGAGCTGGACGCGGTCGCGGACGAGCGGGCCCGCACGTTCTCGGCGGGCATGAAGCGCCGGCTCGGCCTCGCGCGCGTCACCCTCGGACGGCTGCCCCTGCTCCTCCTCGACGAGCCCTTCAGCGGCCTGGACCGCCACGGCCAGAAGTGGCTCGTCGAGTTCCTCCTCGCGTTCAAGGCGGCGGGGGGCACCGTGGTCCTCACCACGCATAGCTTCGGCGGCGGTCTCTCGGTCGCAGACCGCGTGGTCATCCTGGCCGGGGGCCGCGTGCTCCTCGAACGGGCGGCCGCCGACCTGCCCATCGACGAGCTGCACCGCATCTACGACGACATCGTCGAGGGGGCGGCCGCGTCATGATCGGCTATGCTCGCCGCACCTGGATCGTCCTGTGGAAGGATCTGCTCGTCGAGCGCCGCTCGAAGGAGAGCCTCAACGCGCTGCTCTTCTTCGCGCTGCTCCTGCTCTTCCTCTTCCAGTTCGCGCTGGGCCCCGATCAGGATCGGCTGCACGCGGCGCTGCCCGGGCTCATCTGGCTCGGGTTCGTGCTCGCGGGCCTCCTGGGGCTGGGGCGGAGCTTCGTGGCCGAACGGGACAACGACTGCTGGGACGGTCTCCGGCTCACGCCCGGCGACAAGTCGGCGATCTACCTCGGCAAGCTGGCCGGCAATCTGGTGGTGATGGGGGCGGTGGAAGTGGTGATCCTCGCGCTGTTCGGGCTCTTCTACAACGTGAACCTCGTGAGCGTGCTGGGGCCGCTGGCGGTCGTGCTCGCGCTGGGAACGCTGGGGCTGGCCACGGTGGGCACGCTCTTCGCCGCCCTCACCGCCGGCGTGCGGGCCCGCGAGCTGCTCTTTCCCGTTCTCCTCCTGCCGGTGCAGGTCCCGGTGCTGCTGGCCACCGTCAGCGCCACGCAGATCGTGCTGGCGGGCCAGCCGCTGGGAGACGCGGGCGCCTGGCTGCGGCTCCTCGCCGGCGCCGATCTCGTCTACCTGGTGATCGGGCTCCTCACCTTCGAGTTCATCCTGGACGCATGAGCGCGCGCGTGACCCGGATCCTGGGCGGGCTCGCCCTCCTGGCCCTGGCGGCGGGGCTGGCGGCGGGCTTCGGCTATGCCCCGCGCGAGGCCGTCCAGGGCAATGTGCAGCGCATCATGTACGTGCACGTGCCCGCGGTGCTCACCGCCTATCTCGCCTTCGGGCTCGTCCTGGTGGGCAGCGTGGGCGCGCTCGCCACCGGACGCCTGAGCTGGGACCGGCTGGCGGGCGCGGCCGCCGAGCTGGGCGTTGTCTTCACCGGCATCACCATCGTGTCCGGCTCCATCTGGGGCAAGCCGACCTGGGGCACCTGGTGGACCTGGGACGCGCGCCTCACCTCCACCGCGGTGTTGTTTCTCGTGTACGCGGGCTACCTCCTGCTCCGCGCCATGGTCGACGAGCCCGAGCGCCGCGCTCGCATCGCCGCCGTGGTCGGCGTGGTGGGGGCCGCGAACATTCCCATCGTGCACTTCTCCGTGAAGTGGTGGCGCGCGCTGCACCAGCCCTCCACCATCCTGGGACCGGAGCCCTCGCCCATCGCCGGGCCCATCGCGGCGGCGCTGCTCGTGAACTGGGTCGCCTTCACCCTCCTCTTTCTCTACCTCCTTCTCCGCCGCGTGGAGCTCGCACGCCTGGAGGACGCGTGGGTGCCGGAGACGCGCCGATGATGCCGGACCACTGGGGCTATGTCTTCGCCGCCTACGGCCTCTCCGCGGCGGCGCTGCTGGGCTACTGGCGCCACCTCGTCCACCGGCGCCGCGCGCTCGACGCGCGACCACGCAACGGCAAGGCCCGATGAGGCGCCGCGCGAAGTTTCTCGTGGGCGGGCTCGTCATCCTCGCCGCGCTCGCCTATCTCATCTACGCGGGCGTGACCCAGTCGCTGGTCTACTTCGTCACCCCGACGGAGCTCCTGGCCGCGCCCGCGGCGGGAAAGAGCTATCGCCTGGGCGGCATGGTCCAGCCGGGCACCCTCAAGTGGGAGCCGAAATCCCTCGACCTCCGCTTCGTGCTGTCGGACGGAAAGGCGGCGGTGCCGGTGCGCCACGTCGGGCCGCCCCCCGACCTCTTCGCCGAGGGAAGGGGCGCGGTGGTGGAAGGCTCATGGAGCGGCGAGGGCTTCTTCCGGGCGTCGAATATCCTGGCCAAGCATTCGGAGGAGTACAAGGCGCCCCATGACGGCGCCGCGCCGGGTTACCAGGAGCTCCTGAAGACCCTCCGCGGCAGCCAGGCCAGCCCGTGACGGTGGGCGCGCCGGAGATCGGCTACGCGCTGACGGTGATCGGCCTCGCCCTCGCGCTCTGGGGCGCCGGCGCCGCCGTGGTGGGCGCGCGGGGCGGACGGCCGGCCCTCGTGACGTCCGCCGAGCGGGCCGCGGTCGGCGCCTGGGCGCTCGTCAGCGCGGCCCTGGTGCTGCTCGCGTACTCCTTTCTCACCTTCGACTTCTCCATCCGCTACGTGGCGACGAACACCAATCTCGGCACTCCGTTCTATTACCGGATCACCGCGGTGTGGGGAGCGCTGGAAGGCTCGATCATCCTCTGGGCCTGGATGCTCGGGCTCTACACCTTCATCGTGGTGCGGCGCTACCGGCGGCGCCAGCCCGCGCTGTATCCCTGGGTGCTGGCGGTGATGCTGAGCGTGCTCGCCTTCTTCCTCCTCGTGATGACCGTGCCGGCGCCGCCCTTCCAGCGGCTCGACCCCGTGCCCGCCGACGGGCGCGGGCTCAATCCGCTGCTCGAGGACTCCGGGATGATCACGCACCCGGTGGCGCTCTATCTCGGCTTCACCGGCTTCACGGTACCCTTCGCGTTCGCCATCGCCGCGCTCCTCCTCGGGCGCACCGGCGAGGAGTGGATCACCATCACCCGCCGCTGGACCATCGTGGCCTGGTACTTCCTCTCGCTGGGCCTCCTCATCGGCGGCTGGTGGAGCTATCACGTGCTCGGCTGGGGCGGCTACTGGGCCTGGGATCCGGTGGAGAACGCCGCCTTCATGCCCTGGCTCACCGGCACCGCCTTCTTGCACTCGGTGATGATCCAGGAGCGGCGGCGCATGCTCAAGCTCTGGAACCTCACCCTCATCATCCTCACCTTCGGGCTCACGCTGTTCGGCACCTTCCTCACCCGCTCGGGCATCATCGGCTCCGTACACGCCTTCACCCAGGGCTCCATCGGCATGTTCTTCCTCGCCTTCCTGGCCCTGGTGCTGCTGGGGTCCTTCACCCTGCTCGCCGCGCGCGTGGAAGGGCTCAAGGGCCAGGGCGAGCTCGACTCGATCGTCTCCCGCGAGTCCGCCTTCCTCCTCAACAACGTGTTCCTGGTCGCGGCCAGCTTCACCGTCTTCTTCGGCACCATCTTCCCGCTCCTGTCGGAGGCCCTGCGCGGGACCAAGGTGAGCGTGGGCGCGCCCTTCTTCAATCTCGTGAACATCCCTCTCTTCCTGGGCCTCCTCTTCCTCATGGGCGTGGGGCCGCTCATCGCCTGGCGGCGCGCCTCCGCCGACAACCTCCGGCGTAACTTCCTCAAGCCGGTGTTGGCGGGCGTGGTGGCCGCGCTCGTGCTGTGGGCGCTCGGGGTGGGCAATGCGCTGGTGCTCCTCTGCATGGCGCTGGTGGTGTTCGTCACCGCCACCATGGTGCTGGACTTCGCGCGCGCGGCGCGCGCCCGTCGCCGCGGCGGCGAGGGCTGGGGTCCCGCCACCTGGGGCCTGCTCGTGCGCCAGAACCGGCGCTACGGCGGCTTCGTCGTGCACCTGGGCATCCTCGTGGTGGCGCTCGGCGTGGCCGGCTCGCAGGCCTGGTCCCGCCAGACCGAGGCCACGCTGTCGCGCGGCGAGAGCGTCGAGCTGGCCGGCTACACGGTGCGCTTCGACAGCCTCGCCGCCTCCGAGGAGTCGAATCACTTCAAGGTGGCGGGCACCTTCACGGTGGCGAACGGCGCGCGGCGGCCCACCGTGCTCCACCCGGCCAAGAAGTTCTACCCGCAGGAGCAGACACCTATCGCCTACGTGGACTACCGGCTCGGCTTCATCGAGGACGTCTACCTGGTGCTGGGCGATTTCGCCCGCGACGGCTCGCAGGCCACCGTCAAGGTGCAGGTGAATCGCATGGTGTCCTGGCTGTGGATCGGAGGCCTCATCCTCACCCTGGGCGCGGCGCTCGCGGTGCTGCCCGAGGGACGGAAGCCGGCGTGACGCGTCACCTCCGCTGGCTCATCCCGCTCGCCGTGCTGCCGCTGCTCGTCCTGCTCGCCTACGGCTTTCGCACCGATCCGCGCGCGCTGCCCTCCACGCTGCTGGGGAAGCCCGCGGCGCCGTTCACCCTCACCAGCTTCGCCGGCGCGCCGCTCGCGCTCGAGAGCCTGCGCGGCCGGGTGGTGGTGGTCAATTTCTGGGCGTCGTGGTGCATTCCCGCCTGCTACGAGGAGGCGCCGGTGCTCGAGAAGGCCTGGCGCGAATACCGGGACCGCGGCGTGACGCTGGTCGGCATCAATATCCAGGACAAGGAAGAGGCGGCGCGGAAGTTCATGAGCCAGTTCGAGTTCACCTTTCCCAACGCCGCCGATACCGGCGGGCGCGTGGCCGTCGAGTACGGTGTCTACGGCGTACCCGAGACCTTCTTCATCGACCGCGCGGGACGGATCCGGGAGCGAAAGGTCGGCGCGGTCTCGGACGAGGTGGTCCGCGCCGCGGTCGAGCGGCTGCTGGCCGAGAAGTCGTGACGCGTCTCCGCCTCGCTCGCGCGCTCCTGCTCGCGGTGGCCGCCCTCGCCGCGCTCGGCGCCGCGCCTCCGGGGCGAGCGGTGACCGAGGACCAGGTGCGTGAGGTGGCCGCCAATCTCCGCTGCGTGGTGTGCCAGAGCCTCTCCGTGGCGGACTCGCCCTCGGAGACCGCCAATCAGATGCGCGCCATCGTCCGGGAGCGGCTCGCCGCGGGAGAGACTCCGGAGCAGGTCACCGCCTACTTCGTGGAGAAGTACGGCACGTGGATCCTGCTCGCGCCGCCGCGCCGCGGCTTCGATCTGCTCGTGTGGGTGGTCCCGTTCATGGCCCTGGCTCTGGGCCTGGGGCTGGCGATCCTGGCCATGCGCCGCTGGCGCCGGCGCTCCGCCGCCGCCGCGCCGCCCGCCGCGGTGGACGACGCCACGCGCGCGCGCATCCGGCGGGAAATGGCCGAGCTCGACTCGTGACCGTCGCCCAGCTCTTGCCCATTCTCGTCCTGGCGCTGCCCGCCGCCGCGCTCGTCCTGTGGCCCCTCTGGCGCGGCGCCCGGGCGGCGGGCGAGCAATCCGCGTCCCCCGGCGCGGCCACGAGCGCGGCGAGCGATCCGCGCCTCGAGCTCGGCGAGGAGCGGACGGCCATCTATCGCGCGCTGCGCGAGCTGGACTTCGACCACGAGGCCGGCCACCTCTCGGAGGACGACTACCGCGGCCTCCGCGATGCCTACGAGGCGCGCGCGGCGACCGTGCTGCGCGCGCTGGACGCGCTCGGCGTCCCCGCGCGAGCCCGCGCGGTCACCCCACGCACCGGCGCCGGAGTCACCCCCAGCCGAAGCTGGACCCGAAGCCCGATCGCGCTCGGGACGGGCGCGCTCCTGCTTCTCGCGTTCGGCGTGCTCCTGGGGGTGAGCGTGGGCCGCTACACCGAGCCCGACCCGATGGCGCCGGCACCGGGAACCAGCGTCGCCCGGGCGCCCGCGCCGGGGCCGATGGCACCCGCCGGGCCCGCGGCGCCGGGCGCCGTTACCGGTCCCGACGCGGGCGCCGCCGCCGGTCCCTCGCGCCCACTCTCGCCCGAGATGCTGGCGGGGATGCTCGAGGCGGCGCGCCAAAGCCTCTTCGCCGGCCGCTACTCGGAGGCCATCGCCGCCTATCAGGCCGTGCTCAAGCGCGAGCCCAGCAACGTGAACGCGATGAGCCATCTGGGTTATATCGTCGCCCTCGGCGGCCACGCCGACGCCGCGCTGGAAGCCTTCGACAAGGCGCTGGCCATCGACCCGAACTATCCGCCGGCCTACTTCTTCCGGGGACAGGTGCTGGCCGAGGCCAAGGGAGATCGGGCCGGCGCCGCGCGGGCCTGGGAGCGCTTCCTCGTCCTCGTGCCGAGCGGTCCCGAGCACGACCAGGTCAAGGCGCTCCTGGCCGAGATGCGCGCCAAGGGAGCCAAGGCTCCAGGTTAGGGTTGACAGCTCGGCTGAGTTAGGGTTACCTTACTGAAACTTTTCACGGGGGACCCTGACATGCGCAATCCGACGAGCAAGCCGCAGACGGGGTGGGCGGCCGCGGGCGCGCTCGCCCTGCTGCTGGCCCTGAGCATGGTGACCGGCGCCGGCGCGCAGAGTGGCGAGGTGGTCGTGTACTCGGCCCGATCGCAGTACGGCCAGGAGCCGGCGATCGATGCGTTCACCCGGAAGACCGGCATCCAGGTCAAGAGCTTCGGGGGCAATACCTCCGAGCTGTTCGACCGGCTGAAGGCCGAGGGAGACAAGACCCCGGCCGACGTGCTCATCACGGTGGACGCGGGCAATCTCTGGAATGCCGGCCGCGCCGGCCTCCTCGCCAGGATGGACTCGCCCCAGATCGCGGCCAATGTGCCGGCGAACCTCCGCGACCCCGAGGGTCGCTGGACGGCGCTCACCGTGCGCGCGCGGACCATCATGTACAACACCAGCAAGGTGAAGCCGGAAGAGCTCTCGACCTACGAGGCGCTGGGCGATCCCAAGTGGAAGGACCGCATCTGCCTCCGTACCTCCGCCTACGTGTACAACCAGTCCTTCCTCGCCACCATGATCAAGCGGAGCGGCGAGCCCAGGGTGGAGCAAGTGGTCAGGAGCTGGGTGGCGAACAACCCCACTCTCATCAACGGCGACACCAAGATCCTGGAAGCCATCGCGGCCGGCCAGTGTGACGTCGGGCTCACCAATACCTACTACCTCGGACGCATCCTCGCCAAGGACCCCGCCTTCCCGGTGGCCGCGTTCTGGGCGAATCAGCAGACCACCGGCACCCACATCAATATCTCGGGCGCCGGCATCACCGCCAACGCCAGGAACCGCGCGAACGCGGTCAAGCTGCTCGAGTACCTCACCTCCCCCGAGGCGCAGCAGTCGTTCGCCGACTCCAACTTCGAGTACCCGGCGAACCCGCAGGCGTCGGTGAATCCGGTCATCGCCCGGTGGGGCAAGTTCAAGCAGGACGACATCAACGTGGCCGCCGCCGGCGAGTTCCAGGCCGCCGCCACCAAGCTCGCCGATCGCGCTGGCTACAAGTGATCCGCGCGTGCTGAGCGCCGCGGCGGACCGGGCATTCAGGCCCCGGCCCGCCGCGGGTCGCCTCACCCGCGTCTGGCCCGTGGCCGCCCTCCTGGTGGCGGCCATCGTCGCGGTTCCGAACGTGGTGGTGCTGTCTTCCCTCGCCACGCCCAACGTCGAGCTCTGGCTGCACCTCTGGCGCACGCAGCTCGTGGAGCTGGCGCTGAACACGCTCGCGCTGCTGGCCGGAGTCGGCGCGGGCACCCTCGTGGTCGGCACCGTGCTGGCGTGGCTGGTGGTCAACTACCACTTCCCCGGGCGCGGGATCTTCGAGTGGGCGCTCATCCTGCCGCTGGCCATTCCCGCGTACGTGATCGGGTTCACCTTCCTGGGCATCTTCGAGTTCTCGGGCCCGCTCCAGACCGCGCTCCGACGCTGGCTCGGCGCGGGCGCGCGCCTTCCCGAGCTCCGCTCGTGGGGCGGCGTCACCCTGATGATGACGCTGGTGTTCTACCCCTACGTCTATCTCCTCGCCCGCGCCGCCTTTCGCGCCCAGGGCTCGGCCGCGCTCGAGACCGCCCGCAGCCTCGGCCGCTCGCGCCTGCGCGCCTTTCTCGAGGTCACGCTGCCGCTGGCGCGACCGTCTCTCGCCGCCGGCGTGGCGCTGGCGATGATGGAGGCGCTGGGCGACTTCGGCACCGTGGCCACCTTCGGCTATCGCACCCTGACCGAAGGGATCTACCGCGTCTGGTACGGGATGTTCGATCGCGTGGCCGCCGCCCAGCTCGCGAGCGTGCTGCTCCTCTGCGCGGGAGCGCTGCTCGCGCTCGAGCGCGGCTCGCGGGGACAGCAGCGGTTCACCCAGCGCGAGCGCCGCGGCGCCGAGGCGGCGCCGGTGGTCCTTCGCGGGGCGCGCGCCGCCGCCGCCACCGTCACCTGCGCCGCCGTGCTCGCCCTCGCCTTCCTGCTGCCGGTGGGCCAGCTCGCGCTCTGGTCCGCGCGCGCGTGGGCCGAGGGTCGGGTGGCGCGGGACCTGGGGGCGCTTCTGGCGAATACCCTCGGGCTCGCCGCCGTCGCCGCCGTCCTCACCTGCCTGCTCGCCGTCGTGCTGGCCTATGCGGGACGGCTCCACCCTTCGCGCGCCACCCGCTGGTCGGCGCGCTTCGCCTCGCTGGGCTATGCGCTGCCGGGCGCGGTGATCGCGGTCGGCGTCCTCATCCCGCTGTCCGCGCTCGACCACTGGATGGGCGCGACGCTCGCGCGCCTCACCGGCCGGCCGGTGGGCCTCCTCCTCACCGGCTCGGCGGTGGGGTTGCTCTTCGCCTACGCGGTGCGCTTCCTCGCCGTGAGCCTTCAGAGCGTGGACGCGAGCCTCACCCGCATCGCGCCGAGCCTCGACGACGCCGCCCGCTCGCTGGGCGCGGGGGCCGGCCGCACGCTTCGCCGCGTGCATCTCCCCCTCCTGCGGGGCGGCCTCGCCGTGGCCACCGTCCTCGTCTTCGTGGAGACGATGAAGGAGATGCCGGCCACCTTGCTGCTCCGGCCCTTCGGGCTCAATACCCTCGCCATGGAGGTGTGGGAGCGCACCAACGAGGCCCTGTGGCAGGAGGCGGCGGTGCCCGCGCTGGCCATCGTCCTCGCCGGGCTCGTCCCCGTCATCGTCGTGATCCGCTGGAGCAGCGCTACCCGCGGCTGAGGACGCGCGCCCGGTCGAGCCGGGCGCGGCCCGCGTGCTAATCTCGTGGGTACCGCCATGGCCACGCCGGACGCCGCTGCCCGCATCGAGACGCTTCGCCGGGAGATTCGCCGCCACGACGCGCTCTATCACGGGAAGGACCGCCCCGAGATCAGCGATGCCGAGTACGACACGCTGAAGCGGGAGCTGGAGGCGCTCGAGGCGGAGCATCCCGAGCTCCGCACGCCCGACAGCCCCACCCAGACGGTGGGCGCCCGTCCCGGCGAGGCCTTCGCCCCCGTGGAGCATCGCGCCGCCATGCTCTCCCTCGACAATGCCATGAGCGCGGACGACCTGCGCGAGTTCGAGGCGCGGCTCCGGCGCGCGCAGCCCGGCGCGCGCTTCGCCTTTGTCTGCGAGCCCAAGATCGACGGCCTCGGCGTGGCCCTGCTCTACGAGAATGGTCGCTTCACCCGCGGCGCCACCCGCGGCGACGGCCGGGTGGGCGAGGACGTCACCCACACCCTGGCCACCCTCGCCGCCATTCCGCGACGCCTCACCGGCCCCCTCGCCAGGTCGCGCAGCCTCGAGGTGCGCGGCGAGGTCTACATGCCGCGGAGCGCGTTTCGCCAGCTCAACGCGAGGCTGGAGGAAGCCGGCGAGGACACCTTCGCCAATCCCCGCAACGCCGCCGCCGGCGCCGTGCGCCAGAAGGACCCCGCGGTGACGGCCTCGCGGCCCCTCGCCATCTTCCTCTACCACGTGAGCGAGGCGCAGGGGGTGACGCTGGCCTCGCACTGGGAGACGCTGGAGGCGCTCCGCGCCAGCGGCTTCCCCGTGAATCCGGAGTCGCGGCGGGGCGAGGACGTGGACGCGGTGCTCGCCTATTCCGCCGAGCTCGAGGCGCGCCGCGACGCGCTCGACTACGAAGCCGACGGCGTGGTGGTGAAGGTGGACGACCTCGAGCAGCAGCGCCGGCTCGGGGCCACCGCGCATCATCCGCGCTGGGCCATCGCCTACAAGTTCACCGCCCGCCAGGCCACCACCCGGGTGCTGGAGATCACCGTCAATGTCGGCAAGACCGGCGCGCTCACGCCGGGCGCCACCCTCGAGCCCGTCCAGCTCGCCGGCGTCACCGTGAGCGCGGTGAGCCTGCACAACGAGGACGAGGTGCGGCGGAAGGACGTGCGGGTGGGCGACACCGTGCTCATCGAGCGGGCCGGCGACGTGATCCCGTACCTGGTCAAGGTCCTCGAGGACAAGCGGCCGCCCGAGGCGGTGCCCTTCCGCATGCCCGACCATTGCCCGGCCTGCGGAGGCGCCGCCGTGCGGGCGGAGGGGGAGTCGGTCTGGCGCTGCACCAACAGCGCGTGCCCCGCCCAGCTCAAGGAGCGGCTCTTGCATTTCGGCTCGCGGCGGGCCATGGACATCGAGCACCTGGGCGAGGGCGTGATCACGCAGCTCGTGGACAAGGATCTGGTGCGCGACTTCGCTGATCTCTATCACCTCGGCATCGAGCAGCTCGCGGGCCTCGAGCGCCTGGCCGAGAAGTCCGCCGCCAACCTGCACCGGGCCATCGTGGCGTCGAAGGCGCGCGGGCTCTCCCGCCTCCTCAATGGCCTGGGCATCCGCATGGTGGGCGAGCGCGCGGCCCAGCTCCTCGCGCTGCGCTTCGGCTCCATGGACAACCTGGAAAAGGCCACCGAGGACGACTTCAAGAAGTCGATCCGCGGCATCGGACCCGAGATCGGCGGCGCCGTGCTCGCCTTCTTCGCCGAGCCGCGCAATCGCGCCACCATCCAGCGCCTGCGCGAGGCGGGCCTGGCCATGACCGAGGAGGGCCACGCCGAGGGGCCGCGCCTGCTCGACGGCAAGACCATCGTGCTGACGGGCAGCCTCCGCCGCCTCACCCGGGACGAGGCCCGGGACCTCGTGCTCCGGCTGGGCGGCCGCGTCACCGGCTCGGTGTCCAAGAAGACGGACTACGTGGTGGTGGGCGAGGATCCCGGCAGCAAGGCCGACGACGCCCGCCGGCTCAAGGTGCCCGTGCTCGACGAGGCGCAGTTCCTCACTCTGGTGGGCCGATGAGGCCCCTCGTCGTCCTGGCGCTCGCGGTGGCGCTGGCCGTGCCCGCGGTCGCGCCGGCGCAGACGCCCCCGCCCATGACCCGCGAGCAAGCGCTGGCCGGGCTCGCCCGGTCCGGGGTGGAGGCGCGGCGCCAGGCCGCCGCCAGCATGGGCGAGGTCGGGCGCATGGAGGACGTCCCCGCGCTCGTCCGGACGCTGCGCGATCCCGATCCGGTGGTCCGGACGCTGGCCGAGCGCGCGCTCTGGCAGGTGTGGAGCCGGTCCGGGGACGCCGAGGTCGACGCGCTCTTCCAGGAGGGCGTCGATCAGATGACCCGGCGGGACGGACCGGCCGCCGTCGCCATCTTCAGCCGCATCATCGAGAAGCGGCCGGAGTTCGCCGAGGGCTGGAACAAGCGCGCCACCGTGTACTTCCTCATGGGCGAGTACCAGAAGTCGCTCGCGGACTGCGCGGAGGTGCTCAAGCGCAACCCCAGCCACTTCGGCGTGCTGGCCGGCTACGGTCAGATCTATCTCCAGCTCAACGAGCCCGAGCGCGCCCTGTCCTACTTCGAGCGCGCGCTGGCGGTGAACCCGAACATGGAGCAGGTGGAGCAGGTGATCGAGGAGCTCAAGAGCCTCCTCATGAAGCAGAAGAAGGACACCATCTGATGGGGACGATCTGATGGGCATCGGGGCGCGCCTCGCCTGCCCGCGCTGCCTCGAGCCCGGCGATCTCAGCGGCGCGCCCGCGGTGTGCGGGCGCTGCGGCACCGTGATGGAGATCGAGCCGGACCTGAGCCTGGTCAAGTCGAACCTGGCGGAGAAGATCCGCCGGCGCCCGCGCGGCCTCTGGCGCTGGCACGAGTTCCTGCCCGTGGATCCCAGCCGCGCGGTGACGCTGGGCGAAGGCGACACGCCCTTGCTTCTCCCGCCGCGGCTGGCGCAGACGGTGGGCATCGAGCGGCTGTGGATCAAGAACGACACCGTGCTGCCCACCGGCTCGCTCAAGGACCGGTCGGTGACGGTGGCCCTCACCCACGCGCGCACCGTGGGGGCGCGGACGGTAGCGGTGTCCTCCAGCGGGAACCACGCCGCCTCGGTGGGCGCCTATGCGGCGGCGGCCGGCCTGCCCTGCGTGGTGATGGTGCCGGCGGCGACCTCGCCGGCCAAGATCGTCCAGGCCCGCGTCCACGGCGCCACCGTGCTCGCGGTGCAGGCGGACTACGACGCCACCGCCGCGCTCTTCAAGGAGGCGCTCAAGGCCTTTGGCTGGTACTCCTGCCTCTCCACCAATCCCTGGCGGAACGAGGGCAAGAAGTCCTATGCCTTCGAGACCTGGGAGGATCTGCGCGGGGAGACGCCGGACTGGATGCTGCATCCCATCGGCGGCGGCCTCGGCGTCACCGCCTGCTGGAAGGGCTGGCGCGAGCTGGTCCAGCTCGGCTGGGCGCGCGGCGTGCCGCGCATGGTCGCCGCGCAGCCCGCGGCCGCGGATCCCATCACGCGCGCCTTCGAGGCCGGACGGGACGAGGTCACGCCTCTCACCGCGCAGAGCACCGTGGCCCAGGCCATCGCGGTGGGCGCGCCGCAGCTCGGCTGGCGCTGCCTGGACGCGGTGCGCCGCACCGGCGGCGCGGCGGCCAGCGCCACCGACGCCGAGCTGCTCGCCGCCCAGTCGCTCCTCGCCCGCACCGCCGGCATCTACTGTGAGCCCTCGGCGGCGGCGCCCATCGCCGTCGCCGCGCGCCTCCGCCGGGAGGGCCGCATCCGCGCCACCGATCTCGTCGTCTGCGTCGTCACCGGGCATGGCCTCAAGCAGCCCGCCGGCGCCTCCGATGAGGCGGGCCCGCTCCACACCGTAGCGCCCGATCTCGCCGCCATCGAGGCGGCGCTCACCCCGAAGCCCTAGCCCAAAGGAGACCGCCGTGCCGCTGACGCCGCCGCAAGTCGCCGCCCTCAAGAAGATCACCAGCCCCAGCGTGGCCAATGCCATCGAGACCTTCAACGTGCGCCCCCGCGAGCACGGGAACCTGTCCTCGGACATCAAGGCGCTCTTCCCGGAGATGGGGCCGATGGTGGGCTATGCCTGCACCGCGATCATTCGCGCCGAGCAGGGGCCCATCGAGGGGCACCGCGCCAGCCTCTTCGGGTGGTGGGACTTCGTCCTTTCCATCCCCGCGCCGCGGGTCATCGTGGTGCACGATCTCGACGACCCCCGCGGGCAGGGCGCGCAGTGGGGCGAGGTGCAGGCCAATATCCACCGCGCTCTCGGCTGCGTGGGCGTGGTGACCGACGGCTCGGTGCGCGACCTCGACGAGGTGCGCGCGCTCAACTTTCAGTTCTGCGCCGCCCATGTCTCGGTGTCCCACGCCAACGTGCACATGGTGGATTTCGGCATTCCCATCAAGGTGGGCGGCGTCCTCATCAAGCCCGGCGATCTGATCCACGGCGACCAGCACGGCGTGGTCACCATCCCGCCCGACATCGCCACCGGGATCCCCGACGCCATCGCCAAGGTCGAGGCCATGGAGAAGCGCATCATCTCCGTCTGCCAGGCGCCGGACTTCACCGCCGACAAGCTCAAGGCGGTCTACAAAGAGATCCGCCCCGGGACGTACTGAGGCGACCGCTGCGCCTCATCGCCTGGAATATCCGAGCCGGCGGCGGCACGCGGGTGCCGGCGCTCGCCCGCCAGCTCGCCCGCTGGACGCCGGACGTGGTGGCGCTCTGCGAGTTCCGCGCCACCCCGCCCAGCGCGATCCTGGCCGCCGCGCTGGCGAAGCAGGGACTGACGCACCAGGCCACCACCGCCGACCCGCGCCAGCCCGGCGTCAACGCCCTGCTCCTGGCCTCGCGCTGGCCGCTCCGCCGCGTGCTCGCGCGCGGGGCGCCCCGCGAGCCCGCGCGCTTCCTCCTCGCCGAGGTGACGGCCCCCACACCCTTCACGCTCGGCGCCATGCACGTGCCCAATCGCGACACCGGCCGCAAGTGGCCGTTTCTCGACGCGGTGCTGCGCCTGGCGGAAGCGTGGGCCCACGGGCCCGCGGTGCTCATCGGGGACACCAACTCGGGACGGCCCGGGCTCGACGAGGCGCCCACCTGCCGGGCGGGATTCAATGCCCGCGAGGGCGGCTGGATCGACGGCCTCGAGCGCGCCGGCTGGCGGGACGGCTTCCGCCACCTCGAGGGTGAGGCGCGCGCCTACACCTGGTACTCGCCCAATGCCGGGAACGGCTTTCGGCTGGACCAGGCCTTTCTCAACGGCGCCTTGCTCCCGGCGCTGGGCACCGTGCGCTACGAGTGGGGCCGCCGGCGCCCCGGCATTCGCCCCACCCCGGCGCTGTCCGATCATGCCGCGCTGCTCCTCGACTTCACGCCTCGGTAGCCGCGCTACAATGACCCCGGCTCCGCCATGATCGAGATCCGTCTTCCGCGACTCCCCGACGCCGCGCCCTGCACCGAGCTCGCCGCGCTCGTGCTGGGGGCGGAGCGGGCCGGCACCTTCGTCAAGTCCCACTTCGAGCGGCACCAGATCATGGTGGCGGAAGCGGAGGGAGAAGTGGTCGGGTTCCTCGCCTACCGCACGGATTGGTTCCAGTGCACCTTCGTCTCCCTGGTGGTGGTCCGGGAGGACTTCCGGCGCAAGGGCATCGCCCGCGAGTTCTATCAAACGGTGGAGGTGGTCTCGCTGTCACCCCGCATCTTCTCCTCCACCGAGGAGACCAACGCCGCCTCCATCCAGATGCACACCGCGCTGGGCTTCTCGCCCAGCGGCTACATCGACAACCTGCCCCAGGGCGTGCGCGAGCTGCTGTTCTACAAGCGGCTGCCCCCCCGGGGACTTGCCTGAGGAGGAATCCCATGTCGGCCAAGAGCGAGCTCATCGAGGGAGCGGAGTCGGAATTCCAGGGGCTCAAGCGCGCCATCGCCGGCCTCGACGAGGCCGACATGCGCGAGGTGTGGTGCGGGACCTGGAGCCTGCGCGAGATCCTCGGCCACATTTCCGGCTGGCACCGCGAGATGCTTCCGGGAGTGGAGCGGCTGGCCCGGGGGGAGAAGCCCTTCACCGAGGGCGTGTCCTATACGGACTTCGACGCGTGGAACGCGAAGTTCGCCGCCGCCAAGGCGACCTGGACCACCGCCGACATTCTCAAGGAGCTCGACGCGTCCCACGCCGACTTCCTTCGCGCGGCCCGGACGCTGCCGGACGACCGCGTGGTGCCGGACCGGACCGCCTACAAGATCGTGGACGGCAATAGCCGCCATCACTACGCGGAGCACGCCGGGGACATCGCCGCCTGGCGGAAGAGCCGGGGCCGCTGAGAGGGGAAGGCGCCGGTCAGCGCTGGCCGCGGCGCTCGTCGCGCCGGAGCTTGTACTCGACGGAGTCCACCAGCGCCTGCCAGGACGCCTCGATGATATTGTCCGCCACCCCCACCGTGCCCCAGGTCTCGTCGCCGTCGCCGGAGGTGATGAGCACGCGCGTCTTGGCCGCGGTGGCCTTGGACTCGTCGAGGATGCGGACCTTGTAGTCGAGCAGGCTCATCTGGCGCAGGTTGGGGTAGAAATCCTCCAGGGCTTTCCGGAGCGCGTGGTCGAGCGCGTTGACGGGGCCGTTGCCGGAGGCGGCGGTATGCTCCTCGATCCCCTTCACGCGCAGCTTCACGGTGGCCTCGGCCACGGGCTCGGTGCCGCTCCCCTGCTCCTCCACGATGACCCGGAAGCCCTGCAGCTCGAAGTAGGACCGGTGATTGCCGAGCGCCCGCTCCATGAGGAGCTCGAACGAGGCCTCGGCGCCCTCGAACTGGAAGCCCTCGTCCTCGAGCCGCTTGAGCATCTCGAGGATGCGGCGCGCGTCGGGGGTGTTCTTGTCGAGGTCGATCCCGTACTCGCGCGCCTTCCACAGCACGTTCGCCTGGCCGGCCAGCTCGGAGACGAGCACGCGGCGGTGATTGCCCACCGCCTCCGGGTCCACGTGCTCGTAGGTGTCGGGGTGCTTGAGCACCGCGGACACGTGGATGCCGCCCTTGTGGGCGAAGGCGGAGTCGCCGACATAGGGCTGCGAGGACCAGGGCTTGCGGTTGGCCAGCTCGGATACGAAGCGCGAGACGTCGCGAAGGTCGCGGAGATTCTCCCGCGGGATGCTCTCGAGCCCCATCTTCAGCATCAGATTGGGGATGATGGAGATGAGGTTGGCGTTGCCGCAGCGCTCGCCGTAGCCGTTGATGGTGCCCTGGACGTGATTCACGCCCTCCGACACCGCGGCGAGGGTGTTGGCCACCGCGCACTCGGTGTCGTTGTGGACGTGGATGCCGAGAGGGCTGGCCGGCTGCACCACCTGCTTGACTTCTCGGATGATGCTGACGATTTCCTCCGGCACGCAGCCGCCATTGGTGTCGCAGAGCACGAGGCAGTGGGCGCCGGCCGCCTCCGCGGCTCGGAGCGTGGCCAGGGCGTACTCGCGGTTCCGCTTGAAGCCGTCGAAGAAGTGCTCGGCGTCGTAGATCACCTCCTCGAAGTGCTTGTGGAGGTAGGCGATCGAGTCCCCGATCATGGCGAGGTTCTCGTCGAGCGTGGTGCCGAGCGCCGCCGTGACGTGGAAGTCCCAGGACTTGCCGAAGATGGTCACCACCGGCGGGCCGGCCTCCACCAGGGCCTTGAGGTTGGGATCCTCCTCGGGGCGGACGCCGGGGCGTCGGGTGGCCCCGAAGGCGCTGATCCTGGCGACCTTGAACACGGCCCCCTGGACGCGCTTGAAGAAGCGGAGGTCCTTGGGGTTGGAGCCGGGCCAGCCCCCTTCGATGTAGTGAATCCCCATCGCATCGAGCCGATGGGCGATCCGGACCTTGTCCTCCATCGAGAAGGCCACACCCTCGCCCTGGCTGCCGTCCCGGAGGGTGGTGTCGTAGAGCTTGATCAGCCGTGTCATGGGCCCCCCATATTGGGGAAGCCTCCCGGGGGAGTCAAGTTTCGCGGGAGCGGCGTCTAGACCACGCCCGCCGTCCGGAGCGCGGCGATCCGCGCCCGCGGGTAGCGCAGGAGCCCGGTGAGGATCTCCTCGGTGTGCTGACCCAGCAGCGGCGGCGCCACCGTCGCCGTCCCCGGCGTGTCCCAGAGCCGGATGGGCACGCCCATCATGGTGACCGTGCCCGCCTTGGGGTGCGGCAGCGAGACCACCATGCCGCGCGCCTTGAGGTGCTCGCTCTCGCATACCTCGGCCACGGTCTTGATCTTCCCCGCGGGGACACCCGCCTTGTCGCACCGCTCCAGCCATTCGGCGGCGGGACGCGTGCCGAGCTCCGCGTTGAGAATGGGATTGAGCGTGTCCCGGTTGGCCACGCGCTTGGCCTCCGAGTCGAAGCGCGCATCCTTCGCCAGCTCGGGGCGGCCGATGGCGCCGCAGAACCGATCGAAGAGCGAGTTGTTGGCGACCCCCAGAGTGAGATAGGCGTCCTTCGCCTGATAGACCTCGTAGGGGACGATGGAGGGGTGCGCGTTCCCGCGCCGCGCGGGCCGGCCGCCGCCGTTCCAGTACAGCCCCGCCTGATAGGTCAGCAGCGCCGCCATCTGATCGAGCATCCCGATCTCCACCTTCTGGCCCTTGCCGCTGCGCGCGCGGGACAGGAGGGCCAGCGTGATCCCGTGCGCGGCGGAGAGGCCGGCCACGAGATCCGCGATGGAGTTGCCCACCTTGACCGGCGGGCCGTCCGCGAAGCCGGTGAGGTCCATCACGCCGGACTCGCCCTGCACGATGAGGTCATACCCGGGCCGGGAGGCCTCGGGCCCGCTCTCGCCGAACCCGGAGATCGAGCAGTACACGAGGCGCGGGTTGGTCTTCCTGAGCTTGTCGTAGCCGAACCCCAGCCGCTCCATGGTGCCGGGACGGAAGTTCTCCAGCACCACGTCGGCCCGGGCAATGAGGCCGCGCAGGATGGCCTGCCCCTCCGGCGCCTTGAGATTCAGCGTGAGGCTCTTCTTGCTGCGGTTCACCGCCATGAAGTACGTGGCCTCGCCGCCGGCGAAGGGCGGCCAGCCGCGCGTGTCGTCTCCCTTGCCGGGCTCCTCGATCTTGATCACCTCGGCGCCCATGTCGCCGAGCGCCATGGCGCAGAAGGGCCCCGCGAGCACGCGGGTGAGGTCGATCACGCGGATGCCGGCGAGCGGAGGCCGGGGCGCCGCCGCGCGGCGGCGCACGGCCGACGCCGGCTTCTTCCTGGCTGCGGAACGGGACTTACTCTTGGCCACGAGATCTCCCTTTGAAGAGCCCCTGCACGAGGCTCTTGCTGATGGCGGCGACCTTCTCGCCGCGCGCGCCCGCGCGCCGCCAGAACATCCGCGCGCGGTCCGCGTACCCCATGTGCGAGAAATAGAACACCGAATCCACGTTCTCCACCGCCACCCGCGAGCCGATCTTCACCCCGCGCGTCTCTTCCCCGTGACAGAAGAGCCGCGCGCCCCCTTCGAGCTCGACGAGGGCGATGTGCAGCGGAGAGCGGAACCCCTCGGGGGGCGAGTGTAGCGTGGTGAACGTCACCACTTCCCCCGTGTTCGACACCTCCGCCGCTTCCATGCGATCGCCGTGGTCCGGGCAACGCGCCGCGGGGGGAACGACGAGCCGCTCGCAGCGCGGGCAGCGGGACGCGGGCAGGGTGCTCTCGATCACCGTCCCGCCGCCAGGAGCACGATCCAGTTATTGGTGGCGAGCCCGCCGATGGACTGCACGAGGCCGACGCGCGCGTCCACCTGGCGGGAGCCTGCCTCGCCCCGGAGCTGCCAGGTCAGCTCGACCAGCTGGCCGATGCCGGTGGCCGCCAGCGGGTGGCCGCGCGCCTTGAGCCCGCCGGACGGGCTCACCGGCAGCCGGCCGTCCAGCGCGGTCAGGCCGTCGAGGGTGGCGCGCCCCGCCTTGCCGGCGGCGAAGAGGCCCGTGTCCTCGAGCGAGATGATCTCGAACGGAGAGAAGGCGTCGTGCAGCTCCGCCACCTCCACCCGCTCCGGGCCGAAGCCCGCCATGCGGTAGGCCGCTTGCGCCGCCACCTGGGTGGCGCGGAAGGAGGTGAGATCCGAGCGATAGCGAATGGCGATGGTATCGGATCCCTGCCCGATGCCGGCCACACGCACCGGCGTGCGCTCCGCGCTCAGCACCACCGCCGCCGCGCCGTCCGAGATGGGACAGCAGTGATAGAGACGCAGCGGGTCGGCCACCACGCGGCTCTCCATGACCTCCTCCAGCGAGACCGGCTCCTGGAAGTGCGCGTAGGGGTTCCGGCTGGCATTGGCGTGGTTCTTCACCGCCACCTGTGAGATCTCCCTCAGCGTGAGGCCGGTCTTGTGCATGGCGGCCCGCGTGATGAGACCGGCCAGCGCCGGCATGGTGGTGCCGTAGCGCCGCTCATGCGGATCGATGGAGCGCCCGATGATCTCCGACACGCGCGGCGTGGGCACATGGGTCATCTTCTCGCCGCCCACCACCAGGATGCGCCGGTGCAGGCCGGCCGCGATCCCCGCGAACCCCGTGTAGAAGGCGGCGATGCCCGACGAGGTGGCCGTCTCCACCCGGAGCGCCGGCGACTGGCTCAGGCCCAGATGCGTATTGATCAGGGACCCGAAGTTTCCGTCCCCGGTGAACTCCTCGGGATTCATGGCGCCGATGACGATGGCGTCGGGCCGCTCGATCCGGGCATCCGCCAGCGCGAGCTGGGCCGCCTCGGCGATGAGGTCGGGCAAGCTCTCGCTGCGCCGCCCGAAGCGCGTCATCCCGACCCCGGCGATATGGACGTCGGTCACGCGGTCATTGTCGAGCGCGTCCGCGGTGAGTGTCAACGCCTACCGCTCGGCCGTCGCCCTCGAATTCGTGCGCGTAGCACGCCGGGGAGGCAGATGGCCGGGGCTCGTCCCGGGCGGCGAGGCGCCCGAGCCGTGAGCGGACGATGGCATCGAGTCGACGGGAGTCCGTGACCAGCTCGAGCCCGGCGGGGGTCACCGCGTGGATGCCGGCTTCGGTCACCACGAAATCCATGGGGATGTCATGGTCCTGCGGCCGGATGGTCGCCATCCGCGACAGCTCGAAGGCGATGCCGATCTTGAGCGGCGGCGGGGCCAGCGCCGCCAGGGTCCGGTCGAAATAGCCGCCGCCGTGGCCGAGGCGGTAGCCGCGGGCATCGAAGCCGACCATCGGGATGAGCAGCGCGTCCGGAAGCACCGCCGGGGTTCCCTGCGGGATGGGAAGACCGAACACGCCCTTGCGCATGCGCGTGCCGGGCCGGAAGACGCGAAACTCGAGCGGGGCCGCGCGTGAGGTGACCACCGGCAGCGCGGTCGTCGCACCGGCCCTCCGCCAGTGATCGACGGCCGCCCGGACATCGGGCTCGCCGCGAAATGGCGCATATACCCCGACCGGCCGCGCCGCCAGCGAGGCAAACCCCCCGCGCAGGAGATCGGCGATGCGCGCGCTCCAGCGCCGCCGCGTGGAGGCGCCCGCCGCCAGTCGCCGCGCCACCAGCGCCGCGCGCCGGGCCCGGCGCCATGCCTTCACGTCCACCGTCCTCGGCACGCCCCATATATAGCACCCGGCGGCGAGGGCGCCGACGCGGTCAGCGCCGAGCGGGCCCGCGGTGGGTATCCGCGTCCTTCGGCGGGCGCCCTGGCCCGTCCTGGCGTGGCACGTTCACGCCGAACTCCCGCATGAGCCGCAGGAGATAGGTCCGCTGAAGGCCGAGGGCGCGGGCGGTGCGGGTGCGATTACCCCCGAGCTGGAAGAGGGTGGCCTCGATGAGCCGCCGCTTGAACTCGGTCACCGCCCCGTGGAAGCCGGGTCCCTGCTTGGGCGGCTCGGGCGGCGATGGGGCGGGCAACGGGACGGTGGCGCGGACGGCGAATTGTGTGCGCATGCGGCGGAGGAATCGCAAGGCGCATGCCACCGCTTCGAGGTCCAGAAATTCGCGGAGATGACCCGGCGGGGCGCTCGCGGCGTGCACCGCGTTCTGTGCAATGCGCCGAGGCCGGTTGCCCGCGCGACAGGGCACCTCGCGGCGGCAGCGGGGAGCGGACATGCTTGCGGGGACCCGTGCTTCCGGGTCCCCGCGGTGCCGCGTGCGGCCGGAGCCGCGCTCAGGCCTTGGTGGCGGGCTTGACGCCCGGGTTGTCCTTGAAGAACTGCTTGTTCAGCTCGATGTAGTTCTTCCAGTTCGCGGGGGTCTCGTCCTCGGCGAAGATCGCTTTCACCGGGCACACGGGCTCGCAGGCGCCGCAGTCGATGCACTCATCCGGGTGGATGAAGAGCATGTCCTTGCCCTCGTAGATGCAGTCCACCGGGCAGACTTCGACGCAGGCCTTGTCTTTGACGTTGATACAGGGCTCCGCGATGATATACGCCATTGAGACCTCCCTGAAGGATCGGTTCCGCCGGGCTTCGCCGAGGGTTTGCCGGCCCGGTGCCCGAACAAACCGACGTAGTTGTACCAATCCACCCCTGGAGTGTCAAGCGATTACGAGACGCTATAGGGAGCGGAGCTTGGGGTCGAGCGCGTCGCGGAGGGAGTCGCCGAAGAGATTGAAGGCGAAGACACCCAGGCTGATGGCGAGCCCCGGGAAGATGGCCATCCACGGCGCCGTCTCGGCGAACTCGACCGCCGCTCCCCGCAGCATGAGACCCCAGGCCGCGGTGGGCTCCTGGACCCCCAGGCCCAGGAAGGACAGCGACGACTCGAGCAGGATGGCCTGACCGAGGAAGGCGGTCAGCATGATCAGGTAGGGCGCCATCACGTTGGGCAGCATGTGGCGCAGGATGATACGCCCATGCCCGAAGCCGGCCGCGCGCGCCGCGTCCACATACGGCATTTCCCGGATGGACAGCGAGGACGAGCGGATGACGAGCGCGCAGCGCGGGATCATCGGCAGCGTGATGGCCACGATCACGTTGGGGATGGTATTGCCGAGCATGGCCACGATGGCCAGCGCGAGGATGATGAGCGGGAAGCACAGGAACACGTCCATCAGCCGCTGGAGGTAGAGGTCGATCCGTCCCCCGAAGTAGGCGCTGCCCACCCCCAGGACGGCCCCGGCGGTGGCCCCGAAGACGGCGGCGCCGAATCCCACCATGAGGGCGGTGCGCGAGCCGAAGATCAACCGGGAGAGCACGTCGCGGCCGAAGGCATCGGTGCCCAGGGGGTGGGCCTTGGACGGCGGGCTCAGCATCGCCCCGAAGTCGGTGGCCACCGGGTCGTAGGGAGTGAGGAAGGGGGCGAAGATCGCGGTGGCCAGCATCAACAGGATGACCGCGCCGCCCAGCGCGCCCAGAGGGCGGCGCCGGCAGAACTCGCGGACCGCGCCCAGCCAGCCGCGCTCGCTCGCGAGGGGCTCGGCGACGTCGCCGACGGCCGGAACGTTCAGCGCCATTGCGCTACCGGTACCGGATGCGCGGGTCGATCCATGCGTAGATCATGTCCATGCAGAAGTTCACGATGATGAAGAAGCCGGCCACGATCATCACCAGCGCCTGCACCAGGGTGTAGTCCCGGTGCTGCACCGCCTGGACGAAGAGGAGCCCCAGCCCGTTGAGGTTGAAAACCTGCTCCGTCACCACTAGCCCGCCGAGGAGGAAGGCGAACTCCAGGCCCACCACGGTGAGCACGGGAAGCATGGCGTTCTTGAGGGCGTGGCGGACGAGGATGAGCTTCTCCACCAGGCCCTTGGCCCGCGCGGTCCGGATATAGTCCTCGCGGAGCACCTCGAGCATCGCCGAGCGCGTCATGCGGGTGGCCACCGCCGAGTACCGGTAGCCTACGGTGAGCGCGGGCCAGATGAGCTGCGCCATGTTCTGCCAGGGGTTCACCCAGAAGGGGGTGTAGACCATGGGCGGAAGCCACTTGAAGATGATGAGGAGGGCCAGGATGAAGACGATCCCCAGCCAGAACGACGGCGTGGCCAGGCCCGCGGTGGAGAAGATGCGCACCGCGTAGTCGATCCAGGTGTCCTGCTTCAGCGCCGCGAGCACACCGAGCGGGATCGCCAGCACCACCGCCACCACGGTGGACATGATGGCCACCTGGAAGGACAGCGCGAAGCGGAGCTTGATCTCCTCGAAGATCGGCGCGCCCGTCCACATCGAGGTGCCGAAGTCCAGCCGCACCACCCCCCAGAGCCAGGTGACGAACTGCCGCCAGAGGGGTTGATCCAGCCCGAAGCGGGTCCGCTCCAGCGCCACCGACTCCGCGGAGACGGAGCCGCGGTCGCCCATCATGCGCAGCTCGACGATGTCGCCGGGCACCACCCGCATGATGAAGAAGATGAGAGCCGCCACGCCCAGCAGCGTGGGGAACATCAGGAGGAAGCGCTTCAGCAGGTATTTCCGCATGTGGGGCGGAATCGCCTCGCCCCGGGCCGGCTCATCGCCGGCCCGGAAGCCGGGAGCTCGACTACTCCGAGAGCCACACCGTGTCGAGCTGGTTATTGAGATAGTGACTGGGCGTGATCGTCCAGCCACGGACCTTGGCGCTGTGCGCGATGATGCGGTGCCACTGCAGCGTGTAGACCACGTGGACTTCCTCGTCGAGCAGCCGCTTCTCGAACGCCCTCACGAGCCGCTTCCGCTCCTCGAGATCGGAAGCCCGCGCCTGCTTGAGGTAGAGCTCGTCGATGACCATGTCCTTGTGCTTGCCGTAGTTGGCGTCCGAGGTGGTCAGGAAGCGGTTCAGGTCCAGGTCGGGCTCCACGATGAACCCGCACTGGAAGTCCATGGCCACGTCGAAGTCGCCCCGCTTCAGCATGGGGTGGTAGGCGGACGCCTCGATCATCTCCTGCTTGACGTTGAGGCCGATCTGCCGCCACTGGTCGATGAGCCAGATCCCGAGATGCTCGTAGGGGTGCGGGATCCCCCGGTTCTTGAAGGTGAAGGCGAACCCGTCGGGCACGCCCGCCTCGCGCAGCAGGCGCTTGGCCTCGGCGCGGTTGGCGGCGATGTCACGGCCATAGCCGGTCAGCTTCTCCAGCTCCTGGGGCGGCGTGGCATAGGGCGTCCCGGGTACCTGGACGCCACCCACGTCCTTCACCAGGGTGATCCGTGACAGGGCCTTCGACCCCTCGTACCGATCCAGCGCCAGCGAGAGTGCCCGCCGGACGCGCTTGTCGTCGAAGGGCTTCTTCTCGTGGTGCATGGCCACGAAGTTCAGGCAGTCCCACGGGCTCTCCTGCACCGCGATCTTCGGTCCCAGGGCCGAGACCAGGCTGTCCCGCTCGGGGGGGCTGAAGCTCCGGAACTGGATATGCGCCCGCTCGCCGCGCACGGCCGCCACCTGGGCGGCCGAGCTGCTGATGAAGATCGCCCGGAAGCCGTCCAGATACGGCTTGCCCTTGTCCCAGTAGTCGGGATTCTTCTTGCCCACCCAGTGCGATCCGCGGACATGCTCGACGAACTTGAACGGCCCGGTGCCGTTGATGTTCTTCACGTACCAGTGCATGTCCTTGGCGAGGATGTCGGCCCGGTAGATCCAGTTCCACGGCGAGGCGAGATTGAGCAGCAGTGACGACTCCGGCCACTTCAGCCGGAAGCGGACCGTGGAGGGATCGGGTGCCTCGACCGCCTCCACCGAGGCGTAGCTCAGCTTGCGCAGCGACTTCACGCCCGCGGGGGGAAAGATGATCTTGTCGTAGGAGGCCTTGACGTCCCGCGAGGTCATCTCGGCGCCGTCGTGGAACTTGACCCCCTTCCGCAGCTTGAAGGTATAGGTTAGGCCGTCCTTCGAGATGGTCCACGACTCGGCGAGGTCCCCCACCGGCTTGGTGCCCGTCCGGTCGAACGGGTCCACCTTGAGGAGGGTGCTGTAGTGCGGCGCGATGGGGTGAATGACCCCGAAGGTCTCCTCCTCGTGCGCGTCGTAGGACGGAGGCTCGGACGGCACCACGAAGGTGAGCTCGCCGCCCGATCGCGGCTTATCCTGGGCCCATCCAGGCACGGGGGCGACGGTCAACGCCGCCACGGCCAGGATGAGGAGGCAGATAGAGTACTTGCGGAGGCTTCTCATGGACGTCTCCCCCTTGAGATCGATGGAACGGATCGCTTTGAGACGGAATGCGCGAGGTATGCCCCAGGTTCCACTGGGTGGGCCAACCTTAGCGGCTCGATCCCTCACCTGTCAAGGTCCCGAGGCGTCAGAGCCGGATGCAAGCCGCCCGGTGATCGGGGCTGATCTCGCGAAGCTCCGGGACCCCCTCGCGGCACTCCGGCACCGCGATGGGACACCGGGGGTGAAAGACGCAGCCCGCCGGGGGATTGAGCGGGCTCGGCACCTCGCCGCCCAGCACCACGCGCTCCCGCCCCGCCTCCACTGCGGGGTCGGGAATGGGCACCGCGGACAGGAGCGCCTTGGTATAGGGGTGCTGCGGGCTCTCGTAGAGCGACTTCCGGTCCGTGATCTCGACGATCTTGCCGAGGTACATCACCGCCACCCGGTCCGAGATATGCCGCACCACCGAGAGGTCGTGGGCGACGAAGAGGTAGGTCAGCCCGAACTCCGCCTGCAGCTCCTCGAGCAGGTTGATGATCTGCGCCTGGATCGAGACGTCGAGGGCGGACACCGGCTCGTCGCAGATGATCAGCGAGGGCTCGAGCGCCAGCGCCCGGGCGATGCCCACGCGCTGCCGCTGTCCACCTGATAGCTCGTGGGGGTAACGCTGCGCCATGGCCGGGAGCAGGCCGGAGTGCCCGAGCAGCTCCCGCACCCGCCGGCTCCGCCCCGCGCGATCCGCGACGATCCCGTGCACGGTCAGGGGCTCGCCGATGATCTGCCCCACCGTCATCCGCGGATTCAGCGAGCTGTAGGGGTCCTGGAAGATGACCTGCAGCCGCCGGCGCATCTTGCGCAGGCCGGCGTCCGACAGCTTGGTGAGATCCTGCCCCTCGAAGATGATCTCGCCCGACGTCGGCCGCTCGAGCTGGAGGATGCAGCGCCCGGTGGTGGTCTTGCCGCAGCCCGACTCCCCGACGAGCCCCAGCGTTTCCCCCCGGCGAATGGTGAAGCTCACCCCGTCCACCGCCTTCACGAGCGCGGTTTCCCCGCCAAGGAATCCGCCGCCGATGGGGAAGTGCTTCACGAGGTTGCGGACCACCAGGATCTCGTCGGGCCGCTGGCCCGCGTCGCGCGTCCGCTCGGCGGTCATGCCGGAACCTTGGCGTGGAGCTTCTTCCACTCCCAGCAGGCGGTGGTGTGGTCGGGGGCGACCAGCTCCAGCTCGGGACGCTCCACGCGGCAGCGATCGACCACGAAGCTGCATCGCGGCGCGAACGAGCAGCCGGGAGGCAGCCGCGTGAGATCGGGCGGCTGACCAGGGATGGGATCGAGCTTGGCACGGCGCGGCTCGTCCAGCCGAGGCACCGAGCGGAGCAGGCCGAGCGTGTAGGGATGGCGCGGGTTGGCATAGAGCTCCCGCGCGGTGCCTCGCTCCACGATGCGCCCCGCGTACATCACGTTCACCCGGTCGGCGTAGCGCGCCACCACGCCCAGGTTATGCGTGATGATCAGCATGGCGGCGCCCAGCTTCCGGGACAGCGACCGGAGCAGCTCGAGGATCTGCGCCTGGATGGTCACGTCCAGGGCGGTGGTGGGCTCGTCGGCAAGGATGAGCGCCGGGTTGCAGGACAGCGCCATCGCGATCATGATCCGCTGCCGCATCCCGCCGCTGAACTGATGCGGGTACTGCCGCAGCCGGCGCTCGGCGTCGGCGATGCCCACCAGCCCCAGGATCTCCCCCGCCCGCGCGCGCGCCTGCGCGGGCGTCATCCCCAGGTGAATCTCCATGGGCTCGGTGAGCTGGCGCCCGATGGTGAGCACCGGATTGAGCGAGGTCATCGGCTCCTGGAAGATCATGCCGATCTCGCGGCCCCGGGTCTTGCGCATCTCCTCCTCGGAGAGCGTGAGGAGGTCGCGGCCCTTGAAGTGGATCTCGCCGCCCACGATGCGCCCCGCGGGGGCGGACACGAGCCGCATGACGGACAGCGCGCTGACGCTCTTGCCGCAGCCGGACTCGCCCACGAGGGCCACCGTCTCGCCGGCGCGCACGTCCCAGGAGACGCCGTCCACCGCGCGCACGACGCCGCCCGAGGTGGTGAACTGGGTTTGGAGGTTGCGCACGTCCAACAGCGGGTCCATCGGCGGGGAGTCTAGCACAGGCGTCCAGACCGACCCCGGGGGCGATTATTCCCGCCCCGCGACTCAGCCCGGGAGCGGCGTCCCGCCCCAGCGCTCGAGGGTGGTGAACTCGGCGACGGGCCTGCGCTTGAGCTTGGTGAGCCGGGTCACCGGCCGGCCCATGGGCATGACGGCGGCCACCGCCACGTGCGAGGGAATGCCCAGCAGGGCCTGCAGCTTGGGCTCCTGCGCCACCGGCAGGGTGGTGATGGTGCCGGCCAGCCCTTCCTGGCGCGCCGCGAGCAGGATATTCCAGACAAAGGGATAGATGGACGCGCCGCTGATGACGCCGACGCGTGACAGGAACTGGTCCATGGAGGCCACGAGCTGGAGGTCCACGCAGACCACGAGGACGACGGGCGCCTTGAAGAACGGCTCCGTGAGCCGGGCGGGCGGCGGCGTGCGCTCGATGGTGGCGTCATCCACCTTGGTGGGATGCACGGTGTTCCACGGACTCTCCCCCGCCTGCACCTGCGCGGCATAGCGCTTCGCCGCGGGCGCGGCCAGGGCGGACAGTGCCTGGCGCGTGGCGGGATCGCGCACCACGATGACGCGCCAGCCCTGGCGGTTGCCTCCGCTGGGAGCGAAGCGGGCATTGTCCAGGATCTTGGCGAGGAGCGCATCCGGCACCGGATCGGCGGTGAACTCGCGGGAGGAGAAAGTGGTCCGCATCACGTCGTAGAGCTCCATCGCTCGCCTCCTAGGTGGGCTAGCTGCGGGTGCAGCGCGCGTGGCCGAGGTGCTGGGAGGCGGCGGGGCGCAGCTCCGCGTAGAGCCCGCACACCTTCTCCGCCACGCAGGGCCAGCGGTGCTCCGCCGCCCAGCGCGTAGCCTCGCGCCCGAGGCGCTCGCGCAGGCGCGGGTCGCCAAGCACCATGGTGAGCCGCTCGGCGAGCGCGCCCGCGTTCCCCTCGGGGACGAGGTAGCCGGTCACGCCGTCGCGCACCGTGGTGGTGAGGCCGCCGACGCGCGAGGCCACCACCGGGCTTCCGCAGGCCATGGCCTCCAGCGCCACCATGCCGAAGGACTCGTAGTAGGACGGCATCACGGTGGCGTCGGCCGCGGCATAGTAGAGGCGCAGCCGCTGCTGAGGCTGCGCGCCCAGAAACCGCACCCGCTCGCTGAGGCCCAGCCCGGCGACCCGCCCGCGCAGATACTCGCCGTGGCCATTCTCCGGCTCGTCCTGATCGCCGCCCACGATGAGGAGCCGCGCATCCGCGCGGAGCCGGGTCATGGCCTCCAGCAAGGTCTCCAGGCCCTTGATCGGCTGGAGCCGCCCCACATAGAGGAGCAGCGGCTCCGGGGGCAGCCCGAGGAGATCCTTGGCCGCGACCGCGCCCAGGGGCTGGAACAGCTCGGTGTCCACCCCGCAGGGAATCACCGCGATGCGCTCCGCCGCCGCCCCGTAGTACCAGACCAGATGCGCGCGCTCCACCACGTTGGCGGCGACGATCCGGTCCACGTCCTTGACGATGCGGGTCTCCTCCGCGATCCGGAGCTCCGGCTCCATCTCGTCGGGCGCCCGCGCCACGCTGTTCTTGAGCCGGCCGAGGGTGTGGAACATCTGGACCACCGGGGCGCCCCACCGCGCCCGCAGCTCGAGCGCGGCCACCCCGGACAGCCAGTAGTGCGCGTGGATGAGGTCGTAGCTGAGATCCTCGGTCTCGCGAAACTCGTCGATGCCGGCCACGAACTCCGGCAGGTGCTGATGCACCACCTCGCGCGGCATCGGCCGCTGGGGCCCGGCGGGGAGATGGATCACCCGCGCGTTCTCGCCGAGGGACACCACGCGGCGGATGCCCGGATCCTGCGAGCGCGTGAAGACGTCCACCTGCACGCCCATCCGCCCCAGCTCGCGCGCGGACTCGCGCACGTACACGTTCATCCCGCCCGTCTCCTTCGCGCCCAGGGCGGCGAGGGGGCAGGTATGGACGGACAGCACCGCGACGCGCAGGTTCATGGCGCCACCCGCACGCTGAGCAGGTCGGTGGGCGCCGGCCCGAAGGCGTACTTGTAGGACTCCTCGCCCCGCAGGAAGTCGAAGACGGCCACGCGCCGCTCGATGGAGTCACGGATCACATGCCCGAGCAGCACGATGCCGGGCGCGAGGCGGGCATGGATGGGATCGAACCCGGAGTTGTAGAGGCCCACGCTCGAGCCGTATTCGGTGCAGATGAAGGAGGCGACGGGCACCTCCGCCGAGTCCAGGAACCAGAGCCGTATCCAGCCCGCCGCGGCGAGGGCGCCGAGCGCATCCCGGAAGAAGCGCTCCATGGTCTCATCCATGAACTTGGCCTTGCCGGTGCGCGAGAGCCGGTGAAGGCGGAGGAACTGGGCGAGCGCCTCGTCCCAGCCCGCGCCTCCGGTGACACTGCGCACGCGAACGTCCGGCAGCTCGGCCTCGAGCTTTCGCATCTTCCGGCGCAGCTCGTGGCGATCCTTGCCGGACAGGGTCGCCAGATAGGCGTCCCAGCTCTCCGGCAGCCGTAGCACGGGACATCGCTCTTCCAGATCCACCGCCGCCGTGAGCCCGTGCGCGGGCGCGAGGCCGGGAAGCCGCTGGGCGGTGGGGGACTCGGCGCGGATGCCCCGGAGATGCCACGCGGAGCGATCCGCCGCGCGATGCTGCAGCAATGCCTCCCAGGCTTCCTCCTCGCGTCCCGCCGCCGCGATGAGATCGAGATAGTCCGAGACGTCCACGCCGCCGACGATGCGCCAGAGTCCCGCCTCCGCCTCGTGCAGCGGAAGCAGCGCCACCAGCGACTCGGTGGCGTCGGAGGCGGCGAGCACCTGGAGCGGCCGGCCTCCGCCGAAGGCCCGGAGCCACGCGTTCTGCCACTGCCAGGTCATGAATACCGAGGGCTGAGCCGACGCGGCGAGCAGCGCGTTCCAGCGCCCCTCATCGAGGGCCTCGAAGCCGGCAAGGGTCTGGATCTTCATGGCAGGCTAGAGACTGTCTTCCATATCCGCTCGCCTCGCCTTCGGCTGCGGCTCGCCGAACTCGGCCCCGCTCTCGTCCGCTCCCCCGGCCGCGTCGTCGCCGGGCTCGGACATCGCCTCGTCCATGGCGGCGTCCACGTCCTCGCCCAGATCCTCGCCCATCTCGTCGCCCATGCGCTTCATGAAGCGGGCCATCGACCCCGGGTCGTTCTCGTCGATGTCACCATAGGTGGAGGGATCGGAGAGGGAGTCGAGGCGGGCATCTTCGGATTTCACGGTGGCGAAGCGGGACATGAGGCGGGTGAGCTCGGCGCTGTCGCAGCGCGGACATCGGGGCTCGGCGGCCTTGGAGGGAGTCAAGACGAGCAGACTGACTCGCCGCCGGCAGCCCCCGCACTCGTACTCGTAGATCGGCACCGATCCCCCTTTGGAACCTGCCTTCGCACTATTTGGATGGTGATTCTAGCACTGCGGGTTCAGGCGCGCGCGACCTCGACCCGGGCGTCGAAGGAGGCCTGGCCGCCCGAAAACCCGAATGAATCCACGGCGCTGTCGGGGATGGCGGCCTCGCCGTCCGTCAGGCGGTTGAGTCCCGTCCAGCCATCTCGCATCCAGACGGTGCCGGCCGGCACCTGGGCCGTGATCCGCGCGCGGGCGGCGAACTCGCCCCGCTCGTTGAAGATCCGGATGGGCGCGCCGTCCGAGAGATCCCGCGACGCTCCGTCGTCGGGCGAGATCCAGAGTACCGGCTCGGGGTCCAGACGGGCCAGGGTGGGCAGCGCCCGGCCGTGGTCGTAGAACCCGTGGAACTGCGTGAGCGTACGTCCCTGGCGAAACGTCAGCGGATAGGGGGAGTCCGGCAGCGGCTCGTAGACGGGCAAGGTTGGCAGCCCCAGGCTGGCCGCACGCTCCGAGACGAACTCCACCTTGCCGGAGGGCGTGGGGAAGGCAAGGTCCGGATGCGCCACCTGGTTGATGCGCAGGGCCCGGATCCCGCCCTCGGCACGAATCGCCGCCACCGTGGCGTCGCCCGTGGCCGGATGGTCGATGAGCGCGTCGAGCACGCCCGCCGCATCCGCCCAGGGATAGAAGCCGTCCACGCCCAGACGGCCTGCGAGTCCCCGCAGCACCCCGGCCACCGTGCGCGACTCGCCGGCCGGCGGGAGCGCGGGCTCCATCAGGTAGAGATGGGTATTGGTGCTCTTGCAGCCGAGCTCCTCCAGCCAGGACGTGCCCGGCAGCACCACGTCGGCGAAGCGGCGGGCGGTGTCGTTGAGGAAGAGGTCGTGGCTCACCACGAGATCGGTGCGAGCCAGCCCCTCGGCCAGCCGTCCCGCGTCCGCGTACGACGAGAGCATGTCGGTGCCGAAGAGCAGCATGGCCCGGAGGCGGCCGTCCTCGAGCGCCTCGGTGACGCGCGGCATCTGGTGGGGCACATAGCGGCCGGGCGGGCGCCGGTCCATGAGGGTGATGTCGTTGAGCTCCTGGCCATGGCTGCGGGCCCCGTGGCGCGGGCCGAAGCCGCCGCCCGGAATGCCAACATTGCCGGTGAGCGCGGGCAGGCAGCCCACCGCGCGCGCGCCCTGCCACCCGTTCGAGCCCTTGTGCATGGAGGAGCCGCCCAGCACGATCGAGGCGGGCCGCGTGGTCGCGTAGCGGCGGGCCAGCGCCACGATGCGCTCGGCGGCGATGCCCGTCACCTCCGCCGCCCAGGCCGGCGTATGCCTGGTCAGGTGCGCGGCGAGCGCGTCGAAGCCGACCGTATGCTGTGCCACGAAGTGGCGATCGTGGAGCCCCTCCCCCACGATCACGTGCATCATGCCCAGCGCGAGCGCGGCATCCGTGCCCGGGCGGAGCAGGAGTACCTCGTCCGACTGGGCGGCGGCCTCGGTCGTGCGCACGTCCACCGTCACCACGTGAGCGCCCCGTCGCCGCGCCGCCGCCAGGTACCGGCCGGTATTGGGCTGACTCGCGAGGTTGGCGCCCCAGAGGAGGATGAACGACGCGTGCGCGCCCATGTCCTCCTTGGTATTGGCCTCGAGCACGCCGGTGAGGCCGAGCCCGAAGGCGCCCAGCCCCCAGCAGATCATGGTGGGGTTCCACCACTGGCAGCCCCAGAGATTGGCGAAGCGCCGCATGAGGTGCGAGGCGACGCGCGTGCCGTAGTTGTTGGCGAAGGCGCCGTGCCCGCTCCAGATCCCCACCGCCTCGCGTCCCGCCGCCTGCATCCGCGCGGCGATGAGGTCGAGCGCCTCGTCCCAGGTGGCCTCCCGCCAGTCGGCGTCGCGCCGGGGCCGGATGAGGGGGCGCAGGAGGCGCTGCGGGTTGCCGATGATCTCGCGCGAGGCATGCCCGCGGACGCAGAGAAAACCCTGGCTGTCCGGGTTATCCGGGTCGCCCTTCACGGAGACGAGACGGTCACCGTCGACCTCCACCAGCATGCCGCACAGGGTGGGATGGCAATTCATGGGGCACATGGTGCGGACGACGCGGAGGCCGGAGGTGGAGGTCGCGAGTGGCACGGCACCAGTGTAAAGAATTCGCCCCCTCAGGGGAAGTCGAGGGAAAACGCCGCGCCCGGTCGCGGGGCCTTGATATGGCCCTCAGCGGCCGGTGGGTGAACGGCGCGAGCCCGCGGCCAGCTGGAGTTCAAGAAGGCAGATGCCCGAGCTGCTGCAAGATGCCGAGCTCGTCCGAGACGGGCCAGTCCTCAACGATCCGTCCCTCGGCGAGACGCACGATGCTGATCTGTGTCCACTTCACGCGTCTTCCCGTCCCGGTGATGCCCCTGTACGGGCCACGATGCGTGGCCTGCCACGTCCGGCGGGTCGAGACCTTGTCCCCTTCAGCGACTTGGTCCTCGACCACGACCTGAATGTCAGGGAAGGCGACACGTCGGGCAGCCACCAGCTGCTTGATTGCCTCGCGGGGTACCGGCTGCCCATTGAGGAGGACGGTCGCGGCGAACACATCATCCACCACTTCCAGTTTCTGCCCGTTCCACACATCGTCGAAGAAGCGCCGAACGATCGCTTTGTGCTCTTCCGGTGTCACGAGAGCCCCCCCTTGATGTTCAGCTCCAATTCGGCGGCGGGATAGGCGAACCGACGTACCACGAATTATACGTAGTCACGCGTGTGCCCCTCCCCTCGACGATTGTACGACCCGTCGGGCTCTCGCTCAGTGGAAGTCGTGCGAGGGCAAGGCGCCCAGGCGGACCTCGAGCGCGCGGAGACGCTCGGCGCGCACCGAGATCACGCCGTCCTCGTGCTGGAGGCGGCCGTCCACGAGGAGAAAGGGCTCGCCGGTGAGGAGCTCGCGGTAGCGGGCGAAGTGCTGCGGGCGCACGATCACGTTGATCAAGCCCGTCTCGTCCTCGAGATTGAGGAAGACGAAGCCCTTGGCGGTGCCCGGACGCTGGCGCACCACCACCGCGCCGGCCACCCGCACCGCGCTCCCGTGCCGCCGGGCGGCGAGCTCGGCGGCGCGCGTCACCCCCTGCCGGCCGAGCGCGGCGCGCCGCAGCGCCATCGGATGCGGCCCCACCGAGAGGCCCATGCCCGCATAGTCGGCCACGACCTCCTCCTCCTCCGTCATGGGCCGCAGCGGCGAGGGCGAGGGCGGATCGGGCAGGTCGGCGTAGAGCGTCCCCGCCGGCCGGATGGCGCGTTCCCCTTCCCACAGCGCCTGGCGCCGCTCGAGCCCCAGGCCGCCCAGCGCGCCCACCTCGCCCAGGCGCGCCAGCTCCTCGCGGTTGACGTCGCCGCGGCGCACGAGATCGGCCACGGAGTCGAAGGGCCGTTCGAGGCGCGCCGCCTCCAGGCGCTTGCCCGCGTCCTCACGCAATCCCTTCACGTAGCGAAGTCCCAGCCGCACCGCGCCGTCCGCCTCGATAACGCAGAGCCAGCCCGAGCGCGTGACGTCGATGGGACGGATCACCTGCCCGTGCCGCTGGGCATCCCGCACGATGGTGGCGGGGTGATAGAAGCCCATGGGCTGATTGTTCAGCAGCGCCGCGTAGAACGCCGCCGGATGATGCGCCTTGAGATAGGTGCTGGCATAGGCCAGGAGCGCGAAGCTGGCCGCGTGCGAGTTGTGCACGACGACGTCATTGGCGATGAAGTTATGATCTTCCTCGACGGAGAGATCGTAGGTCTCCCGCATCCCCGCCGGCTCGATCGCCATGACAGGCTCCCAATCGATTTTCACATCGTCCGGCATGGGTTCGGTGACCACGGCGATGTCATCCCCCACGCGCAGGTGGCCGAGCGGACGCCAGCCGTCCAGGGTCAGTAGCGGGTGCTCGGCGGTGGCCGTCACTTCGCGGCCGAGCGCGGTGCAGAGACGGTAGACCATCCGCGGGCCGCTGGCCGTCGCGCCGAGCACGCGCCGCTTGTGGATGCGCAGGTCTTCATCGCAGGCCAGCGTGTGGGTGAGGGGGACCCGCCCCATCACCACGTCCTCGATCTTCACTCGCCGCCCGGTATCGGCATCGATCACCCGCGTGTCGCCGACCACGCACTCCGGGAAGCCATACAGCGCGAA
>DASRWT010000071.1:0-5615 GCA_035654455.1 Candidatus Nitrosocosmicus sp. | reverse complement strand
CGCGGATGGCCTCGAGCCGCGCGCAGAGCGCGGTATCGGCGTCCACGTCCGTCGGCTTCTCGGTGCCGGTCATGCCGAGATCCACGGCGCGGACGAAGATCATGGGGATGGAGGCGTCCACCAGGGATGCCGTCACGCTCTCCACCATGTCCCGCGGGCGCCCGGTGGGGAGGAGTCGCCCCGTGCCGGCGCCGCCGGGCTCCACGAAGTCCAGCGCGATGCGTGCGCCGCGTCCGGCGACTCCGGGCAGCTCGAAGTCGCCCCGCACCGCGGGCGCGCCGCCGGCGACGGGCACGCGGGAGACGATGAGCTTCTTGGTATTGGTGTTGTGGATGCGCACCACGGTCTCGCCCTCGCGCGCGGGCACCAGGCCTTCCTCGATGGCGAAGGGTCCCACGGCGGAGGAGCAATTGCCGCAATTGCCGGTGTAATCCACCTCCGGCTTCGTCACGTGCACCTGCGCGAAGGTGTAGTCCACGTCGGCGCCCGGCAGCGTGGTGGGCCCGATGATCACCGCCTTGGAGAGGGACGAGATCCCGCCGCCGAGCCCGTCGAGCTGCCGCGCGCTGGGATCGGGGCTACCGAGCGCGCCGAGGAGGATGCTGTCGCGCTCCGGGCCGGCGGGAGGAAGGTCGCGCTCGTGGAAGACGAGGCAGCGGCTGGTGCCGCCGCGCATGTAGACGGCGGGGACACGGCGCTGGATCATGGGCTCACTCCGCGGAGGCCGCGGCGGTCTGGGCGAGCAGGCCGCCGGCGAGGAGGATGTCACGCTCGCGGTGGGTCAGCACGCACCGCGCGTGGAACACGCGCCCGGTGCGCTCGTTGACCACCGTGACCCGGCGCCCGGCCTCCAGCGCGTCGCGAAGATCCGGAAAGCGCAGGGTGTCGTCCCGCTCGATGGTCTCGTAGTCGGCGGGATCGTCGAACTCGAGCGGCACCAGCCCCCAGTTGATGAGATTGGCGCGGTGGATGCGGGCGAAGCTCTTGGCCAGCACCGCGCGCACGCCGAGATGCAGCGGCGAGAGGACCGCCGCCTCGCGCGAGGAGCCCTGCCCGTAGATCTCGCCGCCCACGACCACGCTCGCGCCGGCGGCGCGGGCGCGGGCCACGAAGTCGGCGTCCACGTTCTTGAAGGTGAACTCGGAGATGGCGGGAACATTGGAGCGGAAGACCAGCGCCGCCGTGCCGGAGGGCGAGATGTCGTCGGTGGAGACCTTGTCGCCCAGCTTGAGGAGAACGGGCGCGCGCAGCGACCTGTCCACCGGACGGCCGCGGGGCACGGGCTTGATATTGGGGGCCTTGAGCACCGTGGTCGCGGCCGCCTCCACGGCGGTGGCGGGCGGGAGCAGGCCCGCGTCCGAGGCGGTGAGGGAGGCCGGGTACTGGCGCGCGGGGGGCGTGCCGCCCCGGCGGGGGTCGGTGATGACGCCCGTGAGCGCGGAGGCGGCGGCGGTGAGCGGCGAGCAGAGATAGACCTGATCGTCCTTCACGCCGCTTCGCCCGGAGAAGTTGCGGTTGAAGGCGCGCAGGCTCTTGCCGCCCGCCGCGGGCACATGCCCGATGCCCGCGCAGGAGCCGCAGGTGGGCTCCGACACGGTGGCGCCGGCGGCAAGGAGATCGGTGAGGAGCCCCTCGCGCGCCATGATCTCGAGGATGCGGCTACTGCCGGGGAAGACGACGAAGGACACCGATCCTGCCACGCGCGCGCCGCGGATGGTCCGGGCCACCGCCCACATGTCCTCCCACGACGAGTTGGTACAGGAGCCGACCATGACCTGCTCGAGCGCGGTGCCCTCCACCTCGGTCACCGGGACCACCTTGTCCGGGGACGCGGGCAGCGCCACCAGGGGCACCAGGGTGGAGAGGTCCAGCTCGATCTGCTCGTCATATTCGGCGTCGGGATCGGCGGCCAGCGGCTGCCAGTCCCTCTCGCGTCCGAGGAGGGCAAAGTACGAGCGCGTGGCCTCGTCCGAGGGAAAGACGCTGGTGGTGAGCGTCAGCTCCGCGCCCATATTGCAGATGGTCGCCCGCTGGGGCAGGGAGAGCGTCGCCGCACCCGGCCCGCCGTACTCGAAGATCTTCCCGCTGCCGCCGCGCACCGAGTAGCGGCGCAGCAGCTCCAGGATCACGTCTTTCGCGTGCACCCAGGGCGGGAGGGCGCCGGTGAGCCAGACGCGGACCACCTTGGGCATGGGGAAGTGATAGGCGCCGCCCCCCATGGCCACCGCCACGTCGAGGCCGCCGGCGCCGATGGCCAGCATGCCGGTCGAGCCGCAGAGCGGCGTGTGGCTGTCCGTGCCCAGCACGAACTGCCCCGGCACGCTGAAGGTCTCGAAATGCACCTGATGGCAGATGCCGTTGCCCGGCTTGGAGAACCACGAGCCGTAGCGGCGCGCCGCGGTCTGGAGATAGCGATGATCGTCCGTGTTCCGCGAGTCGGTCTGGTAGACATTGTGGTCGATATAGGTGACCACCAGCGGCGGCTTCACGCGTGGCACGTCCATGGTCTCGAACTGGAGCCAGGCCATGCTCCCGTTCGTATCGGTGAGCAGGCACTGGTCGACGCGCAGGCCGATTTCTTCGCCGGGGGCGAACTTGCCCGAGACCAGGTGGGCACTCACGAGCTTTTGCGTGAGATTCATCTGGCCTCGAGCGCCTTGAATGGGCGCCGACCGGGGCCCTTGTAGTCGGCGCGGGGGCGGATGAGGCGGTTGTCGTCATACTGCTCGAGGAGATTGGCGGACCAGCCGGCGATGCGCGAGGTGGCGATCACCGGCGTGAAGAGATCCACCGGGATGCCGATGGAGTAGAAGAGCGGCGCCGAGTAGAAATCCACGTTGGGGATGAGCTTCTTGGCCTCGTGGATGCGGGCGTGCAGCTTCACCGCCATCTCGAACCACTTGGCGTCGCCGGACTCGCGACAGGCCGCCTCCGCCATGCCCCGGAGAATGGCCGCGCGGGGGTCGCCCGCGGTGTAGACGCGGTGGCCGAAGCCCATGAGCCGCCGCTTCTCCGCCAGCGCCTTGTCGGCCCAGGGATCCACGTTGTTCACCCGCCCGATCTCGATGAGGGTGCGCATGACCGCCTCGCCGGCGCCCCCGTGCAGCGTGCCCTTCAGCGCTCCCACCCCGCCCGCCACCGCCGAGTGCATGTCCGATAGCGTGGCGGCGATCACGCGCGTGGTGAAGGTGGAGGCGTTCAGCTCGTGCTCGGCGTACAGCACGAGGCAGGCATCGAAGGCGCGCGCCACCACGTCCGCGGGGCGCTTGCCGCTCAGCATGTAAAGGAAGTTGGCGGCCAGCGGCAGGGCGGGATCGGGCGCCACCGGGGTCTCGCCGCTCCGCACCCGATGGTGGGCGCAGATGGCGGTGGCGAACTGACTGGTCAGTCGCGCCGCCTTGCGCCGGTTCGCGGCGCGGGAGTTGTCGGTGGTGTCGGGATCGTCCATGCCGAGAATGGCGACCGCCGCCTGCAGCACCCGCATGGGGTCGGTGTCGCGCGGCATGAGCCGGAACGCCTCGACCAGCGCGTGCGGGATGCTCCGGCTGTCCGCCAGCTCGGCGCGGAAGCGGTCCAGCGCGGCGCGGTCGGGGAGCTCGCCTTCCCAGAGGAGATAGCACACCTCCTCGAAGGAGGCCTTCCGCGCCAGCTCGTCGATGTCATAGCCGCCATAGGCGAGCCGGCCGTTGGCGCCGTCGAGGTCGCACAGGCGGGTCTCGGCGGCCACGACGCCCTCGAGCCCGCGGATGAGCTGGGTTCCTTCCGACATGGGTGGCTCCTTTCGCCGTGTTTATGACGGTATACCGGGGCCCCGCCGCAGCGCAATGTCTCCGGTCCCGCTCCCGTTCGCTGCTATCATTACAGGCGCATGGCAGGTGCGCCGAACTCCACTGCCACCATTCTCCTCGTCGAGGACGAGGAAGGGGTGCGCGCCGTCCTCCACGAGCTGCTTACCGGGCTCGGCTTCGAGGTGCTGCAGGCGGCCAATGGCGCGGAGGCGATGGACCTGGCCCGCGGCCACGCCGGCGTCATCGATCTCGTCATCACCGACATGGTGATGCCCGTGATGAGCGGCCAGGAGCTGGCGCGGAAGCTCGCCGACGTGCGGCCCGGGGTGCGTATCCTGTACATGTCGGCCTTCGCCAGCAATATCTACTCGCCCAGCGCGCTCGCCAATGCGCTGGCCGACTACATCTCCAAGCCCTTCGACCTGGACACCTTCGTCGGCAAGGTGCGCGAGCTGCTCGCCAGCCCGCCGATGGCCGGCACCTAGATCGGTTTGCGAATCCCGAAGGCGGGGAACACCACCTCCGCGAAGGCCTGCAGCGCCTCCCAGTCGTAGGGGCCCTCCCGGAAGGCGATGTTGAGCCGCTGCACCCCCGCCGCCTGATAGGCCTCGCACATCGCGAGGATGTCCTTGGGCGTGCCGCGGAAGAATCCGCCGCGTGGGTTATTCGCGCCCCAGTGCTTCAGGTAGAGGGCCTCCCAGCGCTGCGCGCCCCGGGCGTCCGCTCCGAGATAGAAGCCCACATTGACCGAGCGCAGGATGCTCTTCGGATCGCGGCCTTCCTTGGCGCACCACTCGTCCAGGACGGCGCTCTTGGCCGCCCACACCTTGGGATCGATGTAGGGCGCGTTCCAGCCGTCGGCGTACTTCGCGGCCGCGCGCAGCGTCCGCTTCTCGCCCTGCCCGCCGATCCAGATGCGGAGGCGCGGCTGGAGCGGCTTGGGATTGCAGCGCGCGTCCACCAGCTTGAAGTGCTTGCCGTCGAAGCTCGAGACCTTCTGGTCGAACAGCAGGCGGAGGATCTGCACCGCTTCCTCGAGCTGGTCCTCGCGAACGCCGATGCGCTCGAAGGGGATGCCGAAGCCGCGATACTCCGACTCGTGCCAGCCGGCGCCGATGCCGCATTCCACCCGGCCGCCGGAGAGATGGTCGATGGTGCAGAGGGACTTGGCGAGGAGCCCCGGGTTGCGGTAGTTCACGCAGAAGACGAGCGCGCCCAGGCGGACGCGCTTCGTCTCCATGGCCATGGCGGTATAGGAGGCGATGGCCTCGAAGCAGTCGCCGTCGCCGCCCTGGGGCGGGCTTTCCTGGAAGTGGTCGGCCACCGAGGTCCAGTCGAAGCCGGCGGCGTCCGCGAAGCGCCAGAGCTTGCGCAGCTCGTCCATGGGGCCGCCGAGATGTCCCACGTGAATGCCGAAGGTCATGGTCATCTGGATGTCCTCTGCTCTCGGGTGTCGATCATCTGGTGGTCAAGGTGACGCCGCCATCCACCACCAGAGTGTGCCCGGTGATCCAGCGCGACTCGTCGCTGGCGAGAAAGACGGCGGCCCAGCCCACGTCCCACCCCGTGCCCTCGGTGCCGAGCGGGCTGGCCTTGCGCCGCCGCTCGCGGGCCTCCGGGCCCAGGGTTTCCACCATGGGCGTCCACACCATGCCCGGCGCGATGGCGTTGACGCGGATGCCCTGGCGCCCGACCTGGGCGGCGACACTGCGCATGAAGCCGATCACGCCCGCCTTGGCGGCGGCGTAGGCGGTGCGGCCGTGGCCGCGCATGGCGGCGACGGAGGAGACGCAGATGATGGAGCCGGTCTTGCCCTCCGCCATGGCG
>DASRWT010000070.1:0-26499 GCA_035654455.1 Candidatus Nitrosocosmicus sp. | reverse complement strand
CTCACCCTTCCGCGCCCGGACGCTCTTCGGGAACTGCACGACCTTCTTCACGTTGAGGTCGTCGCCCACGCATTCGCGGTACTCCAGCGCGCCGTGATCGCGCCACACGCGGCCCGCCCGGCGGGCCACGCGGCGGTACGTCTCCAGGTGCTTCCGGGGAACAGGCAAGACGAATCCATCGACATAGGGCACGGGACTGCTCCTATCGAGCTCCGCCGCTGATGGCGGGCAATATGGTGATCTCGGCTCCGTCGGCGAGGGACGTGGCGAGGCCGCCGGTCCACCGGCAGCTCTCCGCGCCGACGAAGAGGTTGACGTGGGGGCGCACCTCGCCTCCCTCGGTGAGCACGCGATCGCGCACGCCGGGGGCCGCCTTTCCCAGCGCGGTGAGCGCGTCTCCGAGCGAGACGGGGCCGCCCCCCACCTCGAGGTCGATGCGGCTGCGGCCCTCCGCGAAGGGCCGCAGCGGCGTGGGAATGAGAAAGGCCACGCGCATCACCGTCGCGCAGCCGGCCGCGCGGCCCGCCGCGGCCGCTTGCTCCGCGAGCTCGCGCGCCGCGACTTCGGGGAGCGCCCGGCCGGCCGGTCGGGGATGACCGCGGCTCGCACGCAGGTGATGGAGGGCAGCCCGTCGATGGCGAGCTGCCACGACCGGCCGCTGTCGCTGGAGGCGTAGACCCGGCCGTTGCGTGTCCCGAAGTACACGCCCGCCGGATCCAGGCGGTCCGTGGCCAGCCCGTCGCGGAGCACGATGTCGTAGGCGTTCCGCTGCGGCAGGCCGCGCGTCAGCGCCTCCCACGAGCGGCCGGCATTGCGCGTCCGGTAGACCCGGAGCTTGCGCTCGGGCGCGACGCGCACCATGTCCGACTCGATGGGGACGATGTAGACCGTGTCGGCATCGTGGGGATGCGAGGCCATGGCGAAGCCGAAGTCCGACGGCACCCCGTGCGCGATGTCCTTCCACGAGTCGCCGGCGTCATCGGAGCGGTAGAGCCCCCAGTGATTCTGGGCGAACAGGCGCCCCGGGCGGCTCGCGTGCTGGGCCACCTTGTGCACGCACTGGCCGAACTCCGGGAACTTGTCGGGCATGAACTCGGCGCGGATGCCCTTGTTGCGCGCGGCCCAGGTCCGGCCGCCGTCGTCCGTGCGATAGACGCCGCCCGAGGAGATCGCGATCCACATGCGGTCGGCATTGGACGGATCGCGGACGATGGTGTGGAGGCAGAGGCCGCCGCCGCCCGGCTGCCAGCGCTCGCGATGAGGATGGTCGAGGAGGCCCCGCACCACCTCCCAGGTCTTGCCGCCGTCGGTGCTGCGGAACAGCGCGGCCGGCTCGACGCCGCAGTAGAGCGTGCCCGGCTCGTCGGCGCCTCCGGGGGTGATCTGCCAGATCTGCTTCAGCGCGAGCCCGCTCTCGGCCGGGAACTTGATATTCGCCTCCACCGGCTCGTCCCAGCTTTGCCCCCAGTCGTCGGAGGACACCATGACCGCGCCCCAGTGCATGCTCGCGGCGCCCGCCCACACGCGCGGCCGCTCCCCGCGGTCGTCATGGGCCAGGGAATAGATCGCGCGCCCGGGAAGATACGGGCCCTCGAGCTGCCAGGACTTCCGCGCCGCGGACGAGCGCAGAAAGAACACGCCCTTGGTCGTCCCTACCAGGATTCTCACCGTGCTCATGGTCTTGGTCCTCCCTCCCCTCATTATCGAACCGCGGGCCCCGATTCGACAGACCCCGAACGGGATTCTGCGTGAAATGGATGACTGAACGGTATCAGCAATTGGCTGATGTCACCCGCAATGGCGGGCCCAACCGCAATGGCCTACCTTTAGAGGGCAGGCACTATAGAGCAGCCACCGGGCGTGGCATCGCGCTCATCACCGGGCGCGGCGGGCGGAACGTGATCGCGATGGCCACCGCCCCCAGCCCGATCCCGAACGAGCCCATGTAGAGCCAGAAGTAGCTGCCGAATGAGTCGTAGAGCCAGCCGCCCGCCAGCGGGCCCATCGCCATGCCCAGCGTGGCGACGAAGCCGACCGCGCCGAAGGTCGTCCCCATGATCTTCGCGCCGAAGTACTCGCGCACCACGATGGCATAGAGCGGCATCACGCCGCCGTAGGCGAAGCCGAACATGAGCGCGAGGGCGTAGAAGCCGGCGAGCCCGCCGGTGACGGTGTAGAGCGAGATCGAGATCGCCTGGAGCGCGAGCCCCACGAGCAGCATGGTCTTGGCGCCGATGCGGTCGGCCACGAGCCCGCAGATCACCTTGCCGGTGAGCGAGCCCACGCCCGCCACGCTGAAGACGGTGGCGGCGGCCATGGCGGTGATGCCGTGGTCCATGGCATTGGTCACCATGTGGAAGATGGGGCCCGAGTGCGCGGCGCAGCACGCAAAGTGGGTGAGCGCGATGGCGACGAACTGGGGGGTGCGAAAGGCCTGGGCGGCCGTGAACTCGCGTCCTCCGGAGCCGCCGGTGGCCACCGGCGCGGCGCCGGGCAGCGGCGCCGGGGGCTCGCGCACGAGGAAGGCGGCGGGGATGATGACGAGCCAGGCGAGGTTGCCGATGGCGAGCATGGCGATGCGCCAGTCGTAGCTGGTGATGAGCCAGCGCGCCAGCGGCCCGATCGTCGCCGAGCCCAGACCCAGCCCCGCCGAGACCAGCGCGACGGCCAGGCTCCGGTTCTGGACGAACCACTTCGTGGTCGTCGAGGTGAGCGGCGCGTAGAAGCTGCCCGCGGCCAGCCCCACCAGCACGCCGAAGAAGAGCTGGAACTGCCCCAGCGTGCCCGCCTGGCTCGCCACCACCAGGCCGGTGCCGAGGAGCACCCCGCCGCTGAGCACGACCGCGCGCGTGCCGAAGCGGTCCGAGAGCGCGCCCCAGCCGAAGCCTCCCACGCCCATGGCGAGGAAGTTCAGCAGCGCGGCGGTGGAGATCCCGGTGCGCGACCAGCCCATCGCTTCCGAGATCGGCTGGAGGAAGATGCTGAGGGTCATCATCGCGCCCATGCCGATGCAGGTCACGACGATGCCCACGCCCACGATCGTCCAGCCGTAGAAGAGCGTCACGGAATGTCCCCCTCACCACCTAGTCGAACGGCTGTTCTCGGATCGACAGCTTCGGCCTTACAATCAGTCGGCGTCCAGTATCACCGGAAGTGCTCGATTTCTCTACTGCCACCGCGAATATGCGGTGAATTCCTCATCGAGCAGGCCAAGCTGGTGGCTTCCGACGTGCGCGGCGTGGTGATCAAGGGCTCCGGCACTGGTTGATGGACGAGGCGCCGGCGGCGGTGATGCCCGCCCTCATGGACTTCGTCCGTTGACGCTCAGCTCTTGCGGGCGCTCTTGCTCTCCTTGTGAGCCAGCGCCACCGCCGCCTCGGCCACGAGCACGCGGAACGCCATGCTCTCGACCAGGTAGAGCCGCACCGTCTTGTCCGTGTGACTCTGGTAGCCGATCGACAGATCGCGGCCGACGGTGAGCTCGAAATCGCCCCCGCGCAGGCTCAGCACCACCGCGCCGTTCACGGCCGGCGCCCAGACGAGCGGGCCGTCCACCAGCTTCCGCACCACGTTGAGCACCGGATAGCCGCCGTCGCCCACCGCCTGGGTGAGCCCCGTGTAGTAGCGCGGTCCCATGGCGATGGCGTAAGGCCCGTCCACGCCGGCCAGGCGCAGGAGCCGCGTCGCCTCCGCGATGCTGTGCGGATACTCCTGGAAGTCGTCGGGAATCGGGAGGATGGGATGGGAGGACGCCTGGTCGATGCCCTTGATCCCGCCCGCCGCGTAACCGTGGAAGATGGCGGTGTCCTCGGCCAAGGCGATCTGCGCGGCGGCGTCGATCAGGGGCTGGAGCTCGGGATCCTTCGCGCCCTGCTCGACCGCATCCAGCTCGTCGCGCGACAGCTCGAAGTACGAGCGCAGCTCGATGAGGGGCAGCACCTGGCGCCGGGTCGCCTCGACTCCCGCCGCCGGCGGCCGGCTCAGCGGCTCCCGGCGTCCGGTGCTCACCGCCGCCTCGGCGGGGCCCCGCGGCCCGTTGAAGTCCACGAGCTTCCGGCCGGCCAGCTTCAGCTTGAGGACGCGCGTGGCCTCGTCGTCGATCTCCTTCCACGCCGCGCTCGAGATGGGCGCGAGCTCTCGCCTGAGATTGTTCACAGGCTCCGCCCCCCCTTGAGGCTGCCGATGCCGAGCGAGCCGCCGCCCTCCGCGTCGGCGCCCTCCCCGCCCTTGCCCGCCTTCTCCCGCGCGATCAGCGAGCCGGTGGTGAAGAGATATTCCTTGAGGTGGGCGTCCATCTTGGCGTCACGCCGCCGGAACCACTCGAGCAGCATCGCGAAGTGCTCCTTCTCCTCGTCGCGGTTGTGGCCGAGGATGTCTTTCAGATCCTGGTCCGTCGCCGCGTCGACGCGCTGATCGTACCAGTCCGCCGCCTCCAGCTCTTCCTGCATGGACGTGAGCGCCCGGTGATTGTCCTGCGTCTCCGGGCGCAGCTTGCTTTCCGATTCGTGGTAACCCGCCGAGTTCGCCATTCAATCGCTCCTCTGAGGGATCAGACAATCGCGCGACCGCCTCAAGCTATCCCGTCGGCCGCTTCAAGGCAAGAGTGCGCCCTCGTCCCCTTCGCTACCGGTCCGCGCGGGACTTGCTGAGCGCGCGGCTCAGGACGAAGCTGACCACCGAGATGATGAGTGAGCCGAGCAGCGCCGGGAAGAATCCATCCACCCGGAACCCCAGTCCCATCCCCTGGGCGATCCAGCTCGTGATGAGCAGCATGAAGGCGTTGATGACGAAGAGGAACAGGCCCAGGGTGAGGATCGTGAGCGGCAGCGACAGCAGGAGCACGATGGGGCGGATGATGGTGTTGATCAGGCCGAAGATCAGCGCGACGACCAGCAGCGTGACCCAGTCGTGCTGGGTCGGGTGGGGGCCGGCGGCGCCGAGATAGATGCCGGGGATGATCCAGGCCGTGACCAGCAGCGCCACCGCATTGATGACCAGTCGCAGCAGGATGAACATGGAGGTCTTGACCTAGGCTCCGGCGAACAGGCTCTTCTTGATGATGGCGTGGACGCCCCAGTTGCCGTCCACCACCTGCGTCACGCCGAAGTCCACCGCGACCGACATCAGCGAGATCGCTTCGTCCTCGGTCAAGCCCTTGGTCGTCATCAGAAAGTGCCGCATCTTTCGGAACGCATCGCGCATGGCCAGGTCGATGGAGGACTTGCTGTAGATCTGGCTCTGCGCATCGGCTCCGAGCTCCGCGAGGTAGTTTGCATAGCTGAACCCGTGCAGGACCCACTCGTCCTGCGTCTCCAGCAGCGGATAGTTGAGCCCCGCCAGCGCCGTACCCATCAGGCGGTCGCGCTTGTGCACGATGAGCTGGAAGGTGCCGGTGAGCGAGCACTCGATGGCGGTGCCGCAGAGCTCGGAGTCGCCCTGCGAGGCATGCGAGTCTCCCGCCGAGAGCAACCCCCCCTTGACCGCCACCGGGTAGTACATCGTGGCGCCCTTGCCGATGCGCCAGTCGTCGATATTGCCCCCGGTGTAGCTGGGGGGGATCGAGTCCACCATGTCGGCCTCGGCGGGCGCCAGGCCGAGCACGCCGAAGTGGGGCCGGATCGGAATGCGGATGTTCTTGAGCACCCCGAGGTTCTCCTTCACCGTCCGATGGTCCACCGGAACCCCGGGGTAGTCGATGGTCTTGTGCACCACGCCGAAGGGATCGGTCTGCGGCGTCCAGTGAAAGTTGTAGACGGCCTTCGCCCAGTTCCGTTCCCCGCTCGCGTCGACCTCGTAGATGGTGATCACCTCACGCGGCTTGGGATCCGTCAGCAGCTCTTTGTAATGGAACCCCCACCAGGCAGCGGCGTTGCTGCCGAAGCTCTTGCCCCTGTGCTGGGGATTGGCGCATGGCCGAGGCCGGACATCGATGATCCGGACCTCGAGGATGTCTCCGGGCTCCGCCTCGCGGACCGCGACCGGCCCCGTGCAGATGTGGACGCCGAGGCCCTCCCCCGCGCCCCGGCCGAAGAGCGTCGGATTCATCGGGCCCGCGCCCCGGCGGTCCACCCCCTTGCGCTGCCGGTCCCAGTAAAAGACGCTCTCCGCGCCGGCATCGCCCTTCACCATCCGCTCGGCATCGTCGTTGGCGTGATGCGTGAGCACCTCGATGGTGACGAAGTCGCCGGAGCTCACTTCGACCTGGGGCTTGAGCAGTTTGCTGAAGTACCCCCAGTGCACCGTCTTGTCGGTCGCGGGAACGTAATAGTGGTTCTTGGTTCCCGGCACCATCCCGGGCTGCGCCTGGGCCGCCGTCACCGAGGAGAGTCCGGCCGTCGCGAACGACGCCGCCGCGCCTCCGGCCACCATGGCGCCCCTGAGGAAGTCCCGCCGCCCCTCGTTCACCTCGAGGCCGGAGCTGCCGCGCTCGCTCTCGCCCTTGGTGCCCTCGCCCGGTTCGGGAATGCTCGCCATGTGTGTCTCCTTCTCTGGAGAAATCAGTGATGAAAGAGGTGAGTCGCCACAGCGTCGTCGCCAGCGCGAGCCCTCCGGTGGGCGGGGCTGCGATCCATCGTGGACTCGCAACCACCCGCAGACTATCAAGGCGGTCCCGGCTACTCAAGGGGCCGGCGTCCCCTCCTCGTAACTACTGGTGACCGAAGTTCAACCGCCCTTCGTTCCGGGTGGGCCTTCTGTCACCTCTCGAGGGGTTCAAGAACTCCCCACGGAACGACGAGCCCCTCCGGAAATATCGAGAATGCCGGTGGCTTTGCGCTGGCACTGTCGATGCACAAGGAGGTGATGACCATATCCGAATCAACTCGGCTTGGCCGAGAAAGGGAGGGCGAACCAATGAACACACGATTTCACTATTTCCGAGCACTGAGCATCGCGGTGCTGGCGGCGGGATCTCTTGCTGCCTGTACGGTGACCGGGCCCTCGTCGCCCCAGGTGGTGCAGGCGACCAATCCGAGCGTGACCTATAACTACCGGACCGACCAGGAGCTGGTCAACGCCAACCAGCAGGCGACGACGTTCTGCAGCCAGTATTCGACCGCGCCGCGCACCTACAACATCACCAGCAACTCGGACGGCAGCAAGACGGTGGTGTTCGAATGCGTGCGGACCACCGCCGCCTATCCCGCGCCGGTACCGCCCAATCCCAACATCCTGACCTACTCCTATCGCACGGATCAGGAGCTGGTGCAGGCGTCCCAGACCGCGAGCGCCTACTGCGCCCAGAACGGCTCGATGCCGATGACATCTCGCGTGTCGAACAACCCGGACGGGTCCCGGACGGTGGCCTTCCAGTGCACGCGGTGAGCATGTAGCTGAGTGGACCTTGGTCCAATAGGCAGCTCGCGCTCGGTTACGTAGGGTAGACGGTGAAGGAATTCCTCTCGATGAGGATTCCATTCGATGAGGATTCCATTCACCGTCGGCCCTGACCGAGAAAGCGAGTGTTCCCGATGATCATGACCTTTGGCCGTTTCCGTAGGATCAGCCTTGTGGTGCTGGCGGCGGGCGCCGTGGCCTCCTGTGGCCAGATGGCGTCGTCGCAGCTGCCGGTGCAATCGAGCAACCCCAGCGTGACCTATAACTATCGGACCGACGGGGAGCTCCTGACCGCCAACCAGAACGCGACGACGTTCTGCGGCCAGTACCAGACCTCCCCGCGCACGTCCAACATCACCAACAACTCGGACGGCAGCAAGACCGTGGTCTTCGAATGCATGCGGACCGCGTATAACGCCCCGGCGCCGGGACCGGCGTATCCCCAGCAGAGCTATACCTACCGGACGGACCACGAGCTGATGCAGGCCTCGAACTCCGCCGGCGCGTATTGCCAGCGGCACGGCTCGCAGCCGATGACGTCGAACACCGTGATCAACTCGGACGGATCCAGGACCGCGACCTTCTATTGCGGCCCGCGGTGAGGTAAGGGCCGACCCTCAGCCCTTCACGGAGCCGGCGGTCAGCCCCTGCACCATGTATTTCTGGAAGATCAGCACGAGGAGCACGGCGGGTAAGGCGCCCAGGAAGCCGGAGGCGGCGATCACCGAGTAGTCGATATTGATCTGCCCGTTCATGCCCGCGATGACCGGCGGCAGGGTCGTCGTCCCCGGCTTGGTATTGAGCACCTGCGCGACGATGAACTCGTTCCAGCAGAGCATGAAGGTGAAGGCGCCCGCCGCCACCAGCCCCGGTCCGGAGACGGGGAGCACGACCTTGTAATACGCCTGCAGCCGGTTGCAGCCGTCCACGAGGGCGCTCTTGTCGAGCTCCGCCGGCACGGTCTCGAAGTATGCCTTCATGATCCACACCGTGAACGGCAGGGTGAACGAGCAGTACGCCACGGTGAGCCCGGTGAGCGTGTTCTGGAGCCCCATCGCCCGGAGCATGAGGAAGAAGGCCGGGATGAGCACTACCGTCGGCAGCATCCGCGTGAAGAGCAGGGCGAAGAGCGAGAACGTCTTCCACGGGAAGCGGAACCGGGCATAGGCATAGCCGGCGGTGGTCCCGACGACCAGGTTGAGCACCGTCACCAGCGAGGCCACGATCAGGCTGTTGAGCATGGCGGGCAGGATCTTGGCCGCCTGCCCCTCGGCGTGGAAGCGCACCAGGCCCAGGACCATTCGATAGTTATCGAGCGTCGTCTCGGGGGGAATGAAGGCCAGCGGCCGGGCCAGGAGATTCCGCTGGTACGAGATGCTGGTGACGAAGAGCCAGACGAAGGGCCCGATCAGCCAGAGGCTGATCCCGAGCACCAGACCGAAGAGCACGAGCCGGCTCCCCCGCCGGCGGCCCCGGTACCGCCCACCTCGATAACCACGATCGCTCAGATCCGGCATGGGCGCGGCCACCGGCTCAGGCCTCGGGCTCGAAGCGGTGGAGGATCAGCCGCTGGTAGACCACCGTCACCAGCAGGCAGAGCGCGGTCAGCGTGTAGAGGATCGCCGTCCCCGGGCCGAACTTGAAGAAGGCGAACGCCGTCTGGAAGCCCAGCCACGAGATCGTGGTGGTCTCGTTCGCGGGCCCGCCCATGGTCAGCACGTAGATCAGGTCCAGCATCAGGAACCCGTTGACGGTGGCCAGGACCAGGACGAGGAACATGATGGGCCGGATGGCGGGGAGGGTCACGTAGCGGAAGCGTTGCCAGTAGCCGGCGCCATCCACCTCGGCGGCGCTGTAGAGGTCCACCGACACCGACTGCATGCCGGCCAGGAAGAGCAGCGCGGCGAAGGGCGCCTGGTTCCACATGTAGACGGTGACGAGCACGTTGAGCGCGGTGAAGCCGTCCTTGAAGAACGAGATGGACCGCTCGATGAGACCCAGATTGTGCAGGAGACCGTTGAGCGCGCCGAACTCGAAATCGAGGATGCCGACCCAGAGCAGGCCCACCACCACCCGCGACAGCGACCAGGGGATCAGGAGGAGGCTCCGCATGAGGGGCCGGCCGCCGAAGCGCTCGTTCAGGACGAGCGCCATGCCCAGGCCCATGAGGGTGGCCTCGAGCACGAACGCGCCCACGAAGTAGAGCGTGCGCCAGAGCGAGCTCCAGTACAGCGGGTCATCGAAGATCCGGACATAGTTCTGGAGGCCCACGAAGCGGAAGAGCGGCACGCGCACGCCGAAGATCTCGAAGGCGGGCCCGGTGGAGCGCAGGAGATTGACGTCGGTGAAGGACAGCCACAGCGAGTACGCCAGGGGGAAGAGGACGACGACGAAGATCCCCAGCAAGGCGGGCAGGACGAGCAGGAAAGCGAACCAGCCCTCGGATAGCCGGAGCGAGCCCCGGGCGGGCCGCACGCTTGCCGGGCCCGCTCCGGGGGGAGCCACGACTTCTACACGAGGGACTTCTGCAGGGCGGTCAGCTCCTTGAGGCCCTTGGGAACCGGCGTCGTGCCCCGGATGATGTTGTGGATGATGGCGACGGCCTTGGTGTCGTACTCGCCATACCAGGGCTCCTTGTAGGCTGCGATGACCTTGCCCTTCTTGTACTGCTCGCGGAGGAGCTTGAGGTCGATCCACTTGTCGTAGGACGAGATGATCTCCGGGTGGTCGTACATCTCGGGATACGGGTTGTCGAGGCCCGAGATCAGGCACCACTGGCGCTGCACGTACCAGTCCCCGTTGAGATTGCCGCCCAGGAAGCGCGTGAGCTTCCACGCGTCCTCGAGATTCTTCGACTTGGCGTTGACCACGTAGGAGTCGGTCCACATGTAGGTCTGGCCGGTGCCGGGGTACATGGCCATCTTGGCCTTCTTGGGGGCGAGCTTCGAGTTCTCCGGCTCCGCGGCGATGGTCTTGAGATAGTAGGAGTGGTTCGTGTGATAGGCGTAGCGCCCCGTCCAGAAGAGGCGATGCGTGTCGGTGGACGAGGTCTTGGTGAGCACCTCGGGGTTCACCAGATCGGCCTTGTAGACCTTCTGCCAGCGCTCCATCGCCTTCGCCGCCCCCGGCTCCTGATCGGCGATCACCCGGTTCTTCGCGTCGAAGACCTGGGCGCCCTCCGAGAAGCAGTCGCTCATGAACTGGGGCATGGTGCCGGAGGGGCTATTGTTCCAGTTGGGCAGGAAGGGCGTGTCGCTGATCTTGTCCTTCTTGAGCTTGGTGCAGTGCTCGACCAGCTCGTCCCAGCTCTTGGCCGGCGCCTTGATGCCCGCCTGCTGCAGCATGGGCTCGTTGTAGATCAGCACGAACAGGCTGGTGAAGTAGGGCAGCCCGAGCAGCTTGCTGCCGTCCTTGCTCTTGAGGCTGTCGAGGTTGGCGGGGGTCATCTTCTTCTTGAGCTCGTCCGTGCCGGGCAGGTCGTCCACCGCCCGGATGAGGCCGTTCTCGAACCACCGCTCGCGGTTGTTGTGGTTGCAGTACATGACGTCCACGATCTCGCCCGCCAGCGCCCGCGTCTCCATGGTGGGGTGGTACTGCGCCCACGGAATGGCCTCGTACTTCACCTGGCCCGCGTGCTTCTTGTTGTAGAACTCGATGTAGTCCTTCACGGTGTCGGGCTTGAACACCCAGCCGGACAGGTTGATGGGCTTGTCCGCGCGGGCCATCCCCCGCATCCCATCGGCCAGCACCGCCGAGGCGGCGAGAACACCTGCGTTGCCGAGAAATGCGCGCCGGGTCGTCGTCATGAAGGGCCTCCTTTGTGAGCGTCGGCGCGATTGTGGCCAATGCGTCCGCCCTTGTCAATCGAGGCGCAACTGGTGCCGCGGTCAGGGCGCGGGCAGGTCGATCCAGACGTCCGTCAGCGTGTGGTCCTCGGGCGAGCGGCGCGTCTGGAAGCCGGCCGCGCGCGCCACCCGCAGCATGCCTCCGTTCTCGCTGGAGATGTAGCCCACGATCCGGCGCAGCTTCTCGCGCCCGCCGATGGCGATGAGCTGGCGGAGGAGCTCGGTTCCCAGCCCGTGGTGCTGCAGCGCATCGCTGATGAGCAGCGCGAACTCCGCCTCGTCGCGCCAGTGGAGCTTGCTCAGGCGCCCCACCCCGACGATCTCCCGCGCGGGCGTCACGCGCTCCGCCACCAGCACCATGTCGTGATCGTAGTCGACGAAGCAGATGTTGGAGAGCCGGTCGTGGGAGACGCGCTGGCTGAGCGTCATCGGGCTGAGGTAACGGAAGTAGACGCTTTGCTCGGACAGCGTGCCGTGGAAGACGACCATGAGCGGCTCATCGTCGGGGCGGATGGGGCGGATGGTGAAGAGCTCCCCGTCCTTCGCCTGCCACGTCCCGACGTACTCGACCGGGTAGGGCCGGATGGCCGGGCGCGGCAGGTCCGCCACCGGCGTGTCGGGCGCATGCAGGATCACCCGGGCGTCGAGCGCAACCAGCGCTTCCGGCGAGGCGTGCAGCGGGTTGAGGTCGATCTCCTTGATCCACGGCTGCTCGACCACCAGGTGGCTGACCCGCACGAGGAGCTGCTCGAGCGCCGCGAGGTCGACGGGCGGGCGCCCGCGCACGCCGCGCAGCGCCGTGTAGATACGGGTGCGCTCCATCATCCGCCGCGCCAGCGTGGTCGTGAGCGGCGGCAGCCCGAGGGCGCGATCGCGGAACACCTCGACGAGCTGGCCACCCGCGCCGAAGAGGAGCACCGGGCCGAACTGCGGGTCGACGCTGCTGCCGACGATCAGCTCGTAACCCACGCGCCGGACCATGGGCTGCACGGTGACGCCCTTGAAGTGTCCCTCGCCCGCCGCTCCGCGAACGCCGGCCTGGATGTCCGCATAAGCACGCCGCACCGCGTCCCCGTCGGCCAGGTCCAGACGGACGCCGCCCACCTCGGTCTTGTGGGTGATGGTCTCCGAGTGCAGCTTGAGGACTACCGGGAACCCGAGCTCCATCGCGACCCGGACGGCCTCGTCGGCGGTGGGAGCGACGCGCGTGTCGATCGTGGGAATCCCGTAGGCGCCCAGGAGCCGCTTCGACTCGAACTCGGTCAGCATGGTGCGTCCGGCGCGGCGGGCGGCCTCCACCAGGGGCGCGGCCTGCGCCCGTTGCTGGCGCTCCTCGGTTCCGGAGGCGGCCAGCGCCGGAGTCTCGTAGATGGCGCGCAGCGTCTCCGTGTAGCGCCACATGTGGCTGAACACCCGGGCCGCGGTGTCCGGGTGCTTGAAGGTCGGGATGTTCGAGCGAGCCAGGATGGCCTCGCCGGCGGCGATGTCGACCCCGCCCATCCAGCTGGCCAGCACGGGCTTGCCGGGCACGGCCGCGTAGGGCTTGAGGCGCTCGGCGGTCTGGGTCGGATCGGTCATCGCCTGCGGCGTCAGCACGACGAGCAGCCCGTCGGTGGTCGGATCCTTGGCGGCGATGGCGAGTGCGGCGGCGTACCGGTCGGCATCCGCGTCGCCGAGGACGTCGATCGGGTTGCCGCGACTCCAGTGTGGCGGCAGGACGCGATCCAGCTCGGCGCGGGTCTCGTCGGTGAGCGGGGCGAGCTGGCCGCCGTTGAGGAGCAGCGCGTCGGTGGCGATCACCGCCGGCCCCCCGGCATTTGTCACGATGGTCAGTCGAGGTCCCGCCGGCCGCGGTTGCTTGGCCAGCGACTCCGCGAGGTGGAACAGCTCGTCGATGTGCGTGACCCGCACCACCCCGCAGCGCAGGAAGGCGGCGTCGACCACCTCGTCGCTGCCAACCAGGGAGCCGGTGTGGGATGCCGCCGCGCGCGCCGCCGCCTCGGTGCGCCCCGGCTTGATGACGATGATCGGCTTGCGGCGCGACACCTCGCGGGCGGACGACAGGAAGGCGCGCGCGTCGCCGATGGTCTCCATGTAGATCACGATCGACTGCGTGCGGGAATCCTCGCCGTAGTACTGGATGAGGTCGCCCCAGCCGACGTCCAGCATGGAGCCGAGCGAGACAAAGGCGCTGAATCCGACGTGCTCGCGCAAGCTCCAGTCGAGCACCGCGGTGCAGAGGGCGCCGCTCTGGCTGAGAAACGCCACCCGGCCGGGTATCGCCGTGGCGTTGGCGAAGGTCGCGTTCAGCCCGCCGTGGGGACTCATCACCCCCAGGCAGTTGGGGCCGATGAGGCGCATGCGGCCTCGGCGGGCTTCCTCCAGGACGCGTCGCTCCAGCTCGACGCCGTCCGGCCCCGCCTCCTTGAAGCCCGCCGAGACCACGATGGCGCCTTTGACGCCCGCCGCGACGCACTGAGCGATCACCTCGGGCACCGTCGCCGCCGGCGTGACGACGACCGCGAGGTCGACGCGCTCCGGCACCGCGGCGATGTCGGGATAGGCCTTGATCCCGAGCACGCTGCTCCGCGTCGGGGTCACCGGGAACACCACGCCGCCGAAGGGATTGCCGACGAGGTTGCGAATCAGGGCCCGGCCGACACTGCCGGGCCGCTCGGTGGCGCCGATGACCGCGACGCTCTTCGGAGCAAAGATCGCGTTCAGCGCCGAGCGGTCGTCGTGGACGACATCGCCCGCAGGCTCGCCGATCGGCGTGGGCACGACCGTCCGCGCGGTCGCGCCGCGGGAACTGGCCGGTGTCCGTCGAGGACGTGAGGGGCGGCCGCTCGTCACGGCCCAACCATAGCAAACAAGACGAGGCCCTTGACAACGGTCGCGGCGAGACGCGAAAGCCCGAGCGATCCCCGGTAGTCGGTCGAGCCTCCGTGCCTACCGCAGGATCAGCACCACCGACCCCGCGAGCAGCGCGCCCATGGCGATATTGAACGTCCGCCGGGCGCGGTCGGTGCGGAGCCAGCGCTGCGCGGTGGCGCCGAAGGCGAGCCACACGAAGCAGCACGGCAAGGACGCGAGGACGAACAGGGCGCCGAACACCGTCGCCTGCGCGACGGCGCCGCGGGACCCGGCGTGGAGATAGGTGCCCGCGGCGCTGGCGCAGACCAGCCAGGACTTCGGGTTGATCCACTGGAAGGCCGCGGCGCCGATGAAGCCGACGGGCTTCCCCCCGGCCGCCGCGGCGCCATGACCCGCCGTCGCGATCTTCCAGGCCAGCCACAGCAAGAACGCGGCCCCCGCCCAGTTGAGCGCCCGCAGGACGGTGGGGCGGGCGAGCACGATGCTGCCCAGCCCGAACGCCACCAGGAACATCATCACGCCCATGCCGACACTGACGCCGAGCAGGCAGGGCACCCCGCGGAGCACGCCGACATTGGCCCCCGTCGCCGTCAGCAGGAGGTTGCTCGGCCCCGGCGTGCCCGCCGCCACCACCGCGAAGAGGAGAAACGCGATCGCCTGCTCCGATGTCATGATGACGGCATGCTACGGGGCGGCGCCCTCCCGGGTCTTGAACGATCGTGCGGACCGGGGCGGTCCGACTGGCTCCGCCGCCGGGAGCTCTCGGACGGCGTGCAGGCGCTCGAGGCCTGGTTCACCGGACATGGCTACGATACCCATCGCCACGACACCTATGCCATCGGCCTCACCGACGTCGGCGTGCAGGCCTTCGACTATCGGGGCGCGGCCAGGGTCGCCTTGCCCGGCCAGGTCGTGGTGCTGCACCCCGATGAGACGCACGACGGGCGCGCCGGCACGCCGGAAGGCTTCGGCTACCGCATCGTCTACGTGGCGCCCGCGCGCATCCACGCGGCCGTGCGCGCGATCCGCGGGCGCCCCTGCGCCCTGCCCTTCGTCCGCGAGTCGGTGGCCGTCAACCCCGCGCTCGCCGCCGCCATCGAGGCCGCCTTTCGCGAGGACCCGGAGCCGCTGGCGGTGGACGGGCTGGTCTTCCGCCTCGCCGAGGCGCTGCTCGACGCCGACCCCTCCAGCGCCGGCAGCGCCGCACCGGCCCGCCTGGACGTCCGCGCGCTCGCCCGGGCCCGGCAGCTCCTCGACGCCGAAACGACGCGCGTGATCCGCTCGACCGAGCTGGAGGCGATCACCGCGCTCACCCGCTACGATCTCGCCCGGCAGTTCCGCGCGGCCTTCGGCACCAGCCCGTATCGCTATTCCCTGATGCGGCGACTGGACTCGGCCCGGGCCCAGCTGGAGCGGGATCGATCGCTGGCCGACGTGGCCCTGGCCGCCGGCTTCGCCGACCAGGCGCATCTCACGCGGAAGTTCAAGGCCGCCTTCGGGGTGAGCCCGGCGCGCTATCGCAGGCTCGAGGCGAGCGGTACGCCGTAAGCCGATTCCGAGGCCCTTGACAACGGTCCCGGCGAGACCAAAGCTACCCCCTGCGGTACGGGCGTCCCAGTCTCGGCCCTGACCCCTCACAAAGAGGAGACCGACAATGGCGCGGACCTCACGATGGCTCCCGTGGCTCTCTCTGGTCGCATTCACCTTGAGCCTGGGGGCGCTGGCGGACCCCGCCCTCGCCAAGACGGTCACAATCCCCAAGAAGGGGGCCAAGTGCGCCGACGATCAGGCCTGCCACAACCGTTGGCATCCCGCCATCAAGCCGGCCGCTACCGCTGACCCCGGCGACACCGTCGTGTTCGGCACGCGTGACGCCTTCGACCACGCGTTCACCCGCACCTCCGTGCCCGCCGACGTGGCCGGCGCGAACCTCAACCTCGTGCACCCGCTGACGGGGCCGCTGTTCGTGAACGGCGCCGAGGCCGGCGACGTGCTCGCGGTGACGATCGGGGACATCGTGCCCGACAAGTTCGGCTACACGGTCATCGTCCCCGGCTTCGGCTTCCTGCGCGATCTCTTCCCGAACCCTCATATCGTGCGGTGGGACCTCACCCGATCCACGGCGACCTCGCCGGACATGCCCGGCGTGAAGGTGCGGTTCAACGGGTTCACGGGCACGATCGGCACCGCGCCCGGCCCGAAGGAAACCGACCTCATGTTCCAGCGTGAGGACGCCCTCATGAAGGCGGGCGGCTTCGTGCTGCCGCCCGAGCCCAAGGACGCGCTGCCGGTGGACGTGTGCGGCCCCGCCGGGAGCAACAAGGACCGCTGCCTCCGCACGATCCCGCCGCGGGAGAACGGCGGCAACATGGACGTGAAACAGATGGTCAAGGGCACGACGCTGCTCCTGCCCTGCTTCGTGAAGGGGTGCCTGCTCTCGATCGGGGACGTGCACTTCGCCCAGGGCGACGGCGAGGTGTCCGGCACCGCGATCGAGATGGACGCCACCGTGACGGTGAAGATCGCGGTCCGCAAGGGCCTGGCCGCGTTCGTGCGGCAGCCGCACTTCGAGGGTGGCCCCCAGCTGAAGCAGCTCGAGCCGAACAAGTTCTACGCGACGGTGGGCTTCCCGATCAAGGAAGGCGGCAAGGTGACGCCGTACCACCAGTACCTCGACGGCGTGCGCATCGGCCCGCTCATGAACCTGTCGGAGGACGTCACCCTGGCCGCGCGCGACTCCCTCCTGCAGATGATCGAATGGCTCGTGCGCGAGAAGAAGCTCTCGCGCGAGCAGGCCTATGTCCTCTGTAGCGTGGCCGTCGATCTGAGAATCTCGAACCTGGTCGACGTGCCGAACTTCGCCGTCACCGCCATTCTCGACCTGGGCGTCTTCGACTGATAGTGGGCGGCGCGGTGGACCGCCGGACCTTCGTGCGGTTGCTCGGCGTGGCGGGAGCGGCGTGCGGTGTGATGGGCCACTCGCCGTACCGCCAGTGGCAGGTCTACCGCAAGTCCCGGCTGATCATCGTGACCAGCGCGGCGGATCCCGCGTCGTATCCGCTGGGGGAGGCGGTGGCGACCCTGCTCGTCCGGCACCTGCCGGAGAGCCGCGCCCTGGCCACGCGCGCGGGCGATTCGCTCGAGATCGTGAAGCTCCTCGCCAGCAACCAGCTCGACCTCGCCATCCTCACCGCGCCCGACGCGCGGGACGCCTACGAGGGACGCGGTCGCTTCGCGTCGGAAGGCGCGGTGGCGCTGCGCGCGCTCGCCGTGCTCGGTCCCTATCTCTTCGTCTGTCGTGAAGACTTCCCCCTCGCCACCGCTCAGGCCGTCGCCGGTGCGCTCATCGAGCACTGGCGTCCGGAGGCGCCGGCGGCCACCGGCGGCGGGCCGCAGGCGACCATTCCTTTCCACGCCGGCGTGCCACCGGCCTTTCCGGAGGTGGCGGGCAAGGTCGTGGACGCCTTCTCGACGGAAACGGCCGTCCGGAACGTCCGCATCGACATCCGCCGGCGCGACATGGCGCCCGAGGCCGACGTCACGCTGGTGGGCGTGCTGGGCATGGACATCAAGCCCGGGGACAGCTCGGCGTGGTACTCGATCCGGCTGCTCTTCGGCCGGCACCACGGCCGGTGGAGCTTCCTCAAGGCGTACCACGAGCTCCCCGCCCAGGGCCCGGTGTGGTCGGAGGCAAGCGGGTGGTATCGCGCCGTGGCCGAGCGCGCGCTCGGACCGTGAGGCTCCTGCTCGCGACTGTCCTCTTCTGGCTGGCGCCCTTCTCCGTGGCCGCCCACCCCGCCCAGGTCGCGCACGCTCGGATCGCCATCGAGGACCGGGCGGTCGAGATCGCGCTCAGCATGAACCTCTTCGAGCTGGACCTCGTCCTGTCGCTGGACCGAGATCTCGACGGCTCGGTGAGCGCGGGCGAGCTCGAGGCGCGGCGCACCGACATCCTCGAGTACCTGCGTGGCAAGGCCGCGGTGTCCTCGTCGGGACGCCCGCTGCCCATGGAGCTGCGGGCGCTGGGAATCGGGCGGAGCGGCGACGGCCGGGCGGTGGTCGAGACGACACTCGCGTTCCCCTCCGAGCATCCGCTGCAGGACGTCGCCATCCGGTGCGAGCCGCTCACGGAGATGGGCGCCGATCACACGACCCTCGCCCGGATCGATGCCCGGGACGGGACCCGGCAGTTCGTCTTCCGTCCGGGCGCGACGTACCGGCAGGCGCCCGGAGCGATCGCCCAGGCCCTCGAGTTCCTGAAGCTCGGCATCGTGCACATCTTCGTCGGGTACGACCACATCGCCTTCCTGCTCGCGCTCCTGCTCGCGGGAGGCTCCACGCTCACCATCGTCAAGATCGTTACCGCGTTCACCGCCGCCCACAGTGTCACCCTGTCCCTGGCCGCGCTCGACGTCGTGACGCTCAGCTCCGTCGTCGTCGAGGCCGGCATCGCGCTCAGCATCGTCTACGTCGCCGCCGAGAACCTCTTCACGCCGAGACCTCAGGGCCGCTGGATCGTCAGCTTCCTCTTCGGCCTCGTCCACGGCTTCGGGTTTGCGGGGGTGCTGAAGGAGCTGGCGCTGCCTTCCTCCGCCCTCGCGGGATCGCTCGTCACGTTCAACGTGGGGGTCGAGATCGCCCAGGTCGCGATCGTCGCCCTGGTGGTTCCCGCTCTGTACGGGCTCACCCGCACGCGCCTGCACGCTCCGCTCACGCGCGTGGCGTCGGTGGTGATCCTGTCCCTCGGGCTGTTCTGGCTCTACCAGCGGGTGCTCGCGTGAGGCGCGCGCGGGCGGGAGTGATGCTCCTCGTGCTCGCGCTGTCGTCCCCGGCGGTGGCGCACGACGTGGAGGGAGCCGAGGCCCTCCTCGGCGAGATCGCGGCCCACCGCGGAGCGGCCGCCGCCGGCCCCACCGAGAGCGACCGAGCGGAGGCGTTGTTCAGGCTCGGGGAGACGGTGGAGACGCTCGTCGCGGCGCTGAACCTCGACGTGACGGCCCACGGCGCGCGCGAGCTCTTTGCCGAGCTCGTGGTCCGGCGGTTGCGGGCGCACGCGCTCGAGGTGGCCTGGGCGCCTCGAGAGGGCCGCTATGTCTATGACCTCGCCGCCTTCGCCGACTACGTGCGCCGGGCGCCCCGGGGCCGGTGGGCGCCGGAGGCGAAGTTTCGGCTCATCGCACGAAGGTTCCACGCGACCATGGGGACTGACCCGGCGACGCTGATAGGCACCAACGTCGACGCCCTGCTCGCCGCCCTGGTCGAAGAGGAGCGCTTCCTCGCCGAGCACGCTTCACACGAGCGGGCCACCACGGTGCGGTTCTTCCTCGCGGTCGATCATTACCGGATCGCGCGCAACGTCACCGACCCCGTGCGGGCCAGGGAACACGCGCGGCAGGCTCGTCAGGCGCTCCAGCACACGGTGGAGCGCTCCACGCAGGCGTTCGAGGTTCGCGCGGCCCAGACGCTGCTCGAGACGCTGCCGCGATAAGCGCCTTGCTCTGGAGGCGGGTCGGCGGTCCGCCGATCTCCTTCAGGCGGCCCGCCTGACCGCATAGAGGCGCCACTCGCCGGGGACACCCTTGAGCGTGTGCTCGCCGCGCTCCTCGAAGACCAGGCCCGAGCCCGCGACCAGATCCTTGACCGTATTGGACACGAGCACCTCTCCGGGGCGAGCCAGCGCCGCCACCCGCGCGCCGATGTGGACGGCGATGCCACCGACTTTATCGCCCATCACCTCGCACTCGCCGGTGTGGAGTCCGGCCCGCACCTCGATGCCGAGGGAGCGCACGCCGGCGCCGATGGCCTCGGCGCAGCGGACGGCGCGGGCGGGGCCGTCGAAGGCGGCGAAGAAGCCGTCGCCGGCGGTGTCCACTTCGCGGCCGCGGAAGCGGGGCAGCTCACGCCGGGCGATTGCGTAGTAGCCGTCGAGCAGCTCGCGCCACCTCCGGTCACCGATGGCCGCCGCCCGTTCCGTCGAGCCGACGATGTCGGTGAAGAGGACGGTCGCCAGCACGCGGTCGGGCTCGCGCTCCGCACGCGTCCCGGTCAGGAACTCCTCGACCGGATCGAGGATCGAGTCGATGTCGCCGACCCACGGGAAGTGGTCCGCGCCCGGGAGCTCCAGGTACTTCGCTCCCGTTATCCGCTCGGCCATGTACCGGGCGCCGTCGACACGGCTGACCCGATCGCCCTCGCGCTGCACGATGAGGGTGGGGACGCGGATCACCGGGAGAATGTGCCGAGCGTCGGTCTCATACAGCATGCTGATCAACGCCCGAGCTCCGGCGGGGCTCACGGCCAGACGCTCGAACCGGGCCCATGACTGCCGGAATCGCTCGTCGCTGGAGAGGCTCGGGACGAAGTAGTCGGCGCTCAACCCGGCCCCCCACGACTCCTCCACGCGATCGAGAAAGATTCCAAGTTGCTCCTGGGATATGCCGATCGGATAGTCGGGCGCTCGGGTGAGCCGCGCAAAGGTCCCGTAGAGGACGAGGGCAGACGTTCGCTCGGGGTAGGTGGCCGCGAACATCGTGCACATGGGCCCCCCCTCGGAGATCCCGAAGAGCGCGGCTCGCTGGGAGCCGACGGCGTCCATCACGGCCCGGACATCATCGATCCGCTGCTCGAGCGAGGGAAGCTCGGCGACCCGGTCGGAGAGGCCGGTGCCACGGCGATCGAGCAAGATGAGGCGCGAGAAGGAGGCGAGGCGGTGCAGGAACGGCGACATCCAGGGATCTTCCCAGGCGTACTCGATGTGCGACACCCAGCCCGGCACGAGCACCAGGTCGAGCGCACCCTTGCCCACCGCCTGATACGCGATATGGACCGAGCCGCTCTTTGCATATTGAGTCTTGGGGGGCGTGGTCATTTCGCTCCTGCCGCGTGGCCAACCTTACCATGATGTCTACCGGGCGCCGAAGTGGGGGCACCGGGCTCGAGCCGCCGGAGGCCCTCGTAGCAGTGCAGCGAATCGGGATCCTCCTCCGGCCCGAATAGCGTTATCCTATCGAAGATTCCGGACCATGAAGCCCGCCACCGCCCCGATCGATCGCCAGACCCGCATGGCCGCCGTTCTGTTCGCGGACCTCGTGGGCTTCTCGAAGAAGTCGGTCCCCGCCCAGCTCGCGGCCAAGGAGGCGCTGACCGGCCTGCTCCAGCGCCTGGTCACGCCCTACCCCAGCGCGGGCCGGGTGGTCCTGGATACGGGCGACGGGGCGGCGGTGGGGTTCCTGGTCAGCCCGGAATACGCGCTGGGCCTGGCCCTGCGGCTGCGCCGGGAGCTGGTGGCCGCGCCCGCCGGCAGCTTGCTGCAGTCACAGGACCTGCGACTGGGAATCAACCTGGGGCCGCTCAAGGTCGTCACGGACGTCAACGGGCATCCCAACCTGGTGGGCGAGGGCATCAACTCCGCGGAGCGCATCATGAGCTTTGCTGCGCCCGGCGACACCACGGCCTCGCGTAGCTTCCAGGAGGCGGTCTACTACCTCGATGCCAGCTTCCAGAGCCTGTTCGAGCCGCTCGGCATGCGCGCCGACAAGCACGGCCGGGAGCACGAGGTCTTCCGCCTGACCACTTCGGGACCCGCGATCGACGCCGCTCTGGAAAGCCTGGGCGTGGGGGCGGGCCCCGGAGACCCACGCGGGATGACCGGCCGGGCGGCCTCCATCGCGGCGTCGTCGACGCAGAGGTTTGGGGGGCTGGCGCTGGGCCGCCCGGCGCGGATCGGCCTCGTCGCCGCCGTCCTCCTCGTCGTCGTCGGCACCGGGGCCTGGGTCGCCTGGCCGGCCCGTCAGGTGGCCCGCGAGACAGCCATCCCGAACAGCGCCGCGCCGCGCGAAGCCACCGTGCCCGTGACGACTCCGTCGCCGTCAAGCTCGGAGACGCCGCCGCCGTCCGCGGCGCCCCCGGCCGTCGCGGCGCCGGTCCCGGCGGCGTCCGCAGGCGCATCCGCATCGGGCGCGTCGGGGGCGCAGGGCGCGTCGGGGGAATCCGAGCAAGCGTCCCGCGCGGTTCAGGGAAGCCCGGCCTCGCTGCAGGCCCCTGCACCGGCCGCCCCGCCTGCCCCGGCCGCCCCGCCCGAGGCGCCGGCGGTCAAGCGGGCCAAGGCGCCCGCCGCGCCCCCGAAGAGCGCGCTGGCGGGACCGGTGCCCGCGGCCCCTCAGGTGAGCCCGCGCGCTCCCGAAGCGGCGCCCGCGGCGGACTCCTTGCGGGCGTCGCCAAGGTGCTCGCGACTGCTCCAGCGCGCCGCGGTCGGCGAGACCCTCACGCCCGACGAGCAGCGCGAGCTGGCGAGCTCATGCCGGTGATGCGCTCGCGGACGGCCGCACTGATCGGCGCATGGCTGGCCGCGCTGGCGCTCGCCGCGGCGTGCGCGAAACCGGCGCCGCCGCCGCCTCCGCCGCCCGCGCCACCCCCCTTGCCGGAGCGCCCGGCGCCCCAGCGGACGGACCTCACCCTCGCGGAGGGTATCGCCTTCGCGGTGGACGACCTGTTCATCCAGCTCCAGCGGCTTCCCGCGTTCGCGCCCCGGGTGAGCGACAAGGTGGTCGAGGTGCGGCGGAGCGTCATCGTGGTGGACACCATCATCGACGCGGCGACCGGTCAGCAGACCCAGGCGACCCTGCTCGCCGAGGCGCTGGTCTACGAGCGGACGCGCGACAAGTTCAAGCAGTTCGACGTGTTCGCCGCCCTGCCGGAGCACCTGAAGCGCGCGGAGTACGTGGTCACCTCGACGATGACGCCCGTGAAGGACGAGCGCGGTGTCTATCGCCTGAACATGGCCATGACGGAGCTGCGCGCGGGCCTGGTCGTCGCGCAGGCTGCCGCGCGCGTCCGCGACGGGACGGTGGACGTCACGCCCACGCCGTTCTACCGGGACAGCCCCGCCATCGCGAAGGATCGGGTGATCGAGGGGCAGATCCGGACCGCGGAGACCCCGGCCGACAAGCCCGCCGACACGGTGTACATCGAGCGGCTGCCGACCTCGGCGCTGATGAACGAGGGCATGACCGCGTTCAACGAGGGCAAGTTCGCGGACGCGCTCCCGTACTACGAGGAGGCGGCCAAGCGCCAGGACGGCCAGCAGCTCCGCGTGTACAACGGGCTCTACATGATCTACTGGAACCTCGGGCGCGCCGGCGAGGCGGAGAGCGCCTTCGGAAAGATCGTGGCCATTGGTCTCGCCACCAACAACCTCGCGGTGAAGTTCCTGTTCCGGCCCAGCAGCACCGATTTCTGGCCGGACACCAAGATCAGCGGCTCGTATCCGCTCTGGCTGCGCCAGCTCGCCCAGCAGATGACGGCCACCCGCTCGTGCCTGCGCGTGATCGGGCATACCAGCCGCACGGGCTCCGAGCAGAACAACGAGCGGCTCTCCCTGCGGCGGGCGGACTTCATCAAGCAGCGCCTGCTCACCGAGACGCGGGAGCCCGCCTCGCGCATCGAGACCGCCGGCGCCGGATCCCGCGAGAACCTCATCGGGAGCGGTACCGACGACCTGCGCGACGCGCTGGATCGCCGGGTCGAGTTCCGCGTCATCCCCTGCCCCGGCGGCTGATCCGTGCGCGCGATGCTGTGCCGGGCGTGGGGAGAGGTCGAGGATCTGCGCCTCGGCGAGGCGCCGGCGCCCGTCCCCGCCGACGGCGAGGTGGTCATCGCGGTGCGGGCCACCGGCATCAACTACGCCGATGCCCTCATGGTGGCCGGGAAATACCAGACGAAGCCGGCCCTGCCCTTCAGCCCCGGCCTCGAGGCGGCGGGCATCGTGGCCGCCTGCGGCGCCGGCGCCACGCGCTTCAAGCCGGGCGACCGCGTGATGGCCATCCTGGCCCACGGCGGCCTCGCCCAGCTCGCCGTCGCGCCCGAGACGGAAACCTTCGCCATTCCCGATCGCATGAGCTTCGAGGAGGCCGGCGCCTTCCCCGTGGCTTATGTCTCCAGCCACGTCGCGCTCCGCTGGCAGGCCCGGCTGGAGCCCGGCGAGACGCTGCTGGTGCTGGGCGCGGCGGGCGGCGTGGGCCTCACCGCGGTCGAGATCGGCAAGGCCATGGGCGCCCGCGTGATCGCGGCCGCCAGCACGCCGGAGAAGCTCGCGGTGGCGCAGGAGCGGGGCGCCGATGACGTCATCAACTACGCCACGGAGAAGCTCACCGACCGGGTGATGGCGCTCACCGACGGCAAGGGCGCCGACGTGTGCTTCGATCCCGTCGGCGGCGAGCTCTTCGACGCCGCGCTGTCGTCGCTGGGCTGGGGCGGGCGCATCCTGCTCATCGGATTCGTGGCCGGCGTGCCGCAGATCCCCGCGAACCGGCTCCTGGTGAAGCATCGCGCCGCGCTCGGCTCCTCCCTGCGATACTTCCGCTGGCACGCGCCGGACAAGCTCCGCCGCTCCGTCGAGGAGCTGATGGCGTGGTACGGCGAGGACAAGCTGCGGCCGCTGGTCACCCACCGCCTGCCGCTCGAGCGGAGCGTGGAGGCGATCCGCCTCCTCACGGATCGCAAGGCGCACGGCAAGGTGGTCGTGGTGATCGAGCCGCGCTGATGGAGATCCGGGTGGAGCCGCAGGGGCGGCACGTCGTCATGGTGACCATCGACAACCAGCGGCGCCTCAACGCCATGACGCGCCCGATGATGGCGGAGCTGGGACGCGTGTGGGACGAGCTGGAACGGAGCGACTGCCGCTGCATCGTGCTGACGGGAGCGGGCGATCGCGCCTTCTGCGCGGGCGCCGACATCAGCGGCGATCTCTCGGCGAGCGCGGAGACGGCGCGGATCGTCAGCCACGCGCTGCTCAAGACCGATGCCTACGCGAAGCCCATCGTGGCCGCGGTCAACGGCGACTGCGTCGGTGGCGGGCTGGAGCTCCTCCTCGCCACCGATATCCGGGCCGCCGCGCCCCATGCGCGGTTCGGCCTGCCCGAGGTGCGCTGGTCGATCTACCCGTTCGGCGGCGCCACCGTCAAGCTCGTCCAGCAGATCGGGCACGTCCACGCCATGGATCTCCTGCTCACGGGACGTCTGATCGATGCGCCGGAGGGCGCGCGCCTGGGGCTCGTCAACCGTCTCGTGCCCGCCGCCGGCCTCACCGCGTGGGCGCTCGAGACCGCGGAGACCATCGCGGCCAATAGCCCGTCCGCGGTGCAGGCGGTGAAGCGGCAGATCAGCGCGACCATCGCCGAGCATGCGCGCGCGCGTGAGCCGCTCGACCAGGAGCTGGGCGACCGGGTCCGGGCCAGCGCGGAGTTCGCCGAGGGCGTCGCCGCGTTCCGCGAGAAGCGCGCGCCCCGGTACGAGTGACCATGGCGCCAGAGACCACGCCGGCTTCGTCCCCACCGTCTTCGCCTGACGTCCACGTGGAGCGCGCCGAGCGCGTCCTCACCCTGACCCTCGATCGCCCCGGTGACCAGAACCGGCTCACCCGCGACGTCCTCCTGACGCTCCAGCGCATCGCGGACGATCTCGGCAAGGACGACGAGATCCAGGCCGTGGTCATCACCGGCGCCGGCTCCGAGTTCTTCTCCATGGGCATCCTGAGCCCGGCGGTCCGGGCCAGCTATGCCAAGGAAGAGATCCTCGACATGGTCCGCACCGCCAACCGGCTCTACGACGCCATCGAGACCCTGCCCCAGATCGTCATCGCGGCCTTCAACGGCGCCGCGCGCGCGGGCGCCGCGGAGCTGTCCCTGGCCTGCGACATCCGGCTGGCCGCCGCGCATGCAACCTTCCGGCTTCCGGAGGCGCTGTGGGGCGGCTTCCCGGGCGCGGGCGGGCCGGTGCGGCTTCCCGACCTCGTCGGACGCGCGCGCGCCCTCGAGCTCATCTGCACCGGCCGCGAGATCGATGCGGCGGAGATGGAGCGCCTCGGGATCGTCCTCGCCGTGTATCCCGCCGAGCGTCTGCGGGCGGAGGCCCAGGCCCTGGCCGCCCGCATCGGCGCCAGCGGCCCTCTCGCCACCCGCGGCGCCAAACGCATCATGAATGCCCGCCGCGCCGCCGGCTTCGCCTCCGCCCGCGCGCTCTCCGACACGCTCCGCCACGCGCTCGAGTGGAGCCGCGACGTCGACGAGGGCATGGCCGCGCACCGCGAGGGACGGCCGCCGCGCTTCACCGGGCGATGAGCGCGCGCCCGACATGAGCGCGCGCCCGAGATGACCACGGCCCTCGGATGAGCGCGCGCCCGACGAGCCGGACGCTGGGTGATCTCGTTGACGAGATGGCGGCCCGATCGCCCGAGGCTCCGGCGCTGGCGTTTCGTCACGAGCCGATCAGCTATGCCGCGCTCCGCGCGCGAGTCGACGACCTCGCCCGCGCCCTCATCGCGGCGGAGGTGGCGCGCGGCGACCGCGTGGCGGTGCTGCTGCCGAACCGGCCGGAGTGGGTGGTGGCCGCGCTCGCCATCGCCAAGATCGGCGGCATCGTGGCGGCGATCAGCACCTTCTCCACCGGC
>DASRWT010000069.1:0-2164 GCA_035654455.1 Candidatus Nitrosocosmicus sp. | reverse complement strand
CACATGTCCACGTCCTCGCTCACCCTGAACTTCCTCGCGCCGATCACCGCCGGCCCCGTGATCGGCGAGGGCACGGTGGTGAAGAAGGGCCGCTCCGTGGTGTTCATGGAGGCCGTCATTCGGGACCGCGAGGGCAACGAGTACGCGCGAGGCACCTCGGTGGGCTCGATCCGCGCGATCGCTTCGAGACCCCCTGTCCCGAAGACCGACTAGTCCCACACACCCCGGCAGTCCGCTAAACACCTGCTAAACTATCTCTGAGGCGGCGCTCCGAGGAGCAGTCGTGCTCGGGGCGCCGATTTCGCGTCTAAACAAATGGAATACAAAGACTATTACAAGATCCTCGGCGTGGAGCGGGCCGCCGACGACAAGGCCATCAAGACGGCCTTCCGGAAGCTTGCCCGGAAGTATCACCCCGACGTCTCCAAGGGCTCGGCGACCAGGTTCCAGGAGGTCAACGAGGCCTACGACGTGCTCTCCGACCCCGAGAAGCGCCGGCGCTATGACACGCTCGGCCCCGACTGGCAGGGCCACGTGGGCGGAGGCGGGTATCCCCACGGAGGCGCGGGCGGGGTGCGGTTCGAGACCGGAGACGATGGCGGGGGATTCTCCGACTTCTTCCAGAGCATCTTCGGGAACTTCGGCAAGGGCGGCGCGCCCGGCGGACCCGGTGGGCCCCGGACCACCGGCCGCGTGCGCGACTTCCGGCGGGGCGGCCTGGGCGATTTCGACCTCGGCGATCTGGGCGACCTGGGTGGACCCGGCGCCGCGGAGCCGGCCGGCGACGCGGAAGGCCCGCTCGAGCTGACGCTCGAGGAGGCGTTCGCGGGCGTGCGCAAGCCCATTGCGCTCGAGCTCGACGAGGCCTGCCCGACCTGCGGCGGCTCGGGCCACGTGAACCGCAAGCCCTGCGCGACGTGCCGGGCCACCGGCTGGGTGAAGGGCCAGCGCCGGCTCGAGGTGAAGATTCCCGCCGGCGTGGACACCGGCGCCCGCATCCGGATGGCCGGCGAAGGGCCCGCGCGCGCGGGGGGCGGCAAGTCCGATCTCTATCTCCGCGTGACGGTGAAGCCCCACGAGCGCATCGAGCGCAAGGGCGACGATCTCCACGTGGACCTCCCGGTGCCCTTCGTGGACGCGGCGCTGGGCGCAGAGGTCTCCGTCCTCACGCTCAAGGGCAATGTTTCGATGAAGATCCCCCCGGAGACGTCCAGCGGCCGGGTCTTTCGCATCCCTGGATACGGCATGCCGCATCTCAAGGGTGGCGGCGCCGGCGATCAGTTCGTGCGCGTGCAGGTGACGGTCCCGGCCGGCCTCACCGACAAAGAAAAAGAGCTATTGGCGGAGCTCAAGCGGCTGCGCCAGGAGAGGACATGATGCGGTTCGATAAGCTGACCGTGAAAGCGCAGGAGGCGGTGCAGGCCGCCCAGTCCCTGGCCGACCAGGGCAATCACCAGGCGCTGGAGCCCGAGCACCTGCTGCTGGCGCTCATCCAGCAGCAGGAGGGTGTGGTCGGGCCGCTCCTGGGCAAGCTCGGCGCGCGCCCGGAGGCCATCGTCCGGCAGGTAGAGGCGGAGCTGGACAAGCTGCCCAAGGTGTCGGGCGGCGGACGCCAGTATGTAGGCCCGCGCCTGGAGAAGGCGCTGGGGGTGGCGTGGGACGAGGCGCAGCGCCTCAAGGACGAGTACTGCCCACCGAGCACCTCCTCATCGGCATCGCCCAGGAGAAGACGGGCGCCGCCGCGCGGGTGCTCGCCGCGCAGGGCGTGACCCCGGAGGCGATCTACCGCGCGCTGGTGGACGTGCGCGGGACGCAGCGGGTCACCGACCAGAATCCGGAGGAGAAGTATCAGGCGCTCCAGCGCTACTCCAAGGACCTCACCGAATTGGCGCGGACCGGAAAGCTGGACCCGGTGATCGGCAGGGATGAAGAGATCCGCCGCGTGATCCAGGTGCTCTCGCGCCGGACCAAGAACAACCCCGTCCTCATCGGCGAGCCCGGCGTGGGCAAGACCGCCATCGTGGAGGGCCTGGCCCAGCGCATCGTGGCCGGCGACGTCCCCGAGGGGCTGAAGAACAAGCGCCTGGTCTCCCTGGACATCGGCTCCATGGTTGCGGGCTCGAAGTACCGCGGCGAGTTCGAGGACCGGCTCAAGGCCGTGCTG
>DASRWT010000068.1:0-7030 GCA_035654455.1 Candidatus Nitrosocosmicus sp. | reverse complement strand
CAGGGCGACGGCTTCGCGCCCGTTCAAGGATTGCGCTTCGACCTCATCGGCACGAGCCCGCCCCAGATGCCGACGCCCCCCGGCCTCGAGCGCGACGACGCCGAGGCCGCCGCCGACAACGGGGGTCCCGACGGCTGGGCGCTGCTCGAGCGGGTGATCCACGAATGCCCCGGCTTTCTGGCCCCGCGGGGTCGCCTGGTCTTCACGCTCTTCGGTTTCCTCGGCCTCGAGCGCGCGCGCCAGCGCCTGCGCGTCGCCGGGCTCGAGCCCGCGGTGCTCGCATGCGAGGCGCAGCCCTTTCCCCGCCTGGGCCATGAGCGGCTCGACTACCTGAGGCGCCTGGACGTGGCGGGGACGATTTCCCCGCACGCGCGTCCCCGCACCGTGGAGCGCTATGTGATCGAGGGACGCCGGCCGGCATGAGGGCGCCCGTCTTCCTCGGCATCGACGTGGGCGGCACCACCACGTCGGCGGGGCTGGTGACCCCGGCGGGGCGCGTGGTGGTGAGCCGCCACCGCCCCACTCACGGAGGGGGAGGCGGCGACGCGGTGCCGCGGGTCCTGGCCCTGGCCACCGAGGTGGCGGGGCTGGCCCGGCCTCGCGGATACCGGGTCGCCGGCGTCGGCGCGGGCGTGCCCGGCATCGTCCACGGCGCCACCGGCACCGTCGGCGGCGAGGCCCACAATGTGCCCGAGCTCGGCGGCGTGCCGATGGCGCGCCTCCTCTCGCGCGCGCTCGGGGTGCCCGCCGCGGTGGACAATGACGTGAACGCGCTCGCCCTCGGCGAGTCCACCTGGGGCGCCGGACGCGGCGCGCGCTCGCTCGTCCTGCTCGCGCTGGGGACGGGCGTGGGCGGCGGCATCGTCATCGACGGGCGGCTCTACCGCGGGGCGGCCGGCTTCGGCGGCGAGCTGGGCCATGTACCGGTGAAATTCGACGGGCGGCCCTGCGTGTGCGGCGCCCGCGGCTGCCTCAAGGCCTACGTCGCCGGTCCCGACCTCGCCGCGGAGGGCGCGCGGCGCCTCGGCCGCCCCGTGGACACGGCCGAGCTCTTCCGCCTCGCGGCCGAGGGCCAGGCGGCGGCCACCGCCGTCGTCGACGAGGCGCTGGAGGCGCTCGCCGCCGGCCTCACCATCATCGTGAACGGGCTCAATCCCGAGCGGCTGCTCCTCGCCGGCGGCATCGCGCGCGCGCTGGCCCCGCGCGCCGCCGAGCTGCGCGCGCGCCTGGCGCGGCGCGCCTACGCGGGCGCCCTCGCCACCACGCGGCTGCGATTCCTCCGCCTGGACAAGCGCACCACCGTGCGGGGCGGCGCCGCGCTGGCGCGGCACGCGGCGATCCGTCGCACGCGCGCCTGAACCCGCGCGCCCGAGGCGGCGCGCTTGCGCGCCGCGGGGCCCGTGTGCGAGCATCACGCCCAACGGAGGAAGCCCATGGGCCAGATCGTGTTCGCCGGCGCGATGTCGCATGTCCTCGATCCCGACTACTATGACCGCGCCTGCGGGGCGGCGGGTCGCCAGAAGGTCACCGAGTGCATGACGGAGATCGCCCGGATGGGCGAGCGCCTCACCATCGCGCGTCCGGACGCCCTCATCGTGGTGGCGGACGACCACCTCAACGCGTTCTCGTTCAATGCGGTCCCGGCCATCTGCGTGCGCATCGGGCGGGACGTCCACCGCATGGTCCAGGACCATGCCGAGGCCTTCGACAAGGTGCTCGACCACATGCCGGAGCGGTATCCACTGCACGAGGCGCTCGCCGGCGAGATTCTCGAGCGCGGGCTGGCGGCCGACTTCGACCTGGCGATGTCGTGGGAAGCGCCGGTGGACCACGCCTTCCTGAGCCCGGTCAATACCATGCACGGCACCCGCCCCATCCCGCCCCTGGTGCCCATCTGGGTGAACTCCTTCGTGGCGCCCCAGCCCACCGCGCGGCGCTGCTTCGCGTTCGGGCGGCACATCGCCAAGGTCGTCGCCGCGACGCCCTGGCGGGTCGGCATCATTGCCACCGGCGGGCTCTCGCATTTCCCGGAGCTGTCGCTGCCGCGCGTGGGCGAGACCGACACCGTGTTCGACCGACGGCTCATCCACTGGATGGAGACGGGCGAGCACGAGCCGCTGCAGGCGCTGACCATGGACGAGCTCCACAAGGCGGGCGAGCACGAGTTCCTCAACTGGATGGTCCTGCTCGGCGCCGTCTCCCCTGCCCGCGCCGCCGTGCGCTACTTCGGCGAGCTGCCGCGGATCAATCTCGCCGCGGTGGAATGGAGCCTGGCGTGAGCCGGTACGCGGTCAATAGCCTCCTCTACCGGCTGAAGAAGGATCCGGAGTACCGCGCACGCTTCCTGGCGGACGCTTCCTCCGCGCTGGCCGACCTGGATCTGACCGAGGACGAGCGCGCCGCATTCATCGCGCGCGACATGCGGCGCATCAACGAGCTGGGCGGATACCTCCACCTGGTCATGTCCGTGCCCGGCCTCGCTGCCCACTGACCGCCCGGCCGGCTGTGCACTTGTCGGTCAGCCTGCTCGCGCCTCGCTCGATCCGCGGGCGTTCCGCCCGCTCCCTTTCCCTGCTTGCGATGGTGAAATCGTTGAATTAATTGACGTCACGCATCGCGTTACCAATGGCACGGATCTGGCTTCTCGCCCCTGGGCAAAGGAGAGTGGCCATGATCGGAATGGAGACGGCGGGGCTGGTGCTGCTGGGCGGGATGTACGCAGGGCTGGTGGTGTCCCAGATCTCGGGCGGACAGCGCCGGGTCGACAGCGACCGGACGGAGCGCATGTCCGAGCCCGCACGGAGCGCGGTGGTGGGCGGGGACTATCTGGACCCGACGGAGACGGAGCGCCGGATCCAGGTCGAGCAGGCGCGGTGGCGGCTCCTCTGCTAGCTCAGCCGAGGAAGTAGCGGCGCGGATCGAAGAGGCGAATCAGCCCCAGCTCCTCATCCGTGGGCGGCTCGAAGCGGCGCAGCCGCGGCGCCACCTGCAGGTCCCAGCCGCAGGCGGCGCGCGCGGCCTGCACGGTCTCGGCCTCGGGCGCCGTTCCCAGGATTCCCGTCAGGCGCAGCTCGCTGTGCTCCGTCTCCTTCTCGTACACGCCGAGCTGGGACACCACGGTGCGCACGGTGCGACCGGGCGCGGTGATGTAGGGCACCTTGTCCACGAAGCGGCGCGCCGACTGCTCCAGGCAGACGACCACCTCGCGCGCGGACGAGGTGATGTCGTTGGCGCCGCCGGAGCCGGTGACATAGGTCACGCCCGGGATGATGGTGGAGTTGATGTTCCCGTGCTTGTCGATCTGCCCCGCCGCCAGGGACCCCAGGCACTGGTTGTGGCGGCCGCCCATGAAGATGCCCATCACGTGCAGGATGTCGGTGAGCATCTTGCACGAGGGGAAGTTCCGGAACGAGAAGACGAAGGGCTCCGCCGGCCGCGGCAGATATCCCACCATGCCGGTCTCGGCCATGATCTCGATGTCCACCCCATCGCGCTTGAGCTCGTAGCCGGCCAGCCACGCGGCCAGGTTCGAGTTGCCCACGCCGGCGAGAAAGGTCTTGTAGCCGCGGTTGCGCACCTTGTCCGCGAGCATCCGGGCGGCGGCGGTGACCGCCAGCTCGGCGCCGGTGGGCGCCGGGCCTCCGCCGGAGCGCGGCGCGGGCAGCCGGCTCGAGAGGGACTCCAGCTCGGACACCCACGCGTCCGTGTGGGCCCGCCCCTTGGTCTCCATGATCTTCGCGTAGCCCACCTTGGCGAGGTAGGCGTCGTGATCCGGCAGGTCGAGGATCCACTCCCGGATCCAGGCATCCGCGGTCTCGGGCTTCCGGAAGGCCTGCCGGCACTCGAGAATCCAGTCGATGTCCTCCGCGTAGCTCTCCAGCTCGGGCACGTTCATGCCCCACATCCCGCCGGGGTGATTGCCCTGCGGCGTCTCCACCACCGCCTGGACGTACTGGGCGGGGAGGCGCACGAGATTCGCGTGGCGGCGGATGAAGTCCGTGGAGACGATCTTCTCCACGGTGACGATGGCGCCGCGGCGCGCGGCCATGGCGCCGTAGAGATTCTCGTTGAGCGGCGGCGCCGCGATCAGATTGCCGGCGCGGTCGGCCGCCCAGGCGTGGATCAGCGCCACGTCGGGCACCAGGGCGCGCACGAACGCCACCCGGCCCTCGGCGCCGAAGGGGTCGTCGGCCACGATGAGGTCGCCGGCGCGCGCGTTGTCCTCCTCCATCGAGGAGCCCAGCAGCGAGCGCGTGGGCAGGAACGGCACCCCCATGGCGCCGGCGAGGAGCCGCAGGGGAAAGGTCAGCATGGACCAGTTGGAGACCTCGAGCCGCCCCTCCAGCACCGCGCGCGAGATCAGCGCCTGCGGCGTGGGGAACGGATAGCCCTCGCCCATGAAGGTGGTGATCACCCGGCGGACGAGCCCCCCGTGAATCAGCGCCGTCCACGGCGAGCCCAGGCCGACGGTGGCGAGCGTGAAGTCCGGCCGGCGGCCCCACCACTGGCGGACCAGCTCGCGGATGAGGGGATTGGCGCGACCGTGGGCGGCGCCGAGATAGACGGTGTCCCCGGCGCGCACGTGACGTGACACCGCGTCGGCCAGCGTGGTGACCTTGTCCGGCCCCTCGCGAGGGGCGATGTCCAGGCGTCGCGCGATCAGCTCTTGGTAGTGGGGATCCATATCCGCCTCTTCACGCGCGCCGGCACCCAGCGGGCCAGGCGCCTGGCGACGGCCGCGGTGGCGTCCAGGGACGCGGGATCGCCGGGCCAGTACTTCAGGATGAGGGACCGGTCGAGGAAATTCAGGAGCCCGTCCACCACCACCGCCACCAGGAGCGCGTCGTCCAGATAGCCGATGACGGGGATGAAGTCGGGAATGAGATCGAGCGGGCTGGCGAGGTACACCGCCACCGCCGCCAGCGCGATCTTGGCCGAGCGCGGTACCGCGCGGTCGGCCAGAAGGCCGGCCAGCATCCGCGCCAGCCGGGGCAGCAGGCGCACCAGGTGCCGGATCGCGCCGACCAGACCATTCACGGGGCTACTCGAGGCTCTCCGCCACGAGCTCGGCGATGTCCTTCACCTGCAGCCGCTCCTCCGCCCCCACCACTTTTCGGCCCAGGTCGACCATGGCGAGGCAGAAGGGGCAGGCGCTCGCCACCACGTCCGGCTGCACCGACAGCGCCTCCTCCACCCGGATGACGTTGACGCGCTTCTTGGCCGGCGTCTCCATCCACATCTGCCCGCCCCCGCCCCCGCAGCAGAGCCCGCGCTCGCGGTTGCGCGGCATCTCGATGAGCTTGAGCCCCGGCACATAGATCGCCGTCTCCCGGGGCGCGTCGAAGATCCCGTTGTACCGGCCGAGATAGCAGGAGTCGTGGAAGGCCACCGTCTTGTCCAGCGGCTTGGTGGGCGTGATGCGGCCCTCGCGGAGCAGCTCGCGGATGACCACCGAGTGGTGAAGCACCTCGAAGTTCCCGTCGAACTGGGGATACTCGTTCTTGATGGTGTTAAAGCAGTGCGGGCAGTGGGTGATCACCTTCTCGAAGGCGTACTGCTTGATGTTGCCGACGTTCTCCTCCGTCACCATCTGGTAGAGGTACTCGTTGCCCAGCCGCCGCGCCACCTCGCCGTGGCAGCGCTCCTCCGTCATGACGCCGAAGGACACCCCCGCCCGCTTGAGGATCTTGACCACCGACCGCGCGATGGCCTGGTTGCGGCGGTCGTACGAGGCGGAGCAGCCCACCCAGTAGAGGTACTCCACCGGCTTGCCCGCCTCGAGCCTGGGCACGTCCAGCCCTTCCGTCCACGCCAGTCGCTCGGTGGGCGCGAGGCCCCAGGGGTTCCCCGCGCGCTCGATGTTCTGGAGGCTCATGGGCGCGGTGGACGGCAGCGTGCCCTCCGACAGCGTGAGGAAGCGCCGGAGGTCGATGATGGTGTCCACGATGTCGATGTGAGCGGGGCATTCCTCCACGCACGCCATGCAGGTGGTACACGCCCAGAGCTCGTCGGCGTGGATGACTTCCCCGTGGATCGGGCGCGTGTCGCCGTCCAGCATGTAGCGCTTGAGCTTGACGATGACCGCCTTGGGATTCAGCGCGCTGCCGGAGATGTAGGCGGGGCACGCGTCCTGGCAGCGGCCGCACTCCACGCAGGCGTCGAAATCCAGCCGCCGCTTCCAGGAGAACTCCTCGAACTTGGAGACGCCGAGGCTCTCCGCCTCCTCGATGTTCTCGATCTTGGCGATGGCGCCGCGGGGCGCCAGCTTGGAGAAGAAGATGTTGAGCGGGGTGGTGATGAGGTGCATGAAGTACGAGTGGGGGATCAGCGCGATGAAGGCCAGCGCGATCACGGCGTGGAACAGCCACACTCCGAGGTAGAGGCCGCGCAGCGCGCCCTCGCCGAGCCCCACGCCCAGGAAGGCCTGCCCCAGCGCGTAGCCCACCGGGGACCACGCCGCCCACCACGGCTTGACCACCGCCAGCCGGCACGCCTCCATCACGAAGCCGGTGGCGTTGATCAAGAACAGGATGAGGAGCGCATAGGCGAACTTCGGATCGGGATCCACGCGGGCGGGCCGCTTGATGAAGCGGCGGTAGCAGGCCATGCCGAGCCCTATCACGAAGAAGAAGCCGAACAGGTCCAGCACCAGCTCGTAGAAGAGGTAGAAGCTCCCCTTCAGCAGCTTCACCCCCAGGAGCGGCAGGGTGATGTCGTAGTCGATGGTCGCCAGCACGGTGCCCATGAACAGCGCGAGAAAGCCCCAGAACACCGTCGCGTGCATGATGCCGGGGTAGGACTGCGAGAGGATACGAGCCTGGAGCAGGCCGTGGGTGATGACCAGCCCCACGCGCGTGGGCAAGTGATCCCAGCGCATCTCGGCGCGGCCGCCCATCCAGATGCGCGCGCGCCGGGCGACACCCCATACGAAGGCGGCGACGGCCAGCGCGCCGCCGATGTAGAGGGCAATCTGCGCCCACTGCGGGACATTCCAGAAAGTGTCGCGAAAGGGCAGGTCGCCGTAGAGGGG
>DASRWT010000067.1:0-9454 GCA_035654455.1 Candidatus Nitrosocosmicus sp. | reverse complement strand
CAACCGGGGTGGGTTCAACCGGACCGACCGGGAATGGCTGCGCCTGATCGCCCACGACCTGACCCACGTCTCGCAGGCGGAGCTGGCTGGAGGCGATGGCCGCGCCGAGCAGTGGCTGGCCGAGGGCATGGCCGAGTGGGTGGCGTTCTCCACGCTGGAGCGCCTCGGGCTAGACACGGTAGCCTGGCGCCGGCGCCGCGCCCTCGCCGGCGTCCTCGAGCATGCGACATTGATCAGGGCGGGCCTCGACCTCGAGACGCACGGCACCCCGCAAGGGTTCGCGAGCTGGCGTCAGCGCGAGGGGACGCTGCCAACGTATCAGCTCGCCTTCCTCATGGCGGACTACCTCATCGAGCGGCGAGGGCTGGTAGGCGTAGAGGCATACTTCCGGTCGTTCTCAAGGTCGCGGGACCGGCACAAGAACTTCCCGCTGGCCTTTGGCACGACGGAACATTCCGGTTTGGCTCGCCCGGCGTAGGCGGAAGGTGTTTCCGCACCGCCTCGAACTGCGCCCGCTCGAAAACCCTTGGCGGATATTCCGCCTGCAGCTTCTGGATGCGTGGCGGCTGGGGGGCGAGTTTCTTGCTCTGATGCTCCACCGCTGCTTCTTCGAGAGGGTGGGCCAACTCGCGGTTGACTAGCCGTGGGCTCGGCCTTCTGCTGCTTGCGATGGACCACGTAGCCGTGGATGGCCGGCGCGTCTATGCGCGCGATGCGCCACCCGGCGAAGTACAGCCCAGGTGGCCGCGCCGCTCTTCGCTTCGCCATGTGGCGCTTGCGCGTGGCCTCGTCGCACGCGATAGGTCCCCCTGCGCTGCCCTGGAGCGCAGCACTCGCGCAGCTCGAGTTGCAATGCCGCGAGCGCGGACACCGAGCTCATGCCCTACTCCCACGTCCTCTCTGTGGGACCAAGGTCGCATTGCGGGCCAGGGCGGCTCGGTGAGATACGTGCCCTCCGGAGGCTCATATGCTGACTAAGAGCGACTTCACCGCAGAGGACTGGAGCGTGATCCGACGGGCACCTTTCATGGCGGGGCTGGTGGTGGTTGCAGCCAGCCCGAGCGGGCCGTTCGGGGTCATCAAGGAGATGTTCGCCGTCGGCAAGACGCTGGCCGACGTGAAGCTCCACGGAGCCTCGAGTGACCTCGTGAAGGCCGTCGTGGCGGACCTGGAGACGGCCGAGGCACGGCAGCAGAGCATGCCCGCCGAGCTCCAGGGGAAGACGCCAGACGAGGTGCGAACTGCGGCGCTTGACGCCTGCCGGCAGGCGGCCGCCGTGGTGCAGAGGAACGCAAAACCCGACGAAACGCTGGCGTTCACGGAGTGGCTCGTCTCGGTAGGCCACAGGGTAGCCGAGGCGGCCAAGGAAGGAGGTGTCCTGGGGTTCGGTGGGACACGCGTGAGCGAGCAAGAGACGTCGGCGCTGAGGGACCTGACGGCCGCTCTGAGTGTCAAGGCCTGAGGCGCAGGGGGCCCATTTTAGCTAGCTAGAGCGGCTACTGTCCGACCCGGCGCGTGGCGTCGAAGAGGAGCAGACCTCTCGAGGGAGAATGACGATGCAGATCGACTTGGTCGACTTGGTGAAAGGTTATTTGACCCCGGACGTCATCCAGCAGGTCGCCACCCACGTCGGGGAATCCCCCGTCGCGACCCAGAAGGCACTGACCGGCATCGTGCCGACCCTCGTCGGCGCCCTGACGAACACGGCGTCCACGAACCAGGGTGCCCAGCAGCTAGTTCGCATGCTCGATGACGGGAGGTACGACGGGAGCGTCCTCGACAGCGTGACGAGCCTATTCGGTGGCGGAGTGACCACCCAGACCGCGCTGGGCGCCGGCAAGGGCATCCTGGACTCGCTGTTCGGCCCAAAAATCAGCAGCGTCGGCGACCTCATCGCACGCTTTGCCGGCGTCCGCTCGGAGTCAGCGTCGTCGCTGCTCGCCCTGGCGGCGCCGCTTGTCCTGCATGTACTTGGCAAGCAGCGCGCGTCGATCGCCCCGGGCGCGGCCTCCCTGGCGAGCCTGCTCGGCGGGCAGAAAACCGTCCTGGCGGGCATGATGCCGCCGGGCCTCAACTCCCTGCTCGGATGGTCGGGGTTGACATCAGAGACCTCCGCCATCGGATCGAGCCCTGCCGGCGCCGCCTCCCGCGTCACGGAAGAGGTGGCCCGGGCGGCGCGGGGCGTCAGCCGCCCGAGCTGGGTCCTTCCGGTCATGGTCTTCGGTGCCCTGGCAGTGGGCGCCTTGGCCTGGCTGAGCTGGCCGACCACACCAACTGCGCCGGTGCCCCAGGCGGTGCGGAAGCTCAGTGAGCTCCAGCTGCCGGATGGCGTCAAGATCTCGGTCCCCGAGGGTTCCTTCAACTTCAGCGTGGCCAACTGGCTGGCCAGCACTACCGACACCAGCGTCCCGAAACGCTTTCTCTTCGAGGACCTCAACTTCGAGACCGGCTCCACCGGGCTGACGACGGAGTCTAACGCCACGGTGAACTCCTTGGTGGCCGTCCTCAAGGCATATCCCTCCGTGTCCGTGGCTCTCGAAGGGCATACCGACAATACGGGCGATCCCATCGCCAACAAGACGCTCTCCGTTGACCGGGCGGTCGCGGTGAAGGAGCTCATGGTCAAGGGGGGCATCCCCGCGTCGCGCATCACCTCCGCCGGGTACGGACAGGAGAATCCGGTGGCGCAAAACGACACGGAGCAGGGGCGCGCGAAGAACCGGCGTCTGGAACTGGTCGTCCTGAAGCGGTAATGGGCGGGTCGAGACCAAGGGCACTCCGTCGCCTCGATCCCCGTCACCGCGCAGAACGCCGGGAGGCGCTCCTGTTCTATCGCCTGGCGCGGGCGGGTCGAGCCTACGGCCAAGACGGGGTGCATCCGCGACGGCACACCGCCGCCCGCCGAAGCGGTGATCCGTTCCGCGGGCACTCCCCTGGACACAAGGTAGGCCTTGGCGGCCCGGGGCCCGCTGCCCACCGGCTCGCGGTCCCCGACGCTGTCCGCATAGCCTTCGATCCGGAGGCACTGCGCGAGTTTGCGACCAAGCCAGGCCATCCAGGACCTTCGTATCGATGGCCGGATCTGCGTCGTCCCCGCGTCGAAGTGGATCGGAGAGAGCGAGTTGTTCGCCACGGCATCCGGCCCGGCCGCCACCGTCGAGACGATCGCAGCCAGCACCGCGGCCGACCCGGGGACAGTGGCAGCCTGCTGGGCCAAGGGGCCGCTGTGCTGGTCCTCGAGGCGGAGGCGGCTGCGATCGCGCGGAGCGCCCGCGTCCTCGGCAAGCTCCTCGGCAGCGCTGCGCCACCGATGGGGAAAGAGGCCCAGGACGCGTGTGTGACCGGTCTTGACCACGTCCGGTACCGACGCTAGCCTCGGCCCACTCGGACTCGCCATGGAGGGACCAGGTAAGAGGCCAATGGCCACTGAGATATTGCCCGAGGAGGGGCGCCCAGCAGGGGCCCCATTCGGCTGCCGATGATCACGGGTCACGCTGGCCGCCAGCTGTCGTGTCTCCTCATCGTGTTTCCTGAGGTCGACCGGCGCGCGGGCAACGGGAGCTGAAATGGCACGGCGCAAGCGCCCGCGTCGGGCGACGGGCCGGCCGAGGAAGCTCGAGCGGGCGACGCGCCTGCGCTTCGAGAAGCTCCTCTCGTCGCTGTCCGTCGGGTTGATTCACGTCAACGCTCGGGATACCAACGTGGCGATCGAGCGAGCCCTCCAGCAGGTCGTTACCTTCTTGGGCGTGGATCGAGGCGGTCTCCACGAGCGTGCCGAAGGCAGGCCGCGGCTCCAGGTCTCATGGGCGCGGCCGGGCCTCGAGGAGTCACCGCCGGTCACGGCTGAAGACCAGTTCCCCTGGGTGTCGGGGAGGCTGCGGGAGGGAGAGGTCGTCCGATTCTCTCGGCTCGAGGAGCTTCCCGAGGCGACGGCGGTCGATCGGGCCAGCTTCACGCGCGCGGGCACGCGCTCCAAGCTGTTGATCCCTCTGCGCGACGGGGGGTCCATCCTCGGCGTGCTCTCCTTCGCCACCGTGCGTCGCGGTTACATCTGGCCGGACGATCTGGTGGATCGGCTCCGCTTCCTGAGCCAGGCCTTCGCCGGCGTCCTGGACCGGCGGCGGATGGAGCTCTCGCTCGGCGAGCGTTTGCGCTTCGAGCAGCTCCTGTCCTCCCTGGCGGCCGCGTTCAGCCATCTGTCGCCCGCCGATTTCGATCCGGCGATCCAGCAGGGCCTTCGCCAGGTCGTCGATTTTCTGGGGGTCGACCGCGGTAGCCTGATCGAGTTCACCCGTGATGGCACGGCGGCCCGGTCATGGGCGGTCGAGGAATGGATGGACGTGGGGGAGTTCCCGTGGATGACCGCCCGGTTGCAACGTGGGGAGGTCATCAACGTGTCGCAGCTCGAGGAGCTGCCGGACGAGGCGGCGGTGGATCGGCAGAGCTATCTCCTCCACCGGGTCAAGCCCCAGGTCGCGGTGCCCCTGCTGGTGAGTGGGATCGTAGTGGGCGGGCTGGTCTTCAGCACGGTCGGTGCCGAGCGCGCGCGGTCGGACGAGTTGATCCAGCAGCTCCACCTCCTCGGCGAGGTCTTCGCCAATGCGCTGGCGCGCAAGCAGGGGGAGCTCGAGGCCCAGCGGCTGCGCCAGGATCTGACCCACATCGGCCGGGTCTCCGCTCTGGGCGAGCTCACCGCCTCACTGGCCCACGAGCTGAGCCAGCCGCTGACGGCGATCCTCAGCAACGCGCAGGCGGCCCAGCGCCTCGTCGCCGCCGAGGTCGTGGATCTCGAGAGCGTGCGCGAGATCCTGAATGATATCGTGGCCGACGACAAGCGGGCCGCCGCCGTGATCAGCGGCCTGCGCACTCTGATCAAAAAGGGCGAGCCCGAGCTCGTGCCGCTCGACCTCAACGCGATCGTCGGAGAGGTCGCGTGGCTCCTGCGAACCGATACGATCCTGCGCAACGTGTCGATGAGCCTCGAGCTCGCCCTGGACCTCCCGCGTGTGCGCGGGGACCGCGTCCAGCTCCAGCAGGTGGTGCTCAACTTGGTGGCCAATGGTCTCGAAGCCATGCGGGAGCCCCACGCGGGGGCACGCACCCTCGCCATCCGGACGGCTCGAGACGGGGCCGCCGCGCTCCGGGTTACGGTGCAGGACTCTGGGCCCGGCATCGCCGAGAAGGATCTCGCCCACATCTTCGAGCCGCTCTATACCACCAAGACCGACGGTCTCGGCATGGGCCTGGCGATCGTCCGCACCATCGTTCGCGCGCACGGCGGCACCGTGGGGGCCGAGAACATCCCGGGGGGCGGGGCGAGCTTCCATGTCACACTGCCGGCGGATCCGGAGGGGCCGCGATGACGGCAGCGTCGTCGTGGATGACCTTACGAGCCCGATCGTAGGCTGGAAATCCATCGCCTGGCTTGAGGCGCTGCCGTTCCGGCGCGTCGCGCTCCGTGTCCCAGGCGCAAAAGCATTCAACGGATAACCGCGCTGGTTCCCTCCATGAGGAGCTGCCCGGTACGGATGACGTTCTGGCAGGCGTCGCACTTCTCGCCATTGCCGGGGCACCCCAGATGCGGGGGATGCCGTTGTGCGGGACCTCACCGCTGGCGAGCTTGCCTCGAATAACGTAGTGGAGACGGTCTCGGGCGGGCGCACAGGATGGGCCAGCTTCGCCGGGTGGGATAGCGCCCGCTACGCGGGTGCGCTCGCCTCGTGTCCTGGCGCCTGTCGTTCCGCGGCTGGCGCCTGTCCAAGCACCATTGGACTTTGGTCTCAACTCCCGACCGTGCTCATCACGGAAACCCATTACCTAGCAGAAGGTGTTACCGAGTCGTTCGGGGGGTACGCTGCCGGGCAGGCGGAGCTAATCGGCTACCCCGCCAGCCTCGCGCGCAAGGCATGACGCTTGCGTGAGGAGGAGTACCGTGTACCTCGACTATCGACGCCTCCGCGAAGAGCAGCTCATGCGAGAGAGCGGCCCGCCATGTGTGTGCGGCTGCCGTTCGTGGAGCCGGGAGCCGGTCCGGGACCCGACGCGCCGGCGCTTCAAATGCACCGCCTGTCTCAGGGTCCTCAACGTATCGGCCGAGCTCGTTCGTCCCCGAGTGGCCCAGGAGGGGCAGAGCCAAGCACCGCCCGGCCAGCCCGTCCGGCGCGAAGGCCATCAGCAGCAGACATAACCTGACGCGGTCCCGGGCGTTCGGCGTCAGGACGATCCGGGGCCTCTCGGTCTGCTCGACGAGGTCCCCCGGGCGGGTGCCACGCCCATCGCGGCCCTCAGCCGCACGGGGAACCTACGGAGGACCCAGCCGGTTAGAGAACACACTCACCCGCCCGATGTCAGTTGGTGAGTAGCCCCGGAGTACGTGCGCGAGACGTCCCGGGAGCTGGAAGCCTTGATCCGCGAGCTGCGGGAGTCGGCGCGCTCCGGCGCCTTCCGAATCCTGTTCGCCTACATCGCCGGCGCGAACGCCAGGGCGGAGAAGATCGCGATGACGGCGCCGGTCGCCACCGCGCCGCCGGCGGAAAAGATCCCGATGACGGCGCCGGTGGAGACCGCGCCGGGCGCGGGCGGCGTCCGCATGCGGTTCTTCCTGCCGGCGCGCTACACGGCCGCGACCGCGCCCCGACCGACCGACGCGCGGGTCCACCTGATCCCGGTCCCGGAGGAGACGATGGCGGTCCTGCGCTTCTCGGGCCGTGGCGCGGAGGCGGACCTGGCGCGGAGCACGGCGGCGCTGCGCGCCGTGCTCGCGCCGACGCCCTGGCGGCCGGTCGCGCATCCGGTGATCCTCTTCTACGATCCCCCGTTCGCGCTACCGTTCCTGCGGCGCACCGAAGCCGCCGTCCGCGTGGAGCGCTCAGGCGAGGCCGGGCCATGAGCCCGCACGGCGGCGGGGCGGCGACGCGCGAGGCGCCCGTGCTCGTGACCGGCGCCACGGGCTACGTCGGTGGCCGGCTGGTGCCCCGCCTCCTCGAGGCTGGCTACCGCGTGCGTTGCGTGGCGCGGTCGGCGCCCAAGCTCGCGGCCCGACCGTGGGCGGACGACCCGCGCGTCGAGATTGTCGAGGCCGACCTGGCCGACGCCGGCGCGACGACGGCGGCGCTGCGCGGCTGCCCGGCCGCCTACTACCTGGTGCACTCGATGGCCGCCACGGGCGCCAGCTACGCGGAGGCCGACCGGCGCCTGGGCGAGACGTTCGCGAGGGCGGCGGCGCGTGCCGGCGTCGGCCGCATCATCTACCTCGGCGGCCTCGGCGAGCAAGGACAGGGGCTGAGCGAGCATCTTTCCTCGCGCCGCGAGGTCGAGCGGGTGCTCGCCGCGGGGCCGGTGCCCGTCACGGTGCTGCGGGCGGCGATGATCATCGGCGCCGGCTCGGCCTCGTTCGAGATCCTCCGCTACCTCGTCGAGCGCCTGCCCGTCATGATCACGCCGCGCTGGGTGACGACCCCGTCGCAGCCGATCGCGATCACCAACGTCCTCGCGTACCTGGTGGCGTGCCTCGCCGTGCCCGCCACCGTCGGCCGCACCCTCGACATCGGCGGGCCCGACATCGTCAGCTACCTCGACCTCATGCGGATCATGGCCGAGGAGCGCGGACTCCGTCGGCGGCTCGTCATCCCGGTCCCGGTGCTCACGCCGCGCCTGAGCTCGCTGTGGATCCACCTCGTCACGCCGATGAGCCACCGGATCGCCCGGCCGCTCGCCGAGGGCCTGCGCAACCCCATCGTCTGCCGTGACGACGAGACGGCGCGGCTGATGCCCCAGCGGCTGCTCGGCGTGCGCGAGGCGATTCGCGAGGCCCTCGCGCAGGCCGCGCGTGGGCAGGTGGAAACCGGCTGGTCGGATGCCGGCCCGATCCCGGGCGATCCCGACTGGGCGGGCGGCACGGTGTTCACCGACCGGCGCCAGACCGAGGTCGCGGCGAGCGCACCCGACACGTTCGCGGCCGTCGCGCGCCTCGGCGGGGACACCGGCTGGTACGGCGCCGACTGGCTCTGGCGGCTCCGGGGGTCGCTCGACCACCTCGCAGGCGGGCCGGGCCTACGCCGCGGGCGGCGTGATGCCGAGCGCGTCGCGTACGGCGACGCGATCGACTTCTGGCGGGTGACTGGTGTGGAGCCTGGGCGGCGCCTGGCGCTCCGTGCGGAGATGCGGCTGCCCGGCCAGGCGCTGCTCGAGTTCACGATCGAGCCCCTGTCCGGCCGGGCGGACCGCGTGCGCCTGGTCCAGACCGCCCGGTTCCTGCCGCGCGGGTTGTTCGGGCTCGCCTACTGGTACGCCGTGCTGCCACTGCACCACGTGGTGTTCGGCCGCCTGCTCCGAGGAATCCAGGGCGCCGCCGAGGTTGGAACCTTGCGACCGCCCGCGCATCTCACACCCTGACCGCGACAGAGGGAGTACGGGCCACGTAAACGGTCCGGGGCATCCCGGCCCACAGCTCCTGGGGACGTGAGAGCAGCGGGCCGGAAAAGCGCGCAGGTCGGCGTCCCCGATTCACGCGTTCCCCTTTCCTGCCGGCTCACCGCGCGGGGCCAGCGCGTCGAAGGGCGCGGTGTGCTCGCTCAATGCCTGGCCTTCGTCGAACGCGAACAGGGCGATGGTCCCGCCCGCGCGCTTGAGGAGCGTGCGGCTGACCACCGCGCCCTGCTGGTAGGCGGCCAGTCCAACCGAAGAGACGGATTCGGCCGGAGCCATCTCGGATGAAGTCGCCATGGTGTCCTCCCGGGGCCATCGAGCGGCCCGCGCATCGATCATGCCTCGGGCCCCGGGAGTTCTCGCGTGGTATCTTTCGGGCGTGGACCCTCTCGCCGGCTCGCAGTGGAGCGCCTCCGATACCGTGGCCGGGTTCGCGAAGTCGGCTCCGAACGCGGTCCTGATGACGTTCGCGAAGGAGGAGCTGCGTCGCCCCGGGCACTCGCGCGCGCTCGACCTCGGCTGCGGCGCGGGGCGCAACGCGCTGCCGATCGCGCAGCTCGACTGGAAGGTCGTGGGCGTCGACCTCTCGTGGCCCATGCTCGTTGCCGCCGCCACGCGCGTGCGGGAGGATGGACTCGACGATCGCCTTCGTCTGATGCTCGCGCCGATGGACTATCTTCCGGCGCGGGACCGCAGCTTCGACCTGGTGATCGCGCACGGCATCTGGAACCTCGCGCGCTCCGCGGTCGAGTTCCGGCGGGCGGTCGGCGAGGCGGCCCGGGTGGCCAGGCCGGGGGCGGGGTTGTTCGTGTTCACCTTCTCGCGGAACACCTTCCCGCCTGGAACCGAGGGCGTGATGGGCGAGCCCTTCGTGTTCACGCAATTCTCCGGCGAGCCGCAGTGCTTTCTCACCGACGCCCAGCTCATCGCCGAGCTGAATGGCGTCGGCTTCGCCCCGGATCCCGCCGCCCCCTTCCGCGAGTACAATCGGCCGGCGGTGGGGGCCCTGTCCGGCGGCCGGCCGCCG
>DASRWT010000066.1:0-5354 GCA_035654455.1 Candidatus Nitrosocosmicus sp. | reverse complement strand
GGCGGCGGAGTCGGACGGAGATCGCGGTCCGGGATGGCGGGCGGCGGAGTTTCACGCTTCGCCGGCGGCGTCGTGGCCTGCAGCGGCTCGGCCATGGCGCCTGGGGCGAAGGCGAGCACGCCACCGATTCCCGCCAGACTGAGTAGCACTCGGATGCGCATAGGTCATCCCTCCTGCCTCTAGAGGGGTGCATCAGGCGTGCCCGAAACCGATCCGAATAGCGCCTATGGAACAGCTACTTAGGGCAGGGTTATCGTGGATCCAGATGGGATAGGGCCCCCTGGGGCCGGTAAGACTTACGCGGAGCGCTTTAGGTGGCGAGCAGCCAGGCGCGAGGTCACGCGATCGGTCTTCGCCGCCTCGTAGGCGCCCGTGCGCCAGAGGCTCCAGAGCACGCGCCAGGCGGCGCGGGTGGCGAGGAGCCAGTAGGTCTGGCAGCGGAAGGTCCCCAGGAACTTCTCCTTCCAGCTCTTGCGCTGGAGCTCGACTGCCCGCGGCAAGTACGGGCGCAGCGCCTCGATGGAGTTCTGCGTGACGATGCCGCCCACCCACACCGTCAGCGCCAGCGAGATCGTGGGGGCCCCGATGCCGAAGTAGAAGAACACCGGATGCTCGGCGCGATACTGATAGGCCAGGTACCAGCCCAGCCAGCCCGTGAAGGGATAGACCAGCGCGGCGATGGGCCATTCCACGACCTTGTTCCCGATATGGCGCGTGAGCTGGGCGAAGTTGAAGGCATTCTTTCGCTCCCGCCACCGCGCGCGCAGGAAGGCGATATCGTCGAGCACGCCAAGATACCAGCGGGCGTTCTGGCGGATCACCTTCTCGGAGGTCTCCGGCAGGTCGGTCAGCTCCACCATGGGCATGGCCTCGATGAGGATGCCGCGCGCGCCCAGCGCATAGCCGAGCGTCGAATCCTCGGTGGCGCCCGAGGTGGGGAAGCCGCCCACCGCCTGGAGCGTGTCCAGGCGGACGAACTGGTTGTGGCCGAGGCAGATCTGCGCCCGCCGGAAGAAGAGCTCGAAGGCCGGCCGCAGCGCCGTGCCGAGCCGAGGCCACCGCGCGGCGAAGGCGGCGAAGAGCCGCACGCGCTTGACCTCGTTGATGAGCCGGGCGATGGAGACGCGAATGAAGATGGACGATTGCTGGATGGCGCAGATGCGGCCGCGGATGTCGAGCCGCGCATGATTGGCCAGGGAGAGCGGGATGCCCTGGTAGGCCAGTGCCCCCTGCCCCGCGAGCTCGCGCCACGCGATCCAGCGATAGGTGTCGGGGTCCGGCACGGAATCGGCGTCGCTCACGCCCACGAAGACCCCCGCCGGGTCGTAGGTGTCGCCGAGAATCTCGCGGAGGAACGCGGGGCGCAACGCCCAGTTGAGCTGTTGCGCCTTGCGTCCCATCCCCGGCATGGCGATGTGGCTGAGGCGCTTCTGCTGGTAGGGCGGCATGGTCTCGCGCAGCCGCCGCACCAGCTCGCCCGTGCTGGCGCCCATGAGCGGGTGCGGATTGCGCTCCTCCTCCTCCTTGGTGATCACGACCACGTGGAGAAGCCCGTGCGGGTAGCGCGAGGAGACGAGGGCGGTGACGGTGTCCGCGATGTCCGGCTCCTGGAAGGCCGGGACGAGGTGGAGGAAGATCGGCGCCGCCGGCTTCCGCTCCAGCTCTTCTTCCGTGGGGAGCGCGGAGAGGCGCGCATAGGTCTCGCGCACGAAGCGCACCGTGGTGCGCATGCCCTTCCAGTCCAGGGACAGCTTGAAGACCGCGCGGGCATTGATGGCCAGGGCGATCAGGAAGAAGGCGGGGACGAGATACTCCATGGCGCGGGATCAGCCTCCAGGGGTGCTGGGCGGGAGCTTCAGGACCTTCTCGCCGGGCTTCACGAGGCCGAGAGCCTCGCGGGCCACCCGCTCGATCTCGTCGGGATTGTTGCGCAGGCCGTCGATGGTCCGGGACAGGCGCTGGGTCTCGTCGCGTAGGCCGGCGATGTCGCGCTCGAGGGCCTCGACCTGATGCTTCATCTGCCACACGCGGGCCAGGCTGCTGCCGCCATAGAGGAGCAGGAGCACGGCGACGGCGGCGATCACCCCCCGGAGCGCGCGCGGATTCACCGGCGGCCGCCGCGGAGCGCGGCGCGCCCCGGCCACACCGCTGCCACGCCCAGCTCCTCCTCGACGCGCAGGAGCTGGTTGTACTTCGCGGTGCGCTCCCCGCGGGCCAGCGAGCCGGTCTTGATCTGGCCGGCGTTGACGGCGACGGCGAGGTCGGCCACGAAGGAATCCTCCGTCTCGCCCGAGCGGTGGGAGATGACGGTACCGTAGCCCGCGCGCTTGGCGAGCTCGATGGCCTCCAGCGTCTCGGTGAGGGTGCCGATCTGGTTCACCTTGACGAGAATGGCATTGGCGAGGCCTTCGTCGATACCCTTCTGGAGAATGGCCGGGTTGGTCACGAAGAGGTCGTCGCCCACGAGCTGCACCTTGGCGCCGAGACGGCGCGTGAGGTGCCGCCAGCCTTCCCAGTCGTCCTCGCCGAGGCCGTCCTCGATGGAGCAGATCGGATAGCGCGCGCAGAGATCCTCGTAGAAGGCGATCATCTCCTCGCTGGACTTCTGGGTGCGATCGGCGCGGAGGCGGTAGCGGCCGTGCTCGCCGAACTCGCTCGCGGCCACGTCCAGGGCCAGGAATACGTCCTCTCCGGGGCGGTAGCCGGCGCGCTCGACCGCGCGCAGGACGAAATCGAGCGCCTCCACATTGCCGGGGAGCGTGGGCGCGAAGCCGCCCTCGTCACCCACGCCGGTGGACAGCCCCTGGTCCTTGAGCAGCTTGCGCAGGGTGTGGAAGATCTCCGCCCCGGTCCGGAGGGCTTCCGCGAACGAGCCCGCCCCCGTCGGCACCAGCATGAACTCCTGGACGTCGAGCCCGTTGTCGGCATGGGCGCCGCCGTTCAGCACGTTCATGAACGGTACCGGCAGGATGCGCGCGCCGGGACCGCCCAGATACTGATACAGCGGCAGCCCGGAGTCATCCGCCGCCGCGCGGGCCACCGCGAGGGAGACGCCGAGGATGGCGTTGGCGCCCAGCCCCGACTTGTTCGGCGTCCCGTCCAGGTCGAGCAGCGCGCGATCCACCGCGGCCTGCTCGCCGGCCTCCATCCCCTCGACCTCGGGCGCGATCGTCTCCACCACGTTCTGCACCGCGCGCCGGACGCCCTTGCCCAGGTAGCGCGAGGCGTCGCCGTCCCGCAGCTCCATCGCCTCGCGCTTGCCGGTGGACGCCCCCGAGGGCACCATGGCGCGCCCGAAGGCGCCCGACTCGAGCCACACGTCCACCTCGACGGTGGGATTGCCGCGGGAGTCCAGGATCTCGCGCGCGTGGACCGATCGGATCTCGGACAGGGCTCAGGCCTTTCGCTCGATGATGAAGCGCGCCAGGGCGCGCAAGGGCTCGGCCGGCGCGCCCAGCGGCGCCAGCGCGGCGAGGGCCTCGCCGGTGAGCGCTTCCGCGCGAATCCGCGAGGCGGCCAGCCCGTGGACGGCGGGATAGGTCGCCTTCTGCTGCGCCTGATCCTTGCCCGCGGTCTTGCCGAGCTCGGCGCTGGTGGCGGTGACGTCGAGCATGTCGTCCACGATCTGGAAGGCCAGCCCCAGCGCCCGGCCGGCCACCGCCAGCGCGCGGAGCGTGTCGCCGCCGGCGCCGGACAGCCGCGCCCCCACGGTGATGGAGGCCCGGATCAGCGCCGCCGTCTTGTGGAGATGGATGTAGTCGAGGACGTCGGCGCCGACCTTCTTGCCCTCCGCCTCGAGGTCGGCCACCTGCCCGCCCACCATCCCGTCGCTGCCCGCGGCGTCGGACAGGTCCACCAGCACGTCGCGGAGCACGGCGCCGTCCAGGTCCGGCCGCCAGCAGTCGGCGAGCAGGCGGAAGGCGTGGGTGAGCAGCCCGTCGCCGGCCAGGATGGCCATGGCCTCGCCGAACACCTTGTGGCTGGTGGGGCGGCCGCGGCGATAGTCGTCGTTGTCCATCGCGGGCAGGTCGTCGTGGATCAGCGAGTAGGTGTGGATCATCTCCAGCGCGCAGGCCGCCGGCAGCACCGGCTCCATCCGGCCGCCCACCGCCTCCGCCCCCGCGATCACCAGCACGGGGCGCAGCCGCTTGCCGCCGGCGAAGATGCTGTAGCGCATGGCGCGATGCAGGGTCGCGGGCGCCTGGCTCTCCGGGGGCAAGGCGCGCTCGAGCGCCTCGTCCACCGCGCCCGCGCGGTCCTTCATGTAGGCCTCGAAGTCGAAGCTCACCCCTGCTTGTCCCCGTCCCAGGCGAAGGGCTCGGCGCGGAGCAGCCCGCCCTCGTCCTTGGTGAGAAGCTCGATGCGCTTTTCCGCCTCCTCGAGGTACTTCGAGCAGCGGCGGGCCAGCCCCACCCCTTCCTCGAAGGCCTTGAGCGAGTCCTCGAGCGGCAGATTGCCGGCCTCGAGCGTGTCCACGATCTGCTCGAGTCGCGCCAGCGCGTCCTCAAACTTGATGTCGGTCATCTCGCTCCCTCACGTCCGTCACGCGCGCGCCCAGCGCCCCTTCCGCCAGCAGGACCTCGATCGCGTCGCCCGGGCGCGCCTGCGCCGCGCTCCGCACCACCGCGCCCGACGGCAGGAGACGCGTCAGGCTATAGCCGCGCCCCAGCACCGAGAGCGGCGAGAGCGTCTGGAGCCGCCCCACCGCGGCGCTGAACCGATGCCGCGAGGCCTTGGCGCGGTGGGAGGCGGACGCGGCGAGCCGGCCGCGGAGCTGCGCCAGCACCGCGGCGCCGTGTGAAATCCTAGCCAAGGGGTGCTGGGAACTCAAGGCGTTTGTGGCCAGCTCCGCGCGATGGGCAAGCCCGCGGTGATGCGCGCGCGCGGCGGCCTGCAGGCGCGCGGCGCCGTCGTCCAGCCGCCGCGTCCACTCCCGGAGCACGCGGCTGGGCTCGGTGAGCACCCGGCGGCGCGCCAGCCCATCCACCCGCTCGCGCCGGAGGTCCATCTGCCGGGTCATGGCCAGGCAGAGCCGCCCGTACAGCTCGGTCACGTCGCGGATCACCTCGAGCTTCTCGCGCACCACCAGCTCGGCGGCGCCGGACGGCGTGGGAGCGCGGAGATCGGCCACGAAGTCCGCGATGGTGAAGTCCGTCTCGTGCCCCACCGCGGAGATGACGGGATGCGGGCTGTTGAAGATGGCGCGCGCCACGCGCTCGTCGTTGAAGGCCCAGAGATCCTCGATGGAGCCGCCGCCGCGCCCCACGATGGTCACGTCCACCTCCGGCATCCCCGCCAGCGCGGCGAGCGCGGCCACGATCTCCAGCGGCGCCTCGTCCCCCTGCACGCGCACG
>DASRWT010000065.1:0-70549 GCA_035654455.1 Candidatus Nitrosocosmicus sp. | reverse complement strand
GGCGCGGAAGGTGAAGTCCAGCCGCGAGCGCCCGGCCCGGTGCAGGCCCTCCGCCACCGCGGGATGGAGAACTTCGCGGAGATACTTGGCCGAGTGGAAGGAGTGGATGTGCAGTCCCTCCGCCACCTCGCCGGCCAGACGCGCCATATAGGGGTTGACGCCCGCGAGGTAGATCGGGATATGCGGGTGCTCGATGGGGCCGGGATCGAAGAAGGGCGTCATGAGGTCTATCTGATAGTGCTTGCCGTGGTATCGGAGCGGTGCCTTGGTCTGCCAGGTGTTCCAGATGGCGCGCAGCGCCTCCACGATCTCCCGCAGGCGGGGGCCGGGGGCGTCCCACTTCACGGAGAAGCGCCGCTCGTTATGCGCCTTCACCTGGGTGCCGAGGCCCATGATGAAGCGCCCGCCGGAGGCCTTCTGCAGGTCCCACCCGATCTGGGCCAGCACCATGGGGCTTCGCGCGAAGGCGATGGCGATGGCGGTGCCGAGCCGCACGCGCTCGGTGGAAGTGGCGGCGACGGCCAGGGGCAGGAAGCCGTCGTGCTTGGTCTCCGCGGCCCAGAGCGCGCCGAAGCCAAGATCCTCGGCCTTGCGCGCGTAGTCCGGAATGGCCCGGAGGTCGAAGGAGAGGAAGCCGGTGTCGAGCTTCATGGAACAAACCTCCCCGCGGTCAGGCCGCGCGCGTCCGAGGATCGAGGAGATCGCGCACGGCGTCGCCGACCAGGTTCAGGGCCAGCACCATCACGAAGATGGCGAACCCGGGCAGGAGCACCACGTGCGGGCTCAGGATGACGAACTGCCGGCCGGTGGCCAGCATGCTGCCCCAGTCCGCCGTCGGCGGCTGAGTACCCAGCCCGAGGAAGGACAGCCCCGCGGTGGTGAGGATCTTGGCGCCGACATCCAGACTGAATGCCACCACCACCGGCGAGAGGAGGTGCGGCACCACGTGGCGCGCCAGGATGAGCCGGTCCGGGCTGCCCAGCGCGCGCGCCGCCTCCACGAACTCGCGCTCGCGCACTGACAGCACCACGCTGCGCACCAGGCGCGCGTAGATGGGGAAGCCCACGATGGCAATGGCGATCATGGCATTGCGAAGACCCGGCCCGAGCCCGGCCACGATGGCGATGGCGAGGAGAATGAACGGGAACGCCATCAGGATATCGGTGAACCGCATGATGAGGGTCTCCACCCAGCCGCGGTAGTAGCCGGCGAGGAGCCCGAGGCTCACGCCCATCAACATCGCCGCCGCCGCCGTGCCCACGCCGGCGAGGAGGGATACGCGGGCGCCCCAGACGAGCCGGCTCAGGAGGTCACGGCCGAACTCGTCGGTGCCGAGGGGATGCCCGGGCGTCCCCGGCGTCTGGAGCCGGCTCGGCGTGTCCACCGCGTCGGGATCGGGGAGCGGGAGCCACGGCGCGCCGAGCGCGGCGACGATGGCCAGCGCGATGGCGGCCAGCGCGCCGGCGGCGAGGCGATTCCGGGCGAACGCGTGGCCAATCAGCGAATTTGATCTACGGTCGTCGCGAGCGACGACCTTCACAGGGTGGCTTCGCATCTTTTTATTGGAACTTGATCCGCGGGTCGAGCCACGCGTAGAGCGTGTCGACGAGGAGATTGACGAGCACGAACGACAGCGCGATGACCAGCACGCCGCCCTGCACGAGCGGCATGTCGCGCGCCAGGATGCCCTGGACCACCAGAGTGCCCACGCCGGGCCAGGCGAACACGGTCTCGGTGAGGACGGCGCCGCCGAGGAGATAGCCGGCCTGCACGCCCACCACGGTGACGATGGGGATGAGCGCGTTCTTGAGCGCGTGCCGCCACACCACCTTGCGCTCCCCCAGGCCCTTGGCGCGCGCGGTGCGGACATAGTCCTGGCCGAGCGTCTCCAGCATGGTGGCGCGCGTGAGCCGCGCGATGATGGTCACCGAGGCCGCGGCGAGCGTCACCGCGGGCAGGATCAGATGCGAAAGAAGGTCGCGCAGCCCGCCGCCGCCATAGGGCGCGTACATGCCGGAGGCGGGCAGCCAGCCCAGCCAGAGAGAAAAGATCACCATCAGCACGATGCCCAGCCAGAACACTGGCATGCTCGCCCCGAAGAGCGAGGCCACGCCGGACAGCCGGTCCAGCAAGGAATTGGCCCGCGTGGCCGACGCGATGCCGAGCGCGATGCCGCCGATGGTGGAGAGGAGGAGCGCGCTCCCGGTCAGCAGCATGGTGGCCTTGAAGCGCTCGAGGACCTCGCCCAGCACCGGCCGCTTCATCCAGAGCGAGCGGCCGAGGTCGCCCCGCGCCACGTGGCTGATCCAGGTGACGTACTGGACGTGGAGCGGCTGGTCGAGCCCGAGCTGGGTGCGGAGGCGGGCGAGGTCCTCCTTGTTGGCGTTGGCGCCCAGCATCACCTCGGCGGGGTCGCCCGGCGCCAGGTGCAGCACCAGGAACACGATCAGCGACACCCCGAGCAGCACGGGCCCCAGATGCAGGAGCCGGCGCGCGAGAAAGGGACCCACGGAGTCGAGCGCGCTTCCGCTACCGGAGGCTGATCGTCTCCACCCGGAGATCGAAGCTCGGGTGCAGCTTGAAGCCCTGCACGCGCTTCGAGGTCGCCGCGATCTGGATCTCGTGGTCCACGAACACCCACGGGGCGTCCTCGACCAGGATGCGCTGGGCCTCGCGGTACAGCGCGGCGCGCTTGGTCTGGTCGGTGACCTGACGCGCCTCGCTGAGGAGGGCATCGAACTTCTCGTTCTTGTACATGGCGCGGTTCGGCCCGTTGGGCGTCCACTGGCTCGAGTGGAAGAGCGGGTACATCACCATGTCCGGGTCCTCGGAGCCGGCGGCCCACGAGAGCGCGAACAGATCCTGTTCCTTGGTGCGGAGCTTGGCGATGTACGCGCCCCACTCCATGGTCTGGAGCGTGACGTTCACCCCCACCGCGCGGAGGTTCGACTGCATGACGATCGCCATGGCCACCGGCGACTGCATGCCGGAGCCGGACTCCGGCACCCACATGGTGGTGGAGAAGCCGTTCGGGTAACCGGCCTCGGCGAGAAGCTTCTTGGCCTTGGCGGGATCGTAGGGATAGGCGGGGAGATTGGGATCGGCGCCCCAGGTGCCGGGCAGAACCGGCCCGCGCGAGACGGCCCCGGTGCCCTTGAGCACATCCTTGACGATGGCGTCCTTGTTCACCGCGTAGTTCAGCGCCTGGCGCACGCGCTTGTCGTCCAGCGGCTTCTTGGTGTTGTTGATGCCGAGGTACCAGACATGCGCGCCCACCTGCTTGAGGAGGTTGGCCTTCGGGCTCGTCTCGAGCTGCGCCACGAAGTCCGCGGGCACGCCCACGATGAGGTCCAGGGTGCCGGTGAGGAGCTCGGTGAGGCGCGCCTGGTCCTCCACGATGGGCCGGAAGACGACACGGTCGAACTTCACCGCGCCCTTCCAGTACTCGGGGAACTTCTCCAGCACCACCGACTGCCCGCGCGTCCATGAGCCGTAGCGGAAGGGGCCGGTGCCGACGGGCGCGAGGGCGAAGTCCACCCCGGCCTTGAGGGCGGCGGTGGGGCTCACCATGGAGGCGGCGGCGGCGGCCATCACCACGAGAAAGGAGGCGCGCGGCTCCTTCAAGATGAAGCGCACGGTGCTGTCGTCCATCGCCTCCACGGCCTTCACGTTGCCGAAGAAGTAGTTGGCGAAGGGATACTTCCCCAGCTTGTTGGCGGGATGCTCGGGATTGATCTGGCGCTCGATGGAGAACTTCGCGGCGGCGGCGTTGAACGGGGTGCCGTCGTGGAACTTGACGCCCTTGCGCAGCTTGAAGGTGTACTGCAGGCCGTCGGGCGAGATGGTCCAGGACTCGGCCAGGCCGGGCACGAGCTGGGTGGTCTCCTCCGCGAACGTCACCAGCGGCTCCACGATCCGGCGGCCCACCCGGTTGGAGTTGAAGTCCGTCACCTGCGCGGGATCGAGGTTCACCGGCTCGGCGACGAGCCCCACCACCAGGGTGCCCGCGGGCTGAGCCGTGGCGGACCCCCCGCCGACGGCGAGCGTCAGCGGAAGCAGGAGCAACAGGGCGAGGAGCCGTCGGATCTTCATCGCGCGACCTCCAGGGTCGAGTGGGGGAGACGACACGGTTCGGCGTCAGCGTACACGAGAAGTCACGGGACTCGCAGGCGTCCTTCGATGACCGGCACCACGCTGCCGCCCACCTCGATCTCATCGAGATGGCCGTCGCGCGCCACGCCGCGGATGTGCACGTGGCTGTGCCGTCCCATCTTCACGCCCTGGTGGCTCACCATCGCGACCCTGCCGTCGGCCTTCACCAGCCGGTGCCGCACCAGATAGGCGCCGAGCGGGCCGCTCGCCGAGCCCGTGGCGGGATCCTCGGGAATGCCGGAGGTGTGCTGGGCGAACATGCGCGAGTGCACGCGGCCGGCGGCGGGATCGGGGTCCGGGGCAAAGACGAAGATTCCCACCAGGGGCTGGTCACCCAGCGCCTTGAGAATCCTCGCCACGTCGAGAAGAGCGCGGTCCACCGTGGCCGGGTCGCGGAGCGGGACGAAGAGGAAGCGAGTGCCGGTGGAGCCGGACTGGATGGGAGCGCCGGGCAAGAGGTCGGCCTCGGTCAGGCCCACCCCCGCCGCCACTTCGGCGCGGTTGGTCTGCTCCGGGCCCCACTCCGGCTCGCGATGGCGCATCCAGAGGAAGCGAGGCCGGGCGGGATCGCCCTCGAGCGTCACCGGGACCGGGCCGATCCCTTCTTCAAGATTGAAGCGGGAGGGGGTTCCGGGCAGGAGCCCGTGGGCGGCGAGCACCCAGGCGGTGCCGATGGTGGGATGTCCCGCGAACTGGAGCTCGCGCGCGGGGGTGAAGATCCGCACCCGCGCCGCGCAGTCCCCACGCGTGGGGGGCAGGATGAAGGTCGTCTCGGAGAGGTTCATCTCCCTGGCGACGGCCTGCATCTCACCATCCGACAGACCGGTGGCTTCGAAGACCACCGCGAGGGGATTGCCCCCGAACACGCGGTCGGTGAAGACGTCGACCTGGACGAAGCGGTACTCGCGCTCGGCCACGCCGCGGCTACGAGTACATCGAGAAGTCCACCGCCTTCTCGGTGATGAACTCGAGGAGCGCGGGCCGCCCCTCCTGCGTCTGCTTGATCGCCCGCTTGATGGCGGGGATGATCTCGCCGGGCTCGGTCACGCGCTCGCCGTGGCCCCCGAAGGCCTTGGCCATGTCGGCATAGTTGCCGCTGATGTCGGTGCTGCGGAACTTCTCCGTCGCCACCGCCATCACCTTGAGCTCGATGGCCATGGAGAAGTTGTTGAGGAGCACCGAGAGGATGGGGATGCGCTCCCGCACCGCGGTCTCGAAGTCCATGCCGGTGAAGCCGATGGCGGCGTCGCCCCAGAGATTGATGCAGAGCTTCTGGGGGGCGGCCAGCTTGGCGCCCATGGCCAGCCCGAGGCCGTAGCCGAGCTGGGTGGTCTTGCCCCAGCCGATATAGGACAGCGGCGTCACCGTCTCCCAGAAGGGCGAGATCTGATCCCGAGGGCTGCCCGCGTCATGCGTGATGATGGTGTTGGAGAGGTCCACCGTCTGCATGAGGTCCCAGATCACGCGATAGGGCGACAGCGGCTTGGTGTTCTGGGTGAGCCGCGGCATCCACTGGTTGAGCCACTCGGTCTTCACCGTCTTGATACCCTGGGTGACGGTGTCGAGGCGGCCGCGCGGCTTGCCCTTGACGCGGTCCTTCACCTCCAGGATCAAGGCGTCCAGCACCAGCCCGGCGTCGCCGATGAGGGCGTGGTCGGCGGCGATGTCCTTGTTGAGGTCGAGGGGGTCGAGGGTGGAGTGGATCATCACCTTGCCCTTGGGGAAGGTGATGCCGTAGTTGGTGGTGGAGAAGCTGCAGCCGATCCCGAAGATGACGTCGGAGTCCTTGAGGAACTGGAACACGGCCTTGGGCAGCGAGCGCCCGCCGGAGCCCAGGGACAGCGGATGGCTCTCGGGGAACGCACTCTTGCCCTCGAGGCTCGTGGTCACCGGGCACTCCAGCAGCTCGGCGAGCTGGCGGAGCTGCGGCCAGGCCTGCGCGTAGTGCACGCCCTGGCCCGCGTAGATCACGGGCCGCTCGGCGGCCACCAGCACTCGCGCGGCCTCCGCCACGTCCTTGGGGTCCGGCGCGATGCGGGTGCGCGGCGCCGCCTTGTACACCAGGGGCTCCGGCACCTCCTCCATCATCATGTCCACCGGGATCTCCACCATCACCGGGCGGGGCCGGCCGTTCTTCACCTGGGTGAAGGCCCGGCGCATCGCGTCCGGCACGTCCACGGGGCGGATCACCCACTCCGCCCACTTGGTGACGTGGCGGTAGTTGAGCGTGGAGGAGAAGTTGGGCGTGATACCGGCGATCTTCCGCGGATATCCGCCGGGAATCACCACGATGGGCACCGAGTCGCCGAAGGCCTGCGCGACGCCACCGAAGGAGTTCTCGGTGCCGGGACCGTGCTGCATCGCGAAGACGCCGATCTTCCGGCCCGACGTGATCCGGCTCACCGCGTCCGCCATGTGCAGGCCGGTGCGCTCCTGCCGCACGATGATGGTGCGGATGTCGGCGGCGGCGGCGGCCTCGAGCACGTGGTTGACGGGATAGCCGATCAGGAACTCGACTCCCTCGCGCTTCAGGATCTCGGCGATCGCATCGATGACCTTCATGACGCCTCCTTGGGTGGAATAGCCGAGAGAGTACACCAATTTCCCGCGCCGCGGGCGCCCTCCCGCGCGTTCCGGTTTTCGCGCTTGACCCCACGCCCGGCGCTCCTTAGGGTGCTGGTGTTCGGCCGTTCACCGTAGCGAACCTCAGGGAGGGCGATCATGGCGAAGCGAGCGAAGCGCGGGCGGGCAGTGAAGAAGGCGGCGCGGCCGAAGCGGGCGAGCCGCCCCCATCGGCAAGAAATTCGCGTGCCCGGGATGTCCGAGCCCATCAGCCACTTCACTCACGTGGTCCGGGCGGGGAACATCGTGTTCGTCTCGGGCTGCGTGGCCTCCGACGAGCATGGGCGCACGGTGGGAGGAGACGACGCCACCGCCCAGGCGCGCAAGGCGCTGGACAATATCAAGGCCTGCCTCACCGCCGCCGGCGCCAGCTTTGCCGACGTCTGCAAGGTCACCGTCTTCCTCAAGAACATCGCCGATCGCGAGAAGGTCAACGTGGCGCGCCGGGAGTACTTCGGCGCCCACCGGCCCGCCAGCACGCTGGTGGAGATCTCCCAGTTCGTGCGGCCCGACATCCTGGTGGAGATCGAGGCCACCGCGGTGGTGGCGAGGTGAGCGCGGAGACGGCGGACGTCGTCATCGTCGGGGGCGGCGTCCACGGCTGCAGTCTCGCCTACGCGCTGGCCGCGCGCGGAGTGAAGCGGGTGGTCCTGCTCGAGCAGGGCGCGCTCGCCCACGGCGCGTCGGGGCGGTCGAGCGCACTGGTTCGCATGCACTACACCAACGAGTGGGATGCGCGCCTGGCCTGGGCGAGCTTTCCGGTGTTCCGCCACTGGGCGGAGCTGATGGGCGGCCCGCCGGTCTTCACCCATACCGGATTTGTGAACGTAGTAGCGCCGGAGTACGCGGAGGCGCTTCGAAGGAACGTGGAGATGCTCCGCGGCATCGGGATCAATACCACCGCGATCAGCCCCGCCGAGCTCCGCGACCTCCAGCCCTTCGCGGCGGTGGACGATCTCGGCGCGGCGGCCTACGAGCCCGACTCGGGCTACGCGAGCCCGGTGGACGTGGTGGAAGGCTTCGCGCGGCGCGCGCGGGAGCTGGGGGCGGCGGTGCGCCCGTGGACGGCGGTGACGAGCGTCACCCGCTCGGGCGGCCGCGTCACCGGGGTGGAGACGGCGGCGGGAGCGATCGACGCGGGCGCGGTGGTGATCGCGGCGGGCGCCTGGGCGCCGCGCCTGTGCCGGGAGCTGGGGGTGCCGCTCCCCGCGCGGCCCAAGGCCATCGACACGGTGGCGGTCGCGCGCCCCCCCGCGCTCGCCCAGGGCCACATGGTCTTCATCGACAACGCGCAGGGCAGCTACTTCCGTACCGAGGCGGGCGGACTCACCCTGGTCGGCGTGCCGTGCCAGGAGTGGGACGTGGATCCCGACACGCTCGGCAGCGGGCTGCCGCCCCATGCGGCCGGCGTGGGGGCGGGCATCCTCACTCACCGGATTCCCCTGATGGAGGGCGCCACGCTCGCGCGCGGCTACCGCGCCTTCGACTGCTATAGCGGCGATCGCCACGCCATCCTGGGACCGGTGGAGGGGATGGAGAACCTCTACCTCGCCACCGCCTTCAGCGGCTCCGGCTTCAAGATCGCGCCCGCGGTCGGCCAGTGCATGGCCGAGCTGATCACCGAAGGGCGCGCCAAGACGGTGGACATCACTCCGTTCGCCCTCCGGCGCTTCGCGGAGGGCCGGTCGCCGCAGGGCCCGCATCCCTACGCGCCGCGCGCCGACCAGAGGGATCCGGTGGGAGGCGCGCGCGGATGAGCGAAGCGGAGAAGCTGGACCGTATCGCGCGGCTGCTCGAGGAGATTCGCGACCGGCAGGCGGAGTCCCTGGCCCTGCAGCGACAGCAGGTGGACAAGGCGGAGAAGCTGCAGGAGCGGGCGGCGGCGATCCAGGATCGAAGCGCCCAGCTGGTGGGCCGCGTCCAGCGCTTCGTGCCGTTCGCCATGGCGGTGGTGGTCATCCTGATCGGCTACGTGTCGTGGCTGCTGTTCCGGTTCTATCGTTGAGAGACTCCGGAGGAGGGCGGGCATGAAGTTCGCGATCCAGAATCTCCTCTCGTGGCGGGAGTGGCAGAGCCATCCCGAGGTGTACGCCAATTCCCTGGAGGAGTGTCGGCTCGCCGACGAGCTCGGCTTCCACGCGGTGTGGCTGGCCGAGCATCACTTCTCGCCCTACGGCATCTGTCCCAACCTCGCCGTGTTCGGGGCCGCGGTGGCGCGCGAGACCAAGCGCGTGCGCATCGGCACCGCGGTGGTGATCGAGCCCTTCAGCCATCCCGTGCGTATCGCGGAGGAGTTCGCGATGCTGGACATCCTCTCCGGGGGCCGGCTCGACTTCGGCATCGGGCGCGGCTATCAGCCGAAGGAGTTCACCGGGCTGGGCGTGTCCATGGAGCGAACACGCGAGCGCTTCGAGGAGGGTCTCGAGGTGATCCGCCGCGCCTGGACCCAGGACCGGTGGACCTTCGAGGGCGAGTTCTACAAGTTCCGCGACCTGACCGTGCTGCCGAAGCCGGTGCAGACGCCGCATCCCCCGCTGTGGACGGCGGCGGTGTCACCCGACACCTATGCGCGGGCAGGGCGCGGGGGGCTGCGCATCCTCACCTCGCCGTCGTTCACGCCCTTCGACATCCTGCGGCGCAACTACGACGCCTACCGCGCGGAGCACCGCGCCGCCCACGGCGGCGAGGGAGAGATCTGCCTCAACAAGATCATCCACGTGGCCGAATCGCGGCAGAAGGCGCGGGACAACCTGCGCGAGCCCATCCGGTGGTTCTTCCAGACCCAGGCCGGCCTCATCGCCGACCCCGCCGGCGTCCCGCCCGAGCAGTACAAGTTCTACAAGCGCGTGCGGGAGAACCTGCTCTCGCTGTCGGAGGAGCAGGCCCTCGACCAGGCCGCCATCGTGGGCGAGCCCGAGGAGGTCGCGGACAAGATCCGCCAGCACGCGGACGCCCTGGGCGTCACCTACTTCATGGGCGCCTTCTCGCGCGGGGGCCTTCCCCAGGAAGCGGTGCGGCGATCCCTGCGCCTCTTCGGCGAGAAGGTCATGCCCGGCCTCGGCTGAGCGAGCGATGCTTCCCAGGACCGCGGAGGTCGTCATCATTGGCGCCGGCGCCATCGGCGCCTCCATCGCCTACCACCTCGCGCGCCGCGGGGCCCGCGACGTGGTGGTGCTGGAGCGCGAGATGGTGGGCGCCGGCTCCACCAGCAAGGCGGCGGGCGGCATCCGGGTGGAGTTTCCGCTCGCCATCGAGGTGGAGTTCTCCCTGCGCGGCATCGAGTTCTTCAAGCGCTTCCGCGACGAGATGAACGCCGAGTGCGACTTCCGCCAGGAAGGCTATCTCTTTCTCCTCACCTCGGAAGAGGATGTCGCGCGCTTCCGCCGCAACATGACGGTGCAGCACGCGAAGGGGGCCGAGACCCGGCTCATCGGGCCCGACGACGCGCGCGCCATCGTGCCGTCGATGCGGGTCGACGACGTGCTGGCGGCGGTGTGGGGGCCCCAGGACGGGCACGCCTCGCCCAATGACGTGGTGCAGGCCTACGCCGCGCAGGCGCGGCAGCGCGGCGTCCGCATCCTGGAGGACACGCCGGTCACCGGCATCGAGGTGGAGGGCGGGCGCGTGACCGGCGTGCGGACGCCGGCGGGCCGCATCGCGACCCGGGTTTGCGTCAACGCCGCCGGCCCGCAGGCGCCGCTGGTCGGCGAGATGGCGGGGCTGCGGATCCCGGTGGACCCGCGCCGCCGGCACATCTTCGTCACCGACGCCTTCACCGAGATCAAGCATCCCATTCCGCTCCTCACCGATCGCAGCAGCGGCTTCTATTGCCGGAGCGAGCAGCAGGGCGTGCTGATGAGCGCGGGCGATATCGGCGCCGTGACCGAGTACACCGCCACCGTGGACTGGGGCGTGCTCGAGCAGACGGTGCAGAAGGCGGTGAGCCGCATCCCCGCCCTCGGCGCCGCCCAGGTGCGCCACGCCTGGGCGGGCCTGCGCCCGCTCACGCCGGACGAGCACGCCATCATCGACTGGGCGCCGGGAGTCGAGGGCCTCTTCCTGGCCGTCGGCTTCTGCGGTCACGGCTTTCAGCACTCGTACGCCACCGGGGAGTCGGTAGCGGAATGGCTCCTGGACGGTCGGCCCACCCTCGACCTCGGCGATCTGTCCATGCGCCGGTTCGCCTAGCCCCTCAAAGGAGACGGCCCATGCGCGGCATCACTTTCCTCGGCGACCGTGAGCTCGAGATCCGCGACTTCCCCGATCCGAAGCCGGGACCGGGCGAGGTCATCCTCCAGATGAAGGCCTCCGGCATGTGCGGGAGCGACCTGCATGCCTATCGCGCCTCGCGGAAGGGCGGAGGCATGGCGGCCTCGCTGGGGCTGGGCGGCGACGGCGGGCCGGTGATCGCCGGGCATGAGCCCTGCGGGATCGTGGCCGAGCGGGGCGCGGGGGTGACCGAGGCCGAGGCGCCCCTTGGCCAGCGCGTGATGCAGCATCACTACAAGGGCTGCGGCCTCTGCAAGCACTGCCGCACCGGCTGGTCCCAGCTCTGCGGGAAGGGCATCACGGTGTATGGCGTCACCGGCCACGGCGGCCACGCGCCCTACATGAAGGCGCCCGCCTTCACTCTGGTACCGCTGCCCGACGAGCTGTCGTTCGAGGAAGGCGCCGCGGTGTCCTGCGGCACCGGCACCGCCTACGGCGCGCTCCGCCGCATCGACATCTCCGGGGTGGATACCCTCGCCGTCTTCGGGCAGGGTCCGGTGGGTCTCAGCGCCACCATGCTGGGCGCCGCCATGGGCGCGCGGGTGATCGCGGTGGACATCTCCCCCGAGCGCCTCAAGCTCGCCCGCGAGTTCGGCGCCGACGCGGTGATCAACTCCCGGGAAGCCGATCCCATCGCCGCCCTCAAGCAGCTCACCCACGGTGAGGGCGTGGATGCGGCCATGGATTGCACGGGGCACGCCGACGCGCGCGCCGCCGCGGTGCGCAGCACGCGGACCTGGGGCCGCGTGTGCTTCGTGGGCGAGGGTGGGCAGGTGACGCTGGACGTGAGCCCCGACATGCTGCGGCGCCAGCTCACCATCGTGGCCTCGTGGACCTTCAACACCGTCGGCCAGGCGGAGTGCGCGCGCTTCATCGCCGACCGCAAGGTTCCGCTCAAGCGGCTCCTCACGCACCGCTTCGCGCTGGACCAGGCGACGGACGCCTACCGGCTCTTCGATACCCAGACGACGGGAAAGGGCGTGTTCGTCTTCTGAGCGAGGATCGCGCGTCGATCCGGAGCGCGCTGGTCCGCTCCGCGGTACCCCAGAACCTGCTGGGGGCGGTGCTCACCTTCGTGTACTTCCGCTACGTGGACCCGTCGCCGGAGGGGATCGGGACGCGTCCGGGCTGGTTCGAGCTCACCTTTTCCGTGGTGGCCTTCGGCGCGCTGTCCGGCCTCGGCTACTGGATGGGCCGGCGCTGGACGCGGCGGCTCCAGTCATCCGAGAGCGGCATAGCGGATCCGGAGATCCGCCGGCACGCGCTGCTGGTGCCCTTCCTCCTGGGCGGGATCACGCTGGTGGGCTGGGTGCTCGCGGGCGTCATCTGGGGCGTGCTGCTGCCGTGGCTGCTGGGAGGCCTGACCTGGCCCCTCGCGCTGCGCACGATGTTCGGCACCACCGTGGTGGCCGGCACCGTGGCCGCGTTCTACGCCTTCCTCTCCGCCGAGCGGCGCTGGCGCCTCATCCTTCCCGCCTTTTTTCCGGAGGGTGGTCTCACCCTCGTGCCCGGGGTGCCGCGCCTCCGCGTGCGGTCGCGGCTGCTCATCGTCTTCCTCCTCATCAGCGTCCTGCCCATGTCGGTGCTGGGGGTGGTGTCCTATACGCGCGCGCGGTTGCTCGTGGGCGCGGCCGCGGGCGCGGCGGGCTCGCTCGCGACCGACGTGCTCGTCCTCATCGGCTTCGTGATGGCGGTGGGCATCGCCGCCGCGGTGGGGCTGGCGATCTCGGTGTCGCGGAGCGTGGCGGAGCCCCTGGGCGCCCTGGCCCGCGCCATGGCTCAGGTGGAGGAGGGGCGACTGGAGACCCGCTGTCCGGTGGTCTCCAACGACGAGATCGGCGAGGTGACCTCCGGCTTCAACCAGATGGTCCAGGGTCTCCAGGAGCGCGAGCGTGTGACGGAGATCTTCGGCAAGTACGTCTCGCGCGAGGTGCGGGACGAGATCCTCGCCGGCCGCGTGGCGCTGGAGGGCCAGCAGCTCGAGGTGACCATTCTCTTCTGCGACCTGCGCGACTTCACGCCCTGGGTCGAGGCCACCGACCCGCGCGAGGTGGTGCGCGACCTCAACGGGTACTTCGGCGAGATGGAGGCGGCCATCCGCGGCCAGCACGGGCTGGTGCTCCAGTACATCGGCGACGAGATCGAGGCGGTGTTCGGGGCGCCGGTGGCGCATGCGGACCACGCCGAGCAGGCGGTGCGCGCCGCCATGGACATGCGGGGGCGGCTGGCGGCGTGGAACCGGGAGCGCGAGCGCGGAGGCAAGGCGCCGCTGCGCCACGGGATCGGCGTCCACACCGGCACCGTGCTGGCGGGAAGCATCGGCAGCCGCGAGCGCCTCTCCTATGCCCTGGTGGGGGATGCGGTCAACCTCGCCTCGCGCATCCAGGGCCTCACCAAGGAGCTGGGCGGCGACATCCTCGTGAGCGGGACGACCCACGCGCGGCTGGGCGGACGGGTCCCGCTGGTCCGCGCGGCGGCCGCCCACGTGAAGGGCCGCACCGCCGAGGTGGAGGTGTACCGGCTGGCCTGAGCGCGGGCGCGTCTAGTGGAAGAGGCCGAGCGCGCGCAGGATCGCGATCAGCACCACCGCGCCCACCACCGAGACGAGCAGCCGCGCCGGCAGGCCGTAGGCGGCGAGTCCCAGGGCGCCGGCCAGGAAGTGGCCCAGGGCGGAGCCCACGATGCCCACCACGACATTGGCGAGAATCCCCATCTGGGCGTCGGTCTTCATGATGAGGCTGGCAAGCCAGCCGATGATGCCGCCGATGATGATGGAGATGAGCAGGCCCATGGTCGGTCCCCCCTGTGGTGTTTCGCCGCGCGGACAGTTCGTCAGCAGCCTGACGTTCGCGGGGCGGTGGAAGAGGCCCTTTACCGCTACCCGACGCCGATGTAGTTGACGTGCAAGGGGATATCCCTCCCCGGTCGCAGCGGCCCAGGCTGGCATCCCGGTTGCTCTCTACACCCGGTGACGAGGCCGCGTCCCGGATTCCCGGGCGCTTGAAGGCCTCGCTCCAGGAGGCTCCAAATGAAGCGTGTAACCATTCGCAAGTATCTCGTCGCGGCGGCGGCGGTGACCCTGGCGCTCGGCTGCGGCGGGCCTGCGGCCGCGGTGCCGGTTGACGAAGCGATCGGCACGCCCGATCAGTACAGTACTCCGAAAGCGCGCACCCTGGCGAGCACGCACCATGGTCAGCTCGTCAGCCTCTACGACAGCATCAGCACGTGTCTGCCGTGGGTGAACGTGAATACTCGCGGCATCGGCTTCCGCAAGCCCAAGTGGGCTCAGGAAGACGAGCGGTTTCTTGCCACCTGGATCCTCATCGACCAGAAGGACGATGAGCGCTTCGGGGCCTTCCCCAAGGAGCGGCGAGCGTCCGCAATGTTCTCGCGCTACGGCGTGGACCTGCTGCGCCGGATGACCGCCCTCAAGGGGGTGGCCAGCGACGGCGGTGTCCAGGGCTACGGGGTGGTGCTGTCGTGGACCAAGCCCGGCTCTGACCGCAAGGTGAACGAGAGCCTGGTGTTCTGGGTGGACAAGGCCACCGCTCAGGGCTTCCTCGCGCGGCGCGTGCCCGCGGCGGAGCTGGTCAACCGCGCCAAGCTCAACTTCTTCGACGGCACCGACGAGCACGGTCGCATCCCGCTCGAGGTGTGGGAGGACAACTTCACCACCACCTTCAAGGTGAAGGACGCCGCCGCGCCCAGCCTGCAGTCCTGCTGATCACGGGTTCGTAGCACCGGCCGGCGCCGCCGCGGAACGCGCTTCCGCGGCGGCGCCGGAACCAAGCTCTCCGACACGTTCTCCGACCCGAAGGTCTCCTACCAGAGCTCGCGCGACGCCAGCCGGGCGCCCTCGGCCAGGCTGCCCAGCTTGGCCCAGACGATGTCCGGATCCACCGCCGCCTGGCCCACCCAGGTGCCGAAGCCGCAATCCGTGCCCGCCATGACCTTCTCGCGGCCCACCAGGCGCGCGTAGCGGGTGATGCGCTCGGCGACGAGGAGCGGGTGCTCGATGAAGTTGGTGGTGGAGTCGATGACGCCCGGAATGATGGTCTTGCCGTCCGGCACCCGCACCGTCTCGAACACGCGCCACTCGTGCGCATGCCGCGGATTGGCGCCCTCGAAGGAGACGGCGGTGGCGCGGGCGGCCAGCACGAGGTCGATGATGTCCGCCAGCGCCACGTCGAAGTGGTGGGGCCCCTCGTAGTTCCCCCAGCACACGTGCATGCGGATCTGCTCCGGGGGGACGTTGGCGAGGGCGTGATCCAGCGCCTCGATGTGGAGCCGGGCCATGGTGCGGAACGCCGCGATATCGAGGTCGGCGAACTGGATGTGCCGGCCCATGCCGAGGTCGGGGCAGTCGATCTGCAGCACGAAGCCCGCGCCCGCCACCGTCTCGTACTCGTGCTTCATCGCCTCCGCGATGGCGTAGAGATAGGCCTCGTGGGTCGGATAGTGCTCGTTCTTGAAGAAGAGCGAGATCACGCCCGGGGAGGCGGCGGTGAGGAAGGCCTCGCGGGCGCGCGCCCGGGCCGGCGCCGCGCCGAGATTGGCGGCGTCGGCCCGGGCCGCGTCGGGATCGCGCAGCGACACCGGCTCGGTGCAGGCGGGCGTCTTCCGGCGGGACCGGCCGGGATCTCCGAAGACGCGGCGGGCCATGCCGGGGAAATCCACCAGGTCGCGATATTGCAGCGGCTCGGACTTGCCCTTGAACCCGTGCAACCGGTCCTTCACATAGGTCGCGTAGCTGGGCTTGCTGTACTCGCCGTCGTCCACCACGTCGATGCCCGCGTCCACCTGCTTGCCCACCACCTCCGCCACCGCCGCCTTGATGCGCGCGGCGAGGGCGGCCGCGTCCACCGGCACGCCCTCCTCCTTCGCGAACATGGACCGGGTGAGGTCATCGGGCCGGGGCAGACTGCCGGTGTGAGTGGTGAGGATGCGATCGGTGCTGCGCTGCACCGCCCCCTCCTAGCGCTGGTTGGCGAGCACCAGAGTGCCCGCCGCCGACAGCATTCCCCCCATCCCGTTGACCAGGGAGAGATTGCAGTTGGGCACCTGGCGCGCGCCGCACTCGCCGCGAAGCTGGCGGGTGGACTCGATGATGGGGAAGATGCCGTACATTCCCGTATGCGTGTAGGAGAGCCCCCCGCCATTGGTATTGATGGGGAGGGAGCCCCCCGGCGTGGAGCGGCCCTCCTCGAAGAAGTGCACGCCCTCGCCGCGCTTGGCGAAGCCCAGCGACTCCAGCATGATGGGCGGCCCCGAGGTGAAGGCGTCGTAGAGCATGATGTGGTTGAAGTCCTTCCGGTCCACTCCCGCCATGCCGAAGGCCTTCTCGCCCGACATCCGCGTGGCCTCGCTATGGGTGAGGTCCCGCATCTGGGTGACCATCACGTGCTCGGTGGCCTCGCCCGCGCCCCGCACGTAGACGGGCTTCTTCGCGCAGTCCTTGGCCCGGTCGGCCCGCGTCAGCACCACCGCGCCGCCCGCGTCGGTGACGAGGCAGATATTGAGGAGATTGAACGGATAGCAGACCGGGCGCGAGCCGAGCACGTCGGCCACGGAGATGGGCTCGCGGTTGCGGGCCTTGGGATTAAGGGCGGCCCACTTTCGCGTAGACACCGCCACCTGCGCCCACTGTTCCAGCGTGGTGCCGTGCTCGTGCATGTGACGCGTGGTGATCATGCCGAAGTAGGTGGGCGCGCCGGCGAAGCCGTAGGGGATCTCGAACTGGCCGGAGAGGCTGGTGTCCCGGCTGCGGGTGACGCCCACGCCGGAGCGCCCCGACTCGCCGTGCGAGACCACCGCCACGTCGCAGAGCCCGTGATGCAGCGCCGCCACCGCGTGGCCCACCATCATGATGAAGGAGCATCCGCCCACGGTGGTGCCGTCCACGTAGCGCGTCGTGATGCCGAGGGCCTCGCCCAGCAGCGACGGCGAGTGCTGGCCGGCGGTGAAGATGCCGTCCACGTCCTTGACCTTGAGGCCGGCGTCCCGCACCGCATTGGTGATGGCTTCCAGGTGCAGCGCGAGCTGGCTCTTGTTGGGGAGGATGCCGATCTCGTCGCTCTCGTCCACGCCGACGATGCAGGCCGAGTTGGAAAGCTCTTTCATGGTCCCGCTCATCGCCCCCCTCCGGCGCCCGCGGCTCCCGCCGGCTTGAACAAAGGCACGGTGAACTCGTCGTTGAGCTTCTCGTAGACGACCTCCACCGGCATGTCGCAGCGGATGAGCTTGGGATCGGCGGCGATGCCCACCAGATTGGACAAGAGACGCGGCCCCTCCTCGAGCTCGACCATGGCCAGCACGTACGGCGGCTTCACCTTGAACGCCTTGTTGAGCGGCTGGTAGGAGATCTCGAAGGAGAAGAGGCGGCCCCGACCGCTGGACTGGATCCAGCCGATCCGGCGCGAGTGGCAGTGGGGGCAGACGACGCGCGGGTAGAAGAAGCAGTGGCCGCAATCCTGGCACTTCGGCAGCATGAGCTTCTGCTCGCGGAGACCGTCCCAGTAGGGCTTGGCCTCCGGCGTGATGGGCTGGGGCAGCGGACGCTCGAGCTCGGCGGGACTCATGGGCGGGGGCGGGCTCCTTTCGCCTGGAGGCTGCGTGATGACTCGCCGAGAGTAGTCGGACGCGCCGGACTCGTCAAGGCGGGAACTTGTGCTACCGTCGGGCGGTCGCGATGCGCACCGTTTCGCTCTGCCATGTGGTCCTGCTCGCGCTGGTCGCGGGCGCGGCGCCCGCCGCCGGACAGGAGGCGGCCCTGCACCTCGTGAAGACCGGCACCTTCGCGGAGGACCTCTACCTGGCCGGCGAGCGCATCGAGTTCCGCGGCGAGGCGGCGGGCGACGTCATGGCCGCCGGCGCCTGGAACATTTCCATCGAAGGCCTCGTCCGCGGCGACGTGGCGGCGGGGGCCGCCTCGGTGTTCGTGGCCGGCCGCGTCCTGGACGATGTCCGCGCCGCCGGGCAGATCGTGGTCATCGCCGCCGAAGTCGGCGACGGGCTCCTCGCCGCCGGAGAGGTGGTGCGGATCACCGAGCCCAGCCGGGTGGGCGGCTCGGCCTGGATTGTCGGGCGGCGGGTGGACATGTCGGGACAGGTGCGGCGCGAGCTGCGCGTGGCCGCGGTGCGCGTGCGCATCGGGGGCACCGTGGAAGGCGATGTCTATCTGGCCGCGCGGGACATCGAGATCCTGCCCACCGCCCGCATCACGGGGAACCTCACCTACTGGAGCGGCCAGGAGGCGCGCATCGCGCCGGAGGCCCGCATCGCCGGGCGGGTGATCCAGCGCCAGCCCGAGCTCTTTGACCGCGCCGGTCGCGTGCTCACCTTGCTCGGGCTGGTGACGCGGGCGCTGGTGGTGGTGAACCTCTTTGTGAGCGGCCTGGTGCTCTTTCTCCTGTTTCCCCGCTTCACGGTGGCGGCCGCGCGCACGGTGGCACGCCGGCCGTGGGCGAGCCTCGGCCTCGGCGCGGCCGTGCTCGCCCTCGCGCCCCTGGTGGCGGTGTGCCTCGCCCTCACCGTGGTCGCGCTCCCGCTCGCGCTGGCCCTGGTGGCGCTGTATAGCCTCGCTCTCCTGCTCGGCTTCATCACCGCCGCGTTCGCCCTCGGCGATCTCGGCGCCCGCGCCTTCCGGCGCGGCGCGCGACAGCTCCGCGCCGCGCGCATCGCCTGGATGGCCCTGGCGGTGCTGGCGCTGGCCCTGGCCCGCTTCGTGCCCGTGGCGGGGCCGCTCATCATCGCCGTCGCGCTCGCGCTGGGCGTCGGCGCCTGGACGCTGCGGCTCTACCGCGGCTATCTCGGAATTCCCGAAGAGGAAGGAGTGCTCCCATGACCGTGACCGCGCTCGAGATCACCACCCGTGTCCCCATCCTCGACGGCCGTCCCTTCGGCGAGGCGGGACCCTACGAGAAGATCGCCGGCCGGCTCCGCTTCGCGGTGGACCCCGCGCACCCGCAGCACCGTGCCATCACCGACCTCGAGCTGGCGCCGCGGAATGCCGCCGGCCGCGTGGAGTTCAGCGGGGACTTCTATCTCCTCCAGCCCCGCGATCCCGACAAGGGCCGGCGCAGCTTGCTGGTCGACGTGCCCAATCGCGGCCGCAAGGTGGCGCTCGCGATGTACAACAGCACCCCGCGCGCCGCCGATCCCACCACTGCGGAAGACTTCGGCAACGGCTTCCTCATGCGCTGGGGCTATACCGTGGCCTGGATCGGTTGGCAGCCGGACGTGCCGCGCCAGGACGGCCTCATGGCGCTGGACTCGCCGCGGGCGCGCGGCGCCGAGGGGCCCGTCACCGGCCGGCTCCGCTGCCAGTGGCGGCCGAACGCGAGGGTGGACACCTTGCCGCTCGCGGACCGGTATCACATCCCGTATCCCGCCGCCTCGCTCGACGACGCCGAGGCCGAGCTGACGGTGCGCGCGCACGGGGGCGCGCCGCGCCTCCCGGTGCCGCGCGCGGCATGGCGGTTCGCCCGCCGAGGGGCGGACGGGCGCGTGTCGCCGGATGCCTCGTATCTGCATCTCCCGGGAGGCTTCGAGCCGGGCGCGATCTACGAGCTCATCTACCGCTCCCAGGATCCGACCCTGGTGGGCCTCGGGCTCCTGGCGGTGCGCGACGTGGGCGCGTGGCTGCGCTTCGGCGCCGCGGGGGCGGGAAATCCCAGCGCGGGCCGGCTCGACCGCGCCTATGCCTTCGGCGTCTCGCAGACGGGACGCTTCCTCCGCCACTTCCTCTATCTGGGGCTCAACGAGGACGAGAGCGGGCGCCAGGTCTACGATGCGGTCTTCCCGCACGTGGCGGGTGGGCGGCGGGGCGAGTTCAACATGCGCTTCGGGCAGCCCTCGCTCAACGCCACCCAGAGCGTGGGCAGCCTCTTCCCGTTCACGGATGCCGAGCAGTCGGATCCTCTGACCGGGCAGCGCGACGGGCTGCTGTCGCGCCTGGCCGCCGGCGGCAAGATGCCGAAGATCTTCACCGTCAACACCTCGGCCGAGTACTGGCGCGGCGACGCGTCGCTCGTGCACACCGACGTCGAGGGCCGCGCCGACGTGGAGCCGCCCGACCACGTCCGTATTTATCACTTCGCGGGGACCCAGCACACGCCGGGCGCGCTGCCGCCGGCGGCGGCCGATCCCAATACCGGCGACCGCGGCCGCGCCCCGTTCAATACCGTGGACTATGCCCCGCTGCTTCGCGCCGCGCTCGTCAACCTGGATCGCTGGGTGCGGGAGGGGACGGCGCCGCCGCCGAGCGCGGTGCCGCGCCTGGCCGACGGCACCGCGGTGGCCGCGGAGTCGACCGCGCCCGTCTTCACGCGCATTCCCGGCGTGCGCTTTCCCGATCGTCTCAGCCGGCCCGCGCGGCTGGACTGGGGCTCGGACTGGGCGCGCGGCATCGCGTCGAACCTGCCGCCCAAGGCGGGCCCGGCCTATGTGAGCCATGTCTCCGCGGTGGACGCGGACGGCAACGAGGTGGCGGGGATCCGGCCGCCGGAGCTGCTGGCGCCGCTGGCCACCTTCACGGGCTGGAATCTCCGGCATCCGTCCCAGGGCGCGCCCGGCGACCTCATGAGCATGATGGGTTCGACCTTTCCGCTTGCCGTCACCGCCGACGCGCGCGAGCGCGCCGGTGATCCGCGCCCGTCCATGGCGGAGCGCTACCGGGACCGGGCAGGCTATCTCGAGCGGGTGCGCGCGGTGGCGGAGGCGGCGGTGGAGCGGCGCCACGTGCTCGCCGAGGATATTCCCGCCATCGTGGCGCGCGCGGGAGCGCAGTGGGACCTCTTTCAGGCCGGACTCGGGGGTGCCGAGTGATGGCCCGCAAGAAGCACACGGTGGGTATCGTCGGGCTCGGCTTCGGCCGCGCCCATATCCCGGCCTTCCAGGCCAATGGCTGCGAGGTGGTGGCGGTCTGCCAGCGTGACGAAGGCGCCGCGCGGAAGATCGCCGACCGCTACGGCGTGCCCCAGGTCTTCGCGCGCTGGGAGGAGATGCTGGAGAAAGCGCGGCCGGACATCGTGGTCATCGCGGCGCCGCCCGCGCTGCACAAGACCATCGCGCTCGCCGCGTTCGAGCGCGGCGCGCACGTGCTCTGCGAGAAGCCGCTGGCCATGGACGCGGAGGAAGCGCGCGCCATGATCGACGCCGCCTCCCGCGCCCGGCGGGTGGGGATGACGGCCTTCAACTGGCGATTCTCCGCCTCCATGCTGCGCTTTCACGAAATGGTCGCGGCGGGCCACGTGGGCCGGCCCTTTCACCTGGGCGGCCGCTGGCTGGGCGCGCGGTGGGCCGACGAGTCGGCCGCCTCGACCTGGCGCATGGACCGCGCCCAGGCCGGGCATGGCGCCATGGGCGACATGGGCGTGCACCTGATCGATCTCGTGCGGTGGAGCTTCGGCGATTTCCGGCGCGTGTCGGCCCTGGGCGCGGTGGCCCATCCCTCGCGCACCGTGCCGGGCGGCGAGCGCGCCGCGGACGCGGAGGACTACTGCGCGGTGCTGGGTGAGCTGGCCTCCGGCGCCACCGTCACGCTCCAGGCGAGCCGCGCCGCGCGCGGCGCGAACGAGAACACCCTCGAGGCCTACGGAGACAAGGGCGCGCTCGTCTACCGCATGAATCGCGACGCGCCGCGATGGTGGCATGCCGAGCTGCGCGCCACCCAGAACGGCGGCGGACTGCTGCCCGTGAAGGTGCCGGCAGTGGTGCCGCGCTCGGCCGGCGACGGTGACGCCATGGAAGCGGTGGGCAAGGCCACCATCGCGCCCCTGGTGAAGCGGCTCCTCGCCGCCATCCGCAAGGGCGAGAGCGCGAGCCCGTCCTTCGAGGACGGCATGCGCGCGCAGGCGGTGCTGGACGCGGTCCTGGAGTCCGAGCGGCGCGGGGGCTGGGTCACCGTCGCCGGCGGCTGAGCGGCGTCGTCAGAGCTTGTTGCAGAAGCGGAGCGGCGGCTCAGGCCGAATTTGTACTTGACAATTCCGACTGGGAAACGTACTAATAGCCCAGTCATGGCGATCCCTGCCGGTCCCACGTGTCCTAAGTACCTGCGATGTAATGCGTTGGAGCGTCCAACCGCATAGTCGATGGGCCAGGGCCGACACCAAGCCGGGGAGCTCATCCCCGGCTTTCGTGTTTTCAGGGCGTAGCTCGGAGCGGAGGAAGAAGACGAGTGAGTGAAGGGAATGGAGCCGCCGTGGTGCCGGTGCCACCGAAGGAAACCAAGGCCCAGCGGGCCGAGCGTCTCAAGGGCGCGCTCAACCCCTGGGCGGCCTATTCGGAGATCGAGCGGTTCGCCCGCGAGGGCTTCGACTCGATCCCACCCGAGTGGCTGAACACCTATTTCCGCTGGTGGGGTCTCTACACCCAGGGCGACGGCGTGGGGGCGGTGGGCGGAACGGGTGGCGAGGGCAAGGGCCTCCGCTACTTCATGCAGCGGATCCGCATCCCGAACGGCTTCCTCACCGCGCCTCAGCTTCGCGCCATCGCCGATCTCACCGAGCGTCACGCGCGCGGGGTGGCCGACCTCACGGTGCGGCAGAATATCCAGCTCCACTGGGTACAGGTGGAGAGCCTGCCCGAGATCGTCGCCAGCCTGTCCCGCGTGGGCATCACCACCATCGGCACCTGCGGCGACGTCACGCGGAATATCACGGGCTGCCCGGTGGCCGGAGTGGACGCCGACGAGATCGCGGACGCCTCGCCCCTGGTGGACGCGGCCACCGCCATGCTCAACGGCGCGCCCGAGTTCTACAACCTCCCGCGCAAGTTCAAGGTCTCCATCGCCGGCTGCCGCGAGTGGTGCTCGTACCCGGAGATCAATGACGTGGGGCTCACCGCCATCCGGCATCCCGGGACCGGCGAGACCGGCTTCTCGCTGCGCGTGGGCGGCGGGCTCTCCACGGACCCGCACCTCGCCCCGCGGCTCGACGTCTTCGTGCGCTGGGATCAGACCCTGGCGGTGGTGAAGGCGGTGGCCGAGATCTTCCGCGACAGCGACGTCCTCCGCGAGCATCGGGAGAAGGCGCGCCTCAAGTTCCTCTTCCTCCGCCACGGCTGGACGGCGGACCGCTTCCGCACAGAAATCGAGGGACGGCTGGGTTATTGCCTGGAGGCGGCGGTGCCGGAGACCCCGCCCGAGGACGCGTACCGCGATCACGTGGGTCTGCACCAGCAGCGGCAGCCGGGTCTCGCCTATGCGGGCTTCGCCATCCTGCGGGGGCGGCTCGATCCCGCCACCATGCGCGCGGCGGCCGACCTCGCCGAGCGCTTCGGCTCCGGCGCGCTGCGCACCACGCACATGCAGAACCTGGTGGTGCTCGACGTGCCGCGCGAGCGGACGGCCGCCCTGGGCGCGGAAGCGGAGGCCGCCGGGCTCGCGCTCTCCGCGTCGCCCTTCCGGCGCGGCACCGTGGCCTGCACGGGCACGGAGTTCTGCAAGATCGCCCTCACCGAGACCAAGGGCTTCGCGCGGCGCCTGGTCGAGGACCTGGAGTCGCGGCTGCCGGGCTTCGACCGTCACGTGAAGATCCACGTGACGGGCTGCCCGAACTCCTGCGGCCAGCACTGGATCGCCGACATCGGGCTGGAGGGCAAGAAGGTGAAGGGCCCCGCCGGCCTCGAGGATGCGTACTACGTCTGCGTGGGCGGGGGGCTGGGACAGCACGCCTCCGTCGCCCGCCCGGTGGGCTTCCGGGTGCCCGCCCGCGAGACGCCCGCCGCGATCGAGCGCCTGCTGCGGGCCTATCTGGATCTCCGGACGCCGGGTCAGAGCTTCAAGGACTTCGCGGCGGCCCGGAGCGACGACGACTTGCGGGCGCTGCTGGCGGGCGGCGCGGTCGCGGCCGTCGCCCGCGACCTTCCCGTGGCCGCCACCCCTCACCACCTCGAATGACGGGGACCCCGTGAGCAGTCACTATCCGATCTTTCTCGACCTCGTGGATCGCCCCTGCGTGGTGGTGGGGGGTGGGCCCGTGGCGGAGACCAAGGTGCGCGGCCTCCTCGGCGCGGGGGCTCGCATCACGGTGGTGAGCCCGACGCTCACGCCGGCGCTGGCCGCCCTCGCGGCGGAGGGTCATCTCGCGCATCAGGCGCGCGAGTACCTCCCTGGCGATCTCGCGGGTGTCGCCCTGGCCTTCGCGGCCACGGGGGACCGGGCGGTGAGCGGGGCTGTTCGCGCGGAGGGGCGGACGCGAGGCGTCTGGGTCAATGCCGCCGATGACCCCGAGCACTGTGACTTTCTCCTGCCCGCGGTGCTGCGCCGCGGCTCGCTCGCGGTGGCGGTGTCGAGCGGCGGGGCGAGCCCCGCGCTCACGCGCGCGGTGCGCGACGAGCTCGAGCGATATTTCCCGGCGGACTTCGGCGCCTTCGTGGAGGTGGTGGCCGAGGTGCGCCGCGAGCTCCGGGAGCGGGGCGCGCCGGTGACGGCCGAGGGCTGGGGCCGCGCGCTGGAGGACGAGCTGCGCGGATTGTCGAGCGGCAGCGGCGGGGGCGGCGGCGAGCCCGGCGGCGGCGCCCGCCTCCGCTCCCGGCTCGAGGGCGCGTGATGCCGGCGAAGCATGGGGACGCGGGCGGCCGGGTGGCGCTGGTGGGCGCGGGGCCCGGCGACCCCGAGCTCGTGACGGTGCGCGGCCTCCGGCTCCTGCGCGTCGCCCAGGCGGTGGTCTACGATCGTCTCGTCGCGCCCGCGCTGCTCGACGAGGCCCCGGCGGCGGCGGAGCGCATCTACGTCGGCAAGCGCGCGGGCGCCCACGAGGTGTCCCAGCCCGAGATCAATGCCATCCTGGTGGCTCTGGCGCGGCGGGGTCTCCGGGTGGTCCGGCTCAAGGGCGGCGATCCCTTCGTGTTCGGACGGGGGGGCGAGGAGGCGGCGGCTCTGGCCGCGGCGGGGATTCCCTGTGAGGTGGTGCCCGGCGTGAGCTCCGCCCTGGCCGCGCCCGCCGCCGCCGGCATCCCCGTCACCCACCGCGGTGTCGCCGCGTCCTTCGCGGTGATCACGGGCCACGAGGATCCCGCCAAGGGCGAGCCGACGGTGGACTGGAGCGCGATCGCCCGCGCGGTGGATACGCTGGTGGTCCTCATGGGCACGGAGGCGCTGCCCGGCATCGCGCGGACCCTGATCGCCCGCGGCCGTCCCGGCGACACGCCGGTGGCGCTCATCCATCGGGGCACCACTCCCGAGCAGGAGACCGTCGTCTCGACCCTCGATGCGCTCGCCGCGCTCGCCGGTCCCGTCCCGCTCCCCCCACCCGTCACCGCGGTCATCGGCGACGTGGTGGCGCTGCGCGCCCGCCTCGGCATCGCGCGCCCGGAGCCCGAGACCGCCTCCTTGCCCGCGGCGGGCACCCGGGTGCTCTTCGGCGCCTGAGCGGTCCGTCGTTCCGTCGTCGCCGAGGCGGCTATTTCTCCTCGAAGCCGGACTGCCAGGCGCGCACGCCCTTGCCCAGGTCCTTCCACTCCCCGGCGGGGCGCTTGTCCAGCGTGCGGCCGAACTCGAGCGCGGGCGGCATGCGCAGGTCGTGGCCGAGCGTCTCCGGAAAGAGCTTCACGAGCTCCGCGGGCTCGAAGCGGTGATCCGCCTCCAGGCGCCGGATGGCTTGCGGCTGGGCAAGCAGGGTATAGCCATAGCCGAAGGAGTGGAAGGCCTGACCGTTGACGTGCGCGGCGGCGTCGCTGGCGAGAAACACCACCAGCGGAGCCACATTGTCGGGATCGCGCTCGGTGCCCTTGGCCTGCTCGCTCGGCCACTTGCCGGTCTGCTCGAACACCGCGCGCCCGCGGGGGGTGGAGTCGATCATCCGCGTGGCGCCGCTGGGCAGGATGGCATTGCTGGTGACCCCGTACTTGCCCAGCGCGTGCGCGGTGGACCAGGTGAGCCCGAGGATGCCCGCCTTGCCGGCGGCATAGTTGGGCTGGCCGGGGGAGCCCAGCGCCGACACCGAGGACATGTTCACGATGCGCCCGGCCTTGGCCTCGCGCATGTGGACGGAGGCGGCGCGGATGGTATTGAACGTCCCCTTGAGGTGGACGGCGAGCACGATGTCCCACTCCTCCTCCGTCATGTTGAAGATCATCCGGTCGCGAAGGATGCCGGCCACGTTCACCACGATGTCGATGCGGCCCCACTCGCGCACCGCCTGCTCCACCATGTCGGTGGCCTGGCCGAAGTCGGACACCGAGCCGAAGTTCGGCACCGCCTTGCCGCCCGCCTTGGCGATCTCGTCCACCACCTGCTGGGCGGGCGACTTGTCGGTGCCCTCGCCGCCCAGCGCGGCGCCGAGGTCATTGACCACCACCTTGGCCCCTTCCTTCGCCAGCGCGATCGCGATGCCGCGCCCGATGCCGCGCCCCGCGCCCGTCACCACCGCCGTCTTGCCGTCGAGGAGTCCCATCAGGAGCTCTTCTCCTTTCGCGCGTTCGTGCTGCGTTTGGCCGTGCCGGCGGTGGTCCGCCGAGCCGTTCTATAGTCGCCGAAACGTCCGTCGCGCGCATCGAGCGCGCGCTTGAGATTGGCCCGCACTTCTTTTCGATACGCCACCGACTCGGGCTGGTGAAAGGCCAGCGCCTGGAGCTCGGTGCCCGCGCGGATGGCCGCGCGCATGCCCATGATCTCCATGGCGCGGTGGACCGACCGCTTGTTGATCTGCTGCAGCGAGGTGGGGATCTTCGCCACGCGCTCCGCGATATCGAGCACGTGCGCCTCGAGGGCGGCGGCGGGATAGGCGCGGTTGGCGAGGCCGATGCGCGCTGCCTCGGCGCCCGACACCGGATCGCCGGTGAGCATCAGCTCCATGGCCTGCCGCATGCCCGCCAGCCAGGGATGGAACTGGGCGTCGGGCGGGCTCATGAGGCGCACCGGCGGATAGCCGATCTGCGCGTCCTCCGCCACGTACACGAGATCGCAGGCGGCGGCCAGCTCGCTGCCGCCGGCCAGGCAATAGCCGTGCACCTGGGCGATCACCGGCTTGGCAAGGTCCCAGATCTGGAACCACCCCTCCACCACGTGGCGCGGCCAGTGCCCGTCGCCGGCCGCGGTGGGATAGGGGCGCCCCTGGGTGAGGTCGGCGCCCAGATCATAGCCCGCGGAGAAGCACACCCCGGCGCCGCGCACGATGGACACGCGCACGGTCTCGTCCCCGTCGGCGCGGCGGAGGGCATCGAAGAGCTCGCCGCGCAGCTCGTTGCTCAGCGCATTGCGCTTCTCGGGCCGGTTGAGCGTGACCCGGCGCACACCCGGCCTCGGCGAGTCCACCACGATGAAGCGATATGCCGCTGCCGCCATCGCGCTCAGGCGGGATCGGGCGGGAGCGGCGCGGGCTCCTCGCCACCGGCGTTGTAGTGGAGGCGGGCTCCGTCGACCGCCGCCGTGGCCACCGCTAGGCCCTCCCCGTATCGGTCCGGCGGCCCCGCACTACGGAGCACCCGGGGGCGCGCCCATGTCCCGCGCCACCGCGATCTCCTTGCTCTGGTCGCGAGAGCGCGTGGGGCTGATGACGATCTCCTCGATCACCGTGCGCGCGGGCAGGGTGACGCAGAGGAGGATGGCCTCCGCCACGTCTTCCGGCATCATCATGGTCGCGCGGGCGACGGCGTCCGGCGGCAGGGGGCGATTGTCGAGGATGGGCGTGTCCACCTCGGCGGGCATGATGGTGGTGGCGCGGATGCCCTTGTCGCGGAGCACGGTGTGCACGTGGCCCATCATGTTGCGCTGAGCCGCCTTGGCGGCGCCGTACACGGAGCCGCCGATGAGGCCGGGCTTGAGCGCCGCGTACGAGGAGACGGTCACGATGGTGCCGCCGCCGCGCTCGATCATGTTCGGCAGCACGGCCTGGGTGAGGAGATAGGCCCCGGTGACGTTGACCGCCATCACCTTCTCCCACTCCTCGAGGCCGATCCAGCGGAGGTTGCGCACCTTACTGGAGTGCCCGGCATTGTTGATGAGGACATCCACCTGGCCGAACTGCGCCAGCGTCCACTGGGCCAGCTCCTGCGCGTCCGCGGGGCGGGACACGTCGCCGGGATGCGCGACGGCCTGGCCGCCGGCGCCCGCGATCTCCGCCACCACGTCCTCCAGCGGCGGCTTGCGCCGCCCACTGATCACGACGCGGGCGCCCTCCTTCGCGAGCATGAGGGCGGTGCAACGGCCGATGCCGGTGCCGCCGCCGGTGACGATCGCGACCTTGCCGTCGAGCCGGGCCATGGCGCGCTCCTAGTAGCCCGGCAGCTTGCCGGCCTTCACGCCCGTCTTCTTGACCGCGGCGGCTTCCTCCGCGGCACGCTGGGCGAGAAAGCGGCTGTCGCTGGCGAGCGTCACGAACTGGTAGCCGGCCTCGATCATCTTGAGCGAGTAGGCGGAGGTGCTGTTGTGGATGCCCGCGATCACACCGTGCTTCTTGCAGGCCTCCACGATCTTCTGCTGCGCCTCCACCACCGGCGCGTCGGTCTGGTCGAGCCGCGGCTTGCAGCCCAGCGCGAGGGAGAGATCGGAGGGGCCCACGTAGATGGCGTCCACCCCGGGCACGGTCAGGATGTCGTCGAGGTTCTTCAGCGCCTCCGCGGTCTCGATCATGGGCATGACCACGATGTCGTCGTTGGCGTGGTCGCCATAGTCCGCGCCCGCGTAGATGGAGGCGCGCACCGGACCCCAGGAGCGGTGGCCGCGCGGCGGATACTTGCAGTGCCGCACCAGCGCTTCCGCCTCCTCGCGCGTATTGATCATGGGGCAGATCACGCCGTAGACGCCGGCGTCGAGGATCTTCATGAGCCGTGCGGGATCGTTCCACGGCACGCGCGCCATCGGCACCACGTCGGTGGTGGAGATGGCCTGGAGCATGGTCACCGCCACCTGGTAGTCGACGACGCCGTGCTGCATGTCCACCACCAGGGAGTCGAAGCCCTGATGGGCCATCACCTCCGCCGAGAACGCGCTGGGAATGGCCAGCCACCCGTTCACCACCGCCTCGCCGCGCGCCCAGATCGTGCGGAGCTTGTTTTCTCTCACTACGGTCTCCTTTGGCCGAAACGGCAGGGCCGAGAGTGCAGGGGATGACGACCAGCGCAACCTAGCATGCGCGCGGAGGGTCGGCAACCGACGGCGGTCAGCGGGGCAAGCGGCGGAAGGCGTCGCGCATGCGATCGAGGCCCTCGGTGAGCATGGCGCGCGGGCAGCCGAAGTTCAGCCGCGCGAAGCCCTGGCCGCCGGGGCCGAAGGTCACGCCGTCGTTGAGCGCCACCCGCGCCTGCTCGAGGAAGAACGTGTACGGATCGTGGCCGGGAATTCCCGCCCCCCGGAAGTCGAGCCAGGCGAGGTAGAGGCCCTCGGGCGGATAGATCACCACGCCGGGGAAGTGCTCGCGCACGTACGTCACGGTGTAATCGCGGTTGGCCTCGAGATACACCATGAGGGCGTCGAGCCAGGGCCCGCCGTCGCGATAGGCGGCATGCGCGGCGGCGAAGCCGAAGACATTGGGGTTCGCCACCAGATCCACCTTGGTGGCGAGGAACTTCTCACGGAGCGCCGCGTCGGTGACCACCGCGATGGCGCACTTGAGGCCGGCCAGATTGAAGGTCTTGGACGGCGACATGAGGGTGACGGTGCGCGCGGCCACCTCGGCGTCCAGCGAGGCGATGGGCACATGGCGCTGGCCCGCGTAGATCAGATCGCAGTGGATCTCGTCGGCGATGATGGCCACCCCGCGCCGCCCGCAGATCTCCGCCATCCGCGCCAGCTCCTCGCGCGTGTAGACGCGCCCGGTGGGGTTGTGCGGGTTGCAGAGGATGAAGGCGCGCGTGCGGCCGTGAATGGCGCGCTCGAACGCGTCCCAGTCCACCTCGTAGCGGCCGTCGGCGCGGCGGGCCAGCGGCGCCTCGTCGCGGGTCAGGCCCATGTTGCCCGGGCACCGGAGAATGGGCGGGTACACCGGCACCTGCTCCAGGAGCCCGTCGCCGGGAGCGGCGAAGACGCGCGCGGCCATGTTGAGCCCCGCGATCACGCCGGGCAGCAGCACCACCGCCTCGGGGCCGACCTTCCAGCCGTACCGCTTGTGGATGCGGTCGGCCACCACCTCGAAGAACTCGGGCTCCTCGTACACATATCCGTACACGCCGTGCTCGGCGCGCTCGCGCAGTGCGCGCACGACGGGCTCGGGGGAGGCGAAGTCCATGTCGGCCACCCAGAGCGGCAGCACGTCCTTGTCGAACTTCCGCCACTTGTTGCTCGCGGTGGAGCGCCGGTCGATGCGGCGATCGAAGTCGAACGTCGGGGCCATGGGAGTCCTCCGGCCGATTATACTGGCCTCGCAGCCGCGATTTGTCCACCCCACCACCCGAGGAGGCGCGCGCATGCCGTATCGGATCAACCACATCCACCTGAAGTCCCCCGATCCGCTGAAGACCGCCCAGTGGTACGTCACCGCCTTTGGCTTCACGATCAACTCCGACGAGGTGCGGGTGTTCGGCGACCGCTTCATCCGCTGCGGAAGCGCGGAGGGCGGCATCAACGTGAATATCTCGGGCGCCCGCAGCGGTGAGACCCTGGGCCCCGGCGACGCCTCCGCGCATCACGGGCTCGAGCACTTCGGCCTCGACTCCACCGACATCGAGGCCGACATCAAGCGGCTGGAGGGACTGGGGGCTCAGCGGCTGGAGGGACCGATCAACATGCCGAACGGCGGGCGCATCGCCTTCCTGCGCGGCCCCGACGACACGCGGCTCGAGCTGGTGCAGGCGCCGCGCAAGGGGAAGGACCCCTGCTAGAGAGCGGTGCCGCCGGCGGGCTCAGGCGGCGCGGCCCTTCACCACCCAGGCGCGCGCGATCAGCGCGACGCTGCCGTCGGGACGGACGGGAAGGGCCGCGCGGATCGCCTCGCGCAGCGCGGTCCGCCGCTCCTCGCTGAGCGCGAGGCAGTAGGCGGGCGCCGGGCCCTGGCCCCCGAGGAAGGGCGTCCAGTAGTCGTCGAAATCGCGAAAGGTGGTGGGAACGTCCAGGGCCCGCGCCTCCACCTCGGCGAGCCCGGCGGCGCGGGCGAGCTCGGCCAGCGGCACCGCCCCGCAGAGAGGAAATCGCCGTCCCTCGTCGAGGACCCGCGCCGCCGGATCCAGCGCCGACGCCGCGTTCCAGAAATAGCGCATGAGCTGCATCTCGCCCGCGTAATCCCACACGTAGATCGCCACCACCCCGCCGGGCTTCACCACGCGGCGCATCTCGCCCACCATCCGAGCGGGATCCGGCACGAAGTTGAGCACGAGCCCGGACACCGCCGCGTCGAAGGCGGCGTCCTCGAAGGGCAGCGCCTGGGCGTCGCCCACCCTGAACGACGCCCGCGGGTCGGGGACCTGGGCGCGGGCATGCTCGACGAACCCGGCGGACGCGTCGATGCCGGCCACCGCGGAGGCAGCGCCGCGCTCGAGGATCTCGTGGCTCAGCGCGCCGGTGCCGCAGCCCACGTCGAGCCAGCGCCGGCCCGCGGGCACGCTGAGCCACGCGAGGAAGTCGCGCGCCACGAGACGGCTCCAGCGGCCGACATAGCGCTCGTACGCGCTCCCCGTCGTCCACATGCCACCGGGGGTCGCGGGACCCATCTAGCTGGAACCGGCGAGGGCTTCGACCAGCGGCGGCGCCTCGGCGCCGGGGAGCTCCACGCCGAGAAGCCGCGCGGCGGTGGGCGCCAGCGAGAGCATGGACACGTCGCCGAGGGTCACGCCCGCGCGCACGCCCGCTCCCGCCAGCACGAGCGCGGCCCCGAGCCGCGGCAGATGAGGCATGTGCCCATGGCCGGCCACGTAGACGGGCGAGGCGGCGGCCGCCTCCGGGGTCGCGTGGCCGCTGAAGAAGGTGCCGTCCTCCGCGGCGACCATCAGATCACCCTGGGTCGAGCCGGGTCCCGGCTGGGGCAGCCCCAGCTCGGCGAAGCGCTCGCGCCCGATCGCGTCCACGCCGGGCAGGGCGGCGAAGCGCTCGCGCAGCCGGTCGATCGTGGTGCGCGGCGCGCCCTCCAGCGCGTACACGTGCGCCGAGCCGCCATTGCCGGCCGCCCAGGCGAGCCGGCGGGTGACGGCGCCGCGCGCGTCCACCTCCAGCAGACGCTCCTCGAGGAGGATCTGGTTCAGATGATGGGTGCGCTGGATGTCGGCGAACCCGTGATCGCCGAACACCATGAAGGCGGTGGTCTCCGCGCGGCCCAGCGCCGTGAGGGTGTCGAGAAGGCGCCCCACCAGGGCGTCCATCTGGAGCAGCGCCCAGCGCGCCTCGGGGCTCGCGGTGCCGAAGTCGTGCTGGTACGAGTCGAGGGTGAGGAAGTGGAGGAGCAGCAGGCGCGGCGGGCGAACGGCGAGGACGTGCCGCGCGGCCTCCAGCGTGAGCCAGTCCTGCATGGGCCCCAGCGGATGCGCGGCGCTCCATGCCCCGTAGCGCGAAACCGGCAAGCCGTGGGAAGCCAGCTCGGTCCACAACGGGCGCGAGGCGTAGCGCTCGAACAGCTCCTGCTCGTAGAACTCCGGAATATTGTCCGGAATCGTCGTGACCCCGCGCGTCTTGGGCCAGCAGAGACTGGCCGTCCGCTCGCCGCGCGCGTGGAGGCGGTCCCACAGGGTCTCGGCCTCGATGCCCCGCTCGGTGCGGTCCCCGTAGTGCTCGACCACGGCCCCGGTGCCGCGATCGAACGTCAGGTTGCCGACCACGCCATGCCGCGCGGGTGAGACGCCGGTGACGATGGAGGTGTGGCAAGGCCAGGTCACGGTGGGGAAGATGCAGGTGAGGCGTCGCGCGCGAGCGCCGCGGGCGGCGAGGCCGCGCAGCGCGGGCAGGTGGAGCCGCGGATCGTCCACGTAGCCGGCGCCGAGGCCGTCGATGCTGAGCATGATGAGCAGATCGGGTCGCGCTCCCGTCACGGCGTGGGGTGTAGCACGCGCGGACCGTCACGCGCAAGCAATACGGGCGCGCTATACTCGCCCCCGCCATGACGGCCCGTGTCCTGCTCGGGGTGGATGTCGGCACCACGTCGGCCAAGGGCGCCGCTTTCGACCTCGACGGACGCGTGCTCGCGGAGGAGACCGTCGGCTACGAGCATCGCGTGCCCGCCGCGGGCTGGGCGGAGGCCGACGCCGATTCGTGGTGGGCGGCGGTGCGCCGCATCCTCGTCTCCCTGACCGCCACCGTCGGCGGGCAGGTGGAGGCGGTCGGCATCACCGGGCAAGCGCCCACCTTGCTGGCGGTGGATGCGGACGGCCGTCCCCTCGCTCCCGCCATTCTCTGGCTCGACGTGCGCGCCGATGCGGAAGCGTCGGCGCTCGCGGCCTCGATGGGCCCGCGCGCGGAGGCCATCGCCGGTAACCGGCTGCACGCGTTCTATCTCGGCCCCAAGGCGCTGTGGCTCCGGAGCCACGCGCCCGAGGTGTGGGCGCGCACCGCCACCTTCCTGCAATCCCACAGCTATCCGGTGCTGCGGCTCACCGGCGCCCGCGTCACCGATCCCTCGTCGGCGGCGCTCTGCGTGCCGCTCTACGACGCCCAGGCGCGCGCCTGGTCGGCCGAGGGGGCGGTGGCGGCCGGGGTCGAGATCGCCCGGCTGCCTGCGCTTCGCCCCGCGCGGGACGTGGCGGGTGCGGTCACCGGCCCGGCGGCCCGAGAGACCGGGCTCGCGCCGGGCACGCCGGTGGTGGTGGGCGGCGCGGACTTCGCCGCGTCCACGCTGGCCGCCGGCGTCACCGAGCCCGGCGAGGCCTGTCTCATGCTCGGCACCTCCGGCAATCTCATCGTGCCGATGGCCCAGCCCGACTTCGACACGCGCCTCATCAATGCGCATCACGTCGGCTGCGACCGCTATCTCGCGCTCGGCGCCACCTTGGCCGGCGCGGCGCAGGAGTGGTTTCGCTCCGTCTTCGCCCGCGGCGTGTCCTTTGACGCGCTGGACGCGGAGAGCGGGGCGGTGCCGGCGGGCGCGGAGGGCCTGCGGCTTCTGCCCTACCTGCAGGGCGAGCGCACCCCGCTCTGGGATGCGAGCGCGCGCGGCGCCTTCGTCGGGCTGTCGCTCGCGCACGGGCGTGGCCATCTGTACCGGGCGGTCCTCGAGGGCGTCGCGCTCTCCCTGCGGCACAGCTTCGAGGTGCTGCGTGAGCGCGGCACCACGCTCGACGAGGTGGTGGCCGTCAACGGCGGCGCTCGCAGCGCGGTGTGGCGGCAAATCCTCTGCGACGCGCTCGGCGCGCCGCTGGCGTATCTGCCGGATGGACTGGGCGCGCCCGCCGGCGCCGCGCTGCTGGCCGGCCTCGGCGTCGGCGCGGTGTCCGCCGTGTCGGCCGCCAAGGCGTGGCGCGGGCGGCTCGTGCGTCATGCGCCGGATCCCGCTCGGCATGAGATGTACACCACCATGCTCGCGGAGCGGCTCATCCTCTATCCCGCGTTGCGGCGCGTGGCGTGATGGCGCATATCGCCATCCTCGGGGCCGGCTACATGGGCGGCGCGCTCACGGTGCCCGCCACCGACAACGGGCACTCGGTGGCGCTGTGGGGCACCCCGCTCGACGGCCGGCTGCTGGCGGCGGTGCGCGCGGGACGGCGGCATCCGCGGCTGGGCCTGCGGCTGCCGCGGGCGGTGGTGCCCTTCGCCGCGGAGGCGCTGCGGGCGGCCCTCGCCGGCGCCGACCTCGTGGTGAACGCGGTGACCTCGGACGCCGCGGTGTCCGTGCTGCGTCAGGCGGCGCCCCACGTTCCCGCCGGGGTGCCGGTGCTGTCCGTGTCCAAGGGGCTCACGCGCAGCCGCGGGCGCATCGTGACCTTGTCCACCGCGGTGCTGGAGGCGACGGGGCTTCGCATCGTGACCGTGGGCGGACCCTCCAAGGCCATGGAGCTGGCGCGCCGCGTGCCCACGGCGGTGATGTATGCCTCGCCCGACGCGCGCGCGCGGAGCCGGTGGCGCCGCGCCCTCGGCACCCCCTACTACGCCATCACCGAGACCGCGGATCAGCGGGGGCTCGAGCTCTGCTCCGCGCTCAAGAACGCCTATGCCATCGCGGTGGGGCTCTGCGACGGCCTCGTCGCGGCGGGCCGCGCGGAGGCGATGTACAACACCAAGTCGCTCATCTACACCCAGGCGCTGGCGGAGATCGCGCGACTCGGCCGCCGGGTGGGGGCGCGGCCGGAGACGGTGTACGGGCTCGGCGGCGCGGGCGATCTCCACGTCACCGCGGTGGCCGGGCGCAACCGCGTCTTCGGCGAGCTGCGCGGCGCCGGGCTCGCCACCCGCACCGTGGTGCGGCGGCTCGCGCGCCGGGACCAGCTCACCGAGGGCTATGCCGCCATCCGCTGGTGCTGGCGCTTCGCCGCCGGCCGCGGAGTGGACGTCCCGCTGCTGCGCGCGCTCCATCGGATCGTTTACGGCGGACGCGACGTCGAGCGCGAGCTGCGCGCCGCCTGCTGGAGCACCCCTCACACCACTGGAGGTCGCCGATGAGACGGATGCTGGCCACGTTGCTGGCCACCGGGCTTCTCGCGGGGGCGCAACCCGCCGCCGCGCAGGGCCCCATCACCGCCCAGTTCTGGTACTCCTTCGGGGGCAAGAATCGGGAAGTGACCGAGGCGCACATCAAGAAGTTCAACGAGTCGCAGACGAAGTACCGGATCGAGGGCACCTTCCAGGGCGACTACTTCCAGGCGCTCGCCAAGATCCGCGCCGCCGCCGCCACCAAGACCGCGCCCGCCGTCTTCCACGTCGTCGGGGAGGCGATGCCGCAGCTGTGGCAGGCCGGGCTGTTCGAGCCGCTGGATGCCTATGCGGCGGGGCCCAACGGGACCAATCTGGCCGACTATCTCCCCGGCCAGACCCAGCACACGTACTTCGACTATCTGGGGAAGCCGCAGCCGCCGACCTTCGCGCTGCCGTTCTTCCGCAGCACGCCCATCCTCTATTACAACGCGGAGATGCTGGCGGCCAAGGGCATCAAGGTGCCCGGCACCTGGGACGAGTTCCGCGCCGCCGCCGACAAGCTCACCGTGCGCGAAGGGGCCGAGGTCAAGGTGTACGGCTTCGAGGTGCCGGTGGACTGGTGGTTCTGGTACGCGCTGCTCCACGAGGCCGGCGGCAGCCTCCTGAGCCCCGATGGCAAGAAGGCGGCATTCCGCGAGAAGGGGACGGAGGCGCTCCAGTTCTGGGTGGATCTCGTCAACAAGGACAAGACCATGAAGCGGCCGCCCGGCAAGGACTACAGCGCCTGGGAGGTGACCAATACCGACTTCCTCAACGGCAAGGTGGCGATGATCTTCACCTCCACCGCCTTCCTCAACTACATCACCGAGAACGCGAAGTTCAAGGTGGGCACCGCGTTCCTGCCCGGCAAGGCGAAGCAGGCGGTGCCCACCGGCGGCACCTTCTTCGTGATCGCCAAGGACGCGCCCCCCGCCGAGAAGGAGGCGGGCTGGGCCTTCATCAAGTGGATGACGGAGCCGGCCCAGACCATCTCGCTGTCCAAGGCCACCGGCTACATGCCCATTCGCAGCTCCGCGGTCGCCTCCGCGGAGATGCAGGACTTCTACAAGCAGAATCCCAATTACAAGACCGCCATCGACCAGCTGCGCACCGCGCAGCGCTTCCCGTTCTCGCCCGCGCTCTTCGAGATCCAGCGAGAAGTCATCCAGCCCAATCTCGAGGCCGCCGTGCTCGGCATCAAGACGTCCGCCGAGGTCATGCAAGCCGCGGAGGCCAAGGCCAACGAGATCCTCGGCAAGTACTAGCGGGCGCCGCGGGCGGCGGGGACGCGAGGCCCGGCTCGGCTGGGCGCTCGCGTCCCCGTCGCTCGCGCTCTTCGCCCTCGTCTATCTCTACCCCGTCGCCTACTCGGCGTGGGTGAGCTTCTACGAATGGGACCTCGCCGGGCCCGCCCGCTGGGTGGGGACGGCGAACTATCGCGCCCTCGCCACCGCCGAGTTCCTCGAGGTGGTGACCAATACCGCCAAGTACTCGGGCGGCGTGGTGGTGCTGTCCCAGGCGCTCGGCCTCCTCCTCGCCATCTTCCTCAACGATCGCACCCGCCTGGGGGCGCTCTTCCGCGCCTCCATCTTCTCCTCCTACGTTGTCTCCTGGGTGGCGGTGTCGCTGCTCTGGATCTGGCTCCTCGACCCGCAATACGGCCTGGTGGCCTGGCTGCTGGGGCTGGTGCGGCTCCCCGCCGTCAACTGGCTGGGCGATCATCGCATCGCGCTCTGGACCCTCGTGCTGGTGACGGTGTGGAAGACCGTCGGTTACCCGATGGTGATCTACCTGGCCGGGCTCCAGGCCATCCCCGGCGATCTCTACGAGGCGGCCGCGCTGGACGGCGCCGGGGGCTGGCAGCGCTTCCGCCACATCACCTGGCCGCTGCTGACGCCCACCACGCTCTTCCTCCTCGTCACGCTGACCATCGCGAGCTTCCAGGGCTTCGACATCGTGAAGATCATGACCCAGGGCGGGCCGGTGACCTCGACCATGATCTATGTGTACTGGATCTACGAGCAGGCCTTCCAGTACTTCAAGCTCGGCAAGGCCTCCGCGGGCGTGGTGGTGTTCTTCGTGCTCATCGTCCTGCTCACGCTGGCGCAGTGGCTGCTCTTCCGGCGGCGCGTGCACTACTCGACATGAGGCGCTCCCATCCGCTCCGGCGGGCCCTCACCGTGGGCGCGCTCGCCCTGGTGGCGCTGGTGGAGGTGTTTCCCTATCTCTGGATGGTGTCCACGTCGCTCAAGGACCTCGCGGAAGTGACCCGATTCCCGCCCACCTTCTGGCCGAGCCCCGCCCACTGGGACAACTACGCGAAGGCCTGGGCCTCGGGGCCCTTCCTCCGCTACGCCCTGAACAACGCCATCCAGACGGTGGCCATCGTCGTGCTTCAGCTCTTCTTCGGCTGCCTGGCCGGCTTCGCCTTCAGCAAGCTCCGGTTCCCCGGACGCGACGTCTGCTTCCTGGTCGTCATTGCCTGTCTCATCGTGCCGCCCCAGGTGCGCTTCGTGCCGCTCTACATGCTGTTCAGCAAGGTGGGCCTGCTCAATACCTATGCCTCGCTGGTGTTGCCCTATGCGGTGTCCGCGCTGGGCACCTTTCTCATCCGGGAAGCCTTCATGCAGATCAGCGACGACATCGTGGACGCCGCGCGCGTGGACGGCGCGGGCACCTTCACCCTCATCTTCCGCATCCTCGCGCCCATCGCCCGGCCCACTTTGGTAGCCTTCACGCTCTTCAGCGTCGTGTACCACTGGAACGATTTCTTCTGGCCGCTGGTGATGACAACCACGGACGCCGTGCGCACCCTGCCCATCGGCGTGGCCATGCTGCGCGAGGAGGGAACGGGCGCGCGCTGGCACATCATCATGGCCGGCAGCATGTTCGTGGTGGCGCCGGTGCTGGTGGTATTCGTGGCGGCGCAGCGCCACATCATCCGCGCCTTCACCTTCACGACCCTGAAGTGAAGTCCTCGGGGGTGGGCGGGCGGAAGACGAGGTCGAAGGCGAGCCAGAGGAGCTTGCTGAAGGGGAAGAGAATGAGCGGGGCCAGGATCATGGCGGCGATGCTCCCCCACTGGAGCGCGTCCCACGGAGGATTGGGCCAGGTGAGGACGAGCACCGTCACCAGGCCCACCGCGAAGAGCGTCTCGGCGGCGATGAGGTTGAACAGCATCGCCCCCAGCCAGTAGTCCGACTCGCCGCGGTCGAGCCGGAGGCCGCAGCTCGGGCAGGCCGGCCGCAAGCCGAGCCAGCGCACGGTGACCTTGCCGGCGCCGCACCGCGGGCAGCGCAGGCGCAGCGCCCGCCACGCCGAGATCAGCGCCGCGGGGACCCGCGAGGAGCCACCGGATGCCAGGTTGCGGCGCTCCTCAGCGCTGATACTTGGTGGGCGCCTTCCGCGGCGGGAAGAACATGGGCGTGGGCATCCGGCCCACCGGCACCTCGATGAGCACCGGCCGGTCGAGCTGAATGGCCTCGCGGACGAGGGCGCCTACCTGGGTGGGCTCCTTGGCGCGCATTCCGTGAGCGCCGAAGGCGTCGGCCAGCTTCATGAAGTCCGGATTGTGCAGCGAGGCGCCGTAGCTGCCGCCCCACCAGTCGTCGAGGTCGCGCGCCACGTTGCCGAAGGCGTTGTCGTTGAAGACGACCGCGATCACGTTGATCTTCTGCTGCACGGCGGTGGCCAGCTCCTGCACGTTGTACATGAAGCCGCCGTCGCCGATCACCGCGATGACGGGGCGCTGCGGGCAGGCGACCTTGGCGCCCAGCGCCACCGGGTACTCGTAGCCGAGATTGCCCGAGTACGAGGACGACAGATAGGTCCGGGCCTCGTAGGTCGGCCAGCAGGGACGCGAGTAGTAGCCGATCTGAGTCATGCCGGAGATGAAGATGGCGTTCTCCGGCGTGCCCTCGCGCAGGCTCTTGAGGATACCCGCCTGGGGCTCCTGGACCAGGGCCGCCGTCTCCGCGCGCAGCGCCTCGCGCTCCGCCTTGCGCGAGGACCGCGGCGGGGTGGCCTTGCGGACGCCTTCCACGATGGCATCGAGGGTGGCGCGGGCGTCGCCCACGAGACCCAGCGACTTCCGGTGGTTCCGGCCGATCTCGTCCGGATCGATGTCGATGTGAATGACCTGCTGGTCGGCCTTGGGCACCGCGAGGGCGAAGCGGGTGCCCACCGCGAGGATGAGGTCGGCCTGGAGCAGGTGATTGCGAACCGGCGAGTTCGGCCACACGGTGGCGCCCAGCGAGAGATCGGAGTGATCGCTGATCGCGCCCTTGCCCTCGGCGCTGGTGATCACGCCGGCCTGGAGATACTCGGCCAGCGCGGTGAGCGCCTCGCTGGCCCCGCCGAACACCGCGCCCCCGCCCGCGTAGATGACGGGCCGCTGCGCGTTGAGGAGGAGATCCACCGCGCGGCTCACGTCGGCGGCGGCGGCAGCGGGCCGCACCGGCCGCACGGGGTCGATGAGCACCGCCTCGCCCTCGTCCTCCATGGTCTCGGGCGGCATCTCGATCTCGACCGGACGCGGCCGGCCGGTGGTGAGCTGATGCATGGCGGCGCGCACCGCCGCCGGCACCTCCGCCACTTCCAGCACGCGGCGCCGCCACTTGGTCACCGGGCGGATGCACTCGAGCTGGTCGTTGACCTCGTGGAGCACGCCGATGTCCTTGCCGATCTGGTTCTTCGGCACCTGGCCGGAGATCATGAACACGGGCGAGGAGGCGGAGTACGCGGTGCTCAGCCCGGCGGAGGCATTGAGGAGCCCGGGGCCGGGCACCACCAGCGCGGTGCCGACGCTGCCGCCGGCGCGCGCGTAGCCGTCCGCCATGTAGGAGGTGGCCTGCTCGTGGCGCGTCTGGATGAAGCGGATGCGCGGCTCTTCGCGCAGGGCGGCCATCACGCCGTAGAGCTGGACGCCGGGGAGACCGAAGACCACGCGAATGCCTTCGTGATAGAGCTGCTTGACGAGTGCTTCGCCGCCGGTCATCCGAGCCATGGGGGGATCTCCCGAGCGTTGAGGTTTGCGCTGCCCGCCGCCACTGCCGGAGAGACTATCACGGGCGGGGGCGCCCCCGCCTCACGGCGTCGCGATGGCGCCGGCCGCCCGGAGCGCCTCGATGCGCGCGGCGGGGTAGCCGAGCAGGCCCTCGAGCACCACGCGCGTGTGCTCGCCGATGCGATACGGCGCCGGGCCCGCCGGCCCCACCGCTCCGCCGTCCAGGTGAAAGGGCGTGCCGGTAACGCGGACCTTCCCGCGCGTGGGATGCGGCACCAGCGGAAAGAACTCGCGCGCAGCCAGGTGGGGACTCTCGCTGACTTCCTTCGGCGCGAGGACCGGGGCGCACGGGATGCGCGCGGCGGTGAGGGTCTCCACCGCCGCGTCCACGGTGGCGAAGCGGCGCATCCACGAGCCGATGATCTCGCCCAGCGCGGCGCGATTTTCGCGGCGCGCGACCGGCGTGGCGAATCGCGGGTCCGCGGCCAGCTCCGGCCGCTCCAGCAGCTTCACCAGGCGCGGCCAGAGGGCGGGCGCGCCGGTGGTCTGGAGCGCCACGTGGCGCCCCCCGATCTCGTACACCCACATGCCGGGCCGCGGCGCGCCCATCTCCTCGCCGCCGTTGAGGACGGACCCGAAGCTCACGTCGTCGCAGGCGATGAGCGCTTCCAGCATGGAGACGTCCAGGCGCGCGCCGGCTCCGGTGCGGGCGCGGCGCCAGAGCGCAGCCATGATGGCCCCGAAGGCATGCGTGCCCGCGAGGACGTCGGCGGCCTGGATATTCGCCGAGTGCGGCGCGGGCGCGTCGCCGCGCTCGAGGTGCATCATTCCCGACGCGGCATTGACGATGTGAGCGAACGCCGCGCGGCCGCGCCAGGGGCCGGTCTGGCCGAAGCCGGAGATGGAGCAGAAGACCAGATCGGGCTTCACCGCCGAGAGCGCCGGCCAGTCGCAGCCCAGGCGGGCGATCACGCCGGGCACGAAGTTCTCCACCGCGACGTCCGCCCGGCGCGCGAGGTCGAGCACGACCTCGCCCGCGGCGGGATGGGCCAGGTCCAGGGCCACGCTCTCCTTGCCGGTATTGATGCGCGTGAAGTAGGTGCTCTGGTCGTCGCGGCCTTCCTCGAGCTGCAGGTGCGCCCGGCGCATCTCGTCGCCCTCGCCGGGGCGCTCGATCTTGATCACCCGCGCGCCGAGATCGGCGAGCAGGCGCGTGCAGTACGGGCCGGCGAGAACTCGGGTGAAATCCAGCACGACGAGGCCGTCGAGCAGGGCGGGACCGGGCGCGCTCACCGGCGCAGTATAGCAAGCCGCGCCGTTGACAGGTCCCGTCCCGCGGCCTACACTCCGCGCGACCCTTGCCGTGCCTTTCACCTCGTGAGGACGCCATGGCCTTTCCGCTGACCGTCTCCGATCCGTCGTCGCTCGGCCTCGATCCCCAGGCGCTGGAGCGCCTCGTCGAGGTCATCGCGGGGCACATCACCGAGGGCCGCTATCCCGGGGCCCAGATCGCGGTGGCCCGGCGCGGCAAGCTCGCCCTGTTCAAGTCGCTGGGCGAGGCGCGGACGGAAGGCGCGCGGGTGGCGGCGCGCGAGGACACGCTGTGGCTTCTCTACTCGAATACCAAGGTCATCACCGCCAGCGCGGTGTGGGCCCTCGTCGAGCGCGGCGCCCTGCGCTTCACCGACCGGGTGGCCGATCACGTCCCCGGCTTCGAGGCCAATGGGAAGGGCGAGATCACGGTCATCCAGCTCCTGTCGCACCAGGCCGGCTATCCCAATGCCGACGTGCCGAGCGCGGCGTGGGAGGACCACGATCTCCTGCGGAAGACCGTGTGCGGCTTCACGCTCGAGTTCACTCCCGGCTCGCGCGTGCACTACCACGGCCGCGCCGCGCACTGGACGGCGGCCGTCCTCATCGAGGCGCTCGCCAAGACGGACTATCGCGCCTTCATCCGCGAGAACGTGATCGAGCCGCTGGGACTGGGCGGGGATCTCTTCGTGGGTCTGCCCGACGCGCACCACGCGCGGACCGTGGACATGCACGAGCCGTCGGCCGACTGGCGGCGGCAGAGCAAGCGGGCGGAGGAGAACCACGCCGCCTTCTACCGCGCGGGCACGCCGGGGGGCGGCGGCTACGCCACCGCCCGGGCCATGGCGGCCTTCTACCAGATGATGGTGCAGGAGGGCACGCTCAACGGCACGCGCCTCTTCTCGCCGCGCATGATCCAGTACGTCACCCGGAATTTCACCGGCGATCGCGTGGACGCCTACATGGGCATGCCCATGCACCGCGGCCTCGGGCCTCACACGCGCGGGACGACCGACACCATCCGGGGCCTGGGCTCGCTGGCCTCGCCGCGCACCTTCGGCCATGGCGGTGTCGGCTCGTCCTACTGCTGGGGCGATCCGGACTCCGGGGTGTCCTTCTCCTACCTCACCAATAGCCGGGTGCCGGATCCCTGGCACAGCGCGCGCCTGGACGTGATCAGCAACTGCGTGCACTCGGCCATCAACCCGGGAAGCTGATAAAAGCGAGTTTAACTAGGACGACGGTGAGCCACGGATTCCTCGTCGAGACGTATGCGTCCGAGCGATTGAAGACGCTCAGCGTGTGGAGCATGTTCCGGGACGCCGACCTCGATGTCCGTCCCCATCCGAATCTCGCGCGCGACCGGACGCCACGCGAGCACATGGTTCATCAGTGCATGAGCGAGAACAAATGGTTCGTCGAGATGTTCGGCATCGACGTCGGCGCGCCGCCGGTCCCGACGCCGGAGACGCGATTGGCCTTCATCGAGCGCTACGCCGAGCACTCCGGCGCGCGGCTCGCGGCGCTCGAGCGACAGGATGCCGGGTGGTGGGAACGCGAGGTGGCGTTCTTCGACACGACGCACAACCGCGCGTGGATCATGGTGCGACGCATCGCGCACACCGCGCATCATCGGGCCGAGCAGACCACGCTGCTGCGCCTTCTGGGACGCGAGGTGCACAGCGTGTACGGCCCGTCGATCGACACGGGCGGCCTGCCGGCGAACGGCGCGCCGACGATCTACGCGTATCCGGACATCCCGTCGTTGCTGGAGGGCGAGCGGGCTGGTGGGCGCAAAGCGCCATTGCTCGGCCCGGGCGCAAAGCCAAGCACGGAGCGCCCGAGTCTCTAGCGTTCCGGGAGGACGGCCGTCGCCTCGATCTTGAGCTGATCTTCTCCCGGTCGTCCATGTTCTTCACAAACACGGTCACCTTGCAGAATGTCCGTTTAATCAGCTATATGCAGTGACCCAGGGACCCGCCTGCCGCCGCGCCGGCGCGGGCCAACGCCCTCGGTTGACAAGCGCGGCTCCCTCCGTATACAAAGCGCTGAGGACGACGCCATGCCCTCACTTCTTCGTCCGCGCCCGAACGCCCGTGTCGCCGCGTCGATTCTCGGCGAGGTGTTCAAGGGACTGCAGCACCCGCTTGCCTTCCGGTTGTGGGATGGCACCGAGGTGCGACTCGGTCAGGGCGAGCCTGCCTGCTTCGTGGTGATCCACGCGCCGGAGACCTTCGTCTCGATCATGCGCGATCCCAGCCCCGGCCATTTCGCCGAGGCCTATGCCTCGAACGCCATCGACATCCAGGGCGATCTCTTCGACGCCATGCGCGTGGCCAACGAGGTCGAGGAGATCAAGGTGACCGCCGGCCAGCGTCTGCGCATCCTGCTCTCGCTCTGGAAGTCCTGATCCGTGTCCACCCACGACGTTCTCGTGGTGGGAGGCGGGCCCGGCGGGAGCACGGCGGCCTGGCAATTGGCCCGGGCCGGGCTGCGCCCCCTGGTGCTGGACGCCGCCGTCTTCCCCCGCCAGAAGATCTGCGCGGGCTGGGTGACGCTCGCCGCGCTGGCCGACCTCGAGATCGAGCCCGAGAAGTATCCGCTCACCATCCAGGGCTTCGCCGCCTGCGCGCTGGAGTTCCAGGGCGCGCGCCACGACACGCGCTGGCGGGGACCGGCCTCCTACGGCATCATTCGCCGGGAGTTCGATCACTTTCTTCTCGAGCGCGCGGCGACGGCGGGCGCGGACGTGCGCTGGGGTGTGCGCGTCAAGGCGGTCACCGCGGGGCCCTCGGGCGCGCGCGTCGAGACCGAGCAGGGCGTGTTCGAGGCGCCCCTGGTGATCGGCGCCGGCGGACATCGCTGCCCGGTGGCCCGCGATCTGGGGGAGGTGTCCGCGCGCGAAGAGGTGGTGGCCGCGCAGGAGACCGAGACGCGGCTGCCCGCCGAATGGCGGGCGCGGATCGAGCGCTTCATGGACGCGCCCGAGCTCTATGTGGAGCCCGACCTGCGCGGCTACGGGTGGTTCTTCCCCAAGGGCGACTTCATCAATGTGGGCATCGGCATCACGGGCGGGAATGACGGCAGTCTGCCGAGGCGGCGCGACGCCCTGCTCGCCATGCTGCGCGCCAGCGGCCGGCTGCCCGAGGCGATGCCGCTCGATCCCTTCAAGGGGCACGCATATGTCGTGCGCCGGCAGGCGCCGCGTCGTCTGGCCGGCCCCGGCTTCTGTCTCGTGGGCGACGCGGCGGGGCTGGCCCGCGATCTTTCCGGCGAGGGCATCGGGCCCGCCATCCGCAGCGGCATCCTCGCCGCCGCGGCGGCGCATCGAGTCCTCCGGGGGGGCGATTCCCTCGATCGCTATGCGCGCGAGGTCGTGGCGCTCTACGGGCCCGGCGAGCCCAGCTGGATCGGCCGGCAGATCGGCCGGCTCCCGGAGGTGATGGCGCGGCTGGCGGTGCGCGTGGTGCTCGGGTCCGAGCGCGCGCGGCGCCGCGTGGTGTTCGACTCGATCTTCGGCATGAAGGAGGCGACCTCATGAGGCGGAGCAAGAAGCGGGACGCCGAGGCCATCTCGTACCACTACGACCAGTCCAACGAGTTCTACGCGCTCTTCCTCGACCCGCTCATGGTCTACACGTGCGCCTACTATCGGGATCCGGACGGCAAGCTCGAACAGGCGCAGGCCGACAAGCTGGACCTGGTCTGCCGCAAGCTGCGGCTCCAGCCCGGCGAGACCCTGCTCGACATCGGCTGCGGGTGGGGGAGCCTGGCGATCTGGGCTGCCCAGCACTACGGGGTGCGCTCGCACGGCGTGACACTGTCCCGCGCCCAGGCCGAGTTCGCCGCCGCGCGGATCGAGCGAGAGGGGCTCACCGGACGTTGCCTGGTGGAGTATCGGGACTTCCGCGACCTGCCCGCGGACGCGCGCTACGACAAGATCGCGGCCGTCGGCGTCATCGAGCACGTGGGCATCGCCAACTATCCGGCCTTTTTCGGCCGGGTCCGGACCATGCTCAATGACGGGGGATACTATCTCAATCACGGCATCACTCACGAGTTCCACTGGAAACCCACCACCCAGACCGACTTCCTCTACAAGTACGTCTTCCCCAACGGCGAGCTGGCAGGACTCACCGAGACCATGACCGAGCAGGAGCGCGCCGGCTGGGAGATCGTGGATGTCGAGGGCCTGCGGCTCCACTATGCGCGGACCTGCCGCGAGTGGGTGGAGCGGCTCGAGGCGCGGGCCGATGAGGCGCGCGCGCTCGTGGGCGAGCGGATCTATCGCATCTGGCGCCTCTACCTCACGTGCTCGTCGGTGGCCTTCCAGGAGGGCCATATCGGGCTCTATCAAGTCCTCATGCGCAAGCAGTGGGACTCCCGCTTTGACGTGCCGACCACCCGCGAGGATCTCTATGCTAGGGAGTACCGATAGACGTCGGAAAAGCTTACGCTTCCGTCGCGGGACATGAGAGCCTCGTGTCGATCCTGTCGGAATGGTTGCTCTTCCGCTACAGGCAGCGAACTTGCTTATTCCGTCGGGGGTGGAGATGGCGCGCTATCTGTTCATCGTTTCGAAGACCAGGCCCGATCTGGCTGATTACCTCGTGCGCCATTTTTCCGACGAGCAGGACGTGCTGGTGACCCTCGATCGTCGGCAAGGGGAGCGCCGCCGCCGGTGGGCGGATCTGGAAGACGAGCGGCGGCAGGGCCATCGCCGCTGGCGGCCGGAGAATGACGAGTCCCTGGTGTCCGTGGGCGCGTTCATGGTCCCACTCGACGCGCCCGAACCGGTCGCCTGACCAGTCCTCCGGCGGGCAAACTTACTCTCTTGCCGGGCACAAGCTTCCCACCGCCCTCCTCATCTGTGAGTAACCCTGCGAATCTGCTGTCGTTAAGGGCTGGCATACCCATTGCTCTGTCCTTGCGTCAACGGAGGGCGGGAGCCATGAAGACCTTTATCGGGATGGCGGCGATGGCAGTGCCGGTGACCATGGCGGTCTCGGGCGACTTCTCGACGGGACTCCTCGCCGTTGCGGGCGGAGTCGCCGGCGCCTTCTGGATGATGAGCGGCTGGCTTTCGCACTAGGCTTCGACAGGCGGCAGGGGGCTTGCGCCGGGCCACGCGCCCGGCGATCATCGCGGCACTCGACAGCACCGACCCCTGCTGCCCGGAGGAGCCTCGATGACCCAGGATCTGCTCGAAGCCGTCAAGGACCGCGTCGCCGTCCTCACGCTCAATCGCCCCGACCGGCTCAACGCCATGTCGCGGGACATGCTGGATGCCCTCCTCGAGGCCCTGCCGCGCCTGGCCAATGACCCCGATGTCGGCGTGGTCGTCGTCACGGGCGCCGGCCGCGGCTTCTGCGCCGGCGGCGATGTCAAGGCCATGGCCGAGGGACGCGAAGGCGACGGCGCCAGCCTCGAGGACAAGGCCCAGGCGCTCCGGTCCCGCATGGAAGTCTCGCGCTTCCTTCACGAGATGCCCAAACCGACCATCGCCATGGTGCGGGGCGCGGCGGCGGGGGCGGGGCTGTCCGTCGCGCTGGCCTGCGACATGCGAATCGCCTCCGACAACTCGAAGTACGGCACCGCCTTCGCGCGCGTGGGCTATTCGGGGGATTTCGGCGGGAGCTACTTCCTCACCCAGCTCGTAGGCACCGCGAAGGCGCGCGAGCTCTACCTCACCGCGGACCTCGTGGACGCCGCCCAGGCGCTGGCGCTCGGCATGGTCAATCGTGTCGTCCCGGACGCCCTGCTCGAGACGGAGACCATGGCGCTGGCCACGCGGCTGGCCCGGGGCCCCTCGGTGGCCTATCGCTACATGAAGCGCAATCTCAATGCCGCGGAGACCGGCAGCCTCAAGGACGTCTTCGACCTCGAGGCGTGGGGCCACACGCGCAGCGGCATGACCGAGGACTGGCGCGAGGCGACCCGCGCCTTCGTGGAGAAGCGCGAGCCGGTGTTCAAGGGCCGCTGAGCGCGCGCCCCGAGGAGGAGCGATCATGATCACCGCGCTGGTCCAGTTCCCTCTGCCCGCCTCCGTGTCCCGGGACAAGGCCGCCGAGCTCTTCAAGGGCTCCGCGCCGAAATATCGGGACTTGCCCGGCCTCGTCCGGAAGTATTACGTCTTCAATGCGGAAGCCTCCACCGGAGGCGGGATCTATCTCTGGAAGTCCCGCGAGGACGCGGAGCGCACCTACACCGCCGAGTGGAAGCGGATGATTCGCGAGCGATACGGCGCGGAGCCGCGCATCACCTATTTCGACACGCCGGTGGTGGTGGACAACGCCACCGGCGAGATCAGCAGCGACCTGTAGTCACCGCTACGCAACCACGTCACACACGACACCGGGAGGAATCATGGCGCTCGATCTGGGGCTGGGCGGGAAGGTCGCGATCATCAGCGGGGGCAGCGAGGGACTGGGCCGCGCGGCGGCAGAGCGGCTGGCGCGGGAAGGCGCGAAGGTCACCATCTGCGCCCGGCGCAAGGACGTGCTCGAGGCGGCAGCGGCCGGGATCAAGGAGGCCACCGGCAACGAGGTGCTGGCGGTATCGGCGGACGCGACCAGGACCGCGGACATCGAGAACGTGGTGCGCGCCACCGTGGAGCGCTGGGGCGGGGTGGATATCCTCCTCAACAACGCGGGCACCTCGGCGGCGGCCGCCTTCGAGAAGGTGGATGACGACACCTGGCACGAGGACTTCGAGCTGAAGGTGATGGGGGCCATCCGCTTCTGCCGGCTCGCGATCCCGCAGATGAAGAAGCGCGGCGGTGGCCGCATCGTCAACGTCACCACCGTGGGCGGCAAGGCCCCGGCGCCGCGCTCCCTCCCGACCAGCGTGTCCCGCGCGGCGGGGATCAACCTCACCAAGTCGCTCGCTCACGAGTATGCCGCCGACAAGATCCTGGTCAACACCATCTGCATCGGTCTCGTGCGCAGCGCCCAGATCGATCGGCGCGCCAAGGACGGAGACCTCGAGGGCCACTATCGCGAGCTGGCCAAGCGCATTCCGCTCGGCCGCGTGGCGCACGCGTCCGAGTTCGGCGACCTCGTCGCCTTCCTCGTCTCCGATCGCGCCGCCTACATCACCGGCACTGCCATCAACTTCGACGGCGGCATGGCCGCCACCGTCTAGGCGGACGACCCCCCATGCCCGGCACCGTCAATCGCCAGATCCTCCTCGCCGCCCGTCCGGTGGGCGCCCCCCGGCCGAGCGACTTCAAGCTCGTCGAGGCCACCCTCCCCGAGCCCGGCCCGGCGGAAGTGCTCGTCCGCAACATCTACATGTCGGTGGACCCGTACATGCGCGGCCGCATGAACGACCGTCGCTCCTACGCGAAGCCCTGGGAAGTTGGCCAGCCCGCCGACGGCCGCGCGGTGGGCGAGGTGATGAAGTCCAACGATCCCCGATTCAAGCCCGGCGCCATCGTCTCCAGCATGCTGGGCTGGCGCGAGTATTTCGTGTCCACGGGCGAGGGCCTGACGCCCCTGGATCGCTCGCTGCCGCTGGTCAGCTATCTGGGCGTGCTGGGTGTGCCCGGCTTCACCGGGTGGTACGGCCTCAAGGAGATAGGCCAGCCCACGGCGGGCGAGACCCTGGTGGTCTCGGGCGCAGCGGGCGCCACCGGCTCTCTCGTCGTCCAGCTCGGCAAGCTCCTCGGCTGCCGCGTGGTCGGCACCGCGGGCACGGACGACAAGTGCAAGTGGCTCACGAATGAGCTGGGCGCGGACGCGGCCGTCAACTACCGCCGGGTGCCGGATCTCTTCGAGGCATTGCGCGACGCGTGCCCCAAGGGTGTGGATATCTACTTCGAGAACGTGGGCGGGGCGATGCTGGACGCCGTCCTCCGCCTGGTGAACCCGTTCGCCCGCATCCCGCTCTGCGGAATGATCTCCCAGTACAACCTGGAGACCCCCGAGCCCGGCCCGCGCTACATGATGAACATGGTCGGCAATCGCGTGCGGATGCAGGGATTCATCATATCGGACCACTTCGACCGCTATCCGGCCTTCCTCGCGGAGGTCGGGAGCGCGGTGAAAGCGGGCCGGATCAAGCACGAGGTGACGGTGGTGGAGGGGATCGACAACGCGGTGAAGGCCTTTCTCGGGCTCTTCTCGGGGGACAACGTCGGGAAGATGGTCGTGAAGCTCGGGCCCGAGCCCCGGTAGCTCCGTCTCCGCCGAGCGGAGATCAGCGCGCCGGAATCAGGACTGGCGGTCGAGGAGCGAGGTCGCGAGCTTGGTGAGCTCTTCCAGGCGGAACGGCTTGTAGAGGATGGGGACCCCCGTGCGCTCCAGGAACTGCTCCATGTTGGGGGTCTGGGCGCTGCCGGTCACGAAGGCAATGCGGGCAAGGAGGTCGGGCCGGCGGCGCTCGAGCTCCCGGTAGAGGCCCGGGCCGTCCAGCTCCGGCATCCGGAGGTCGCTGAGGATCAGGTCGTACTCGTTATGCTCTACCCGCGCCAGCGCCGCCAGGCCGTTCGGCGCGATGTCGACGCGGTGCCCTTCTGCCGACAGAATCTCGGCGATCAAGCTCGCCAGCGGCACTTCATCGTCGACCACCAGGATTCGCTTCGCATTCAGAGTCCCCGCACCGGACATGATCGTCACTGACCTCCTGGCCCAGGTACATTGCAAGCGCTGGGCCAGGGGTCACTGACAATAACATGCTGATTACACTAACTATTTTGACCTCACTCGCTTTGCCGTCCTACAATTCAGGGAGATTCGCTCCGGACCTGTGTTGGGTCCTCCAAATGCGGGGGCCTGGGGCTATCTACCGATTCCGCCCGGATATCCCGGCCCAATACCCACGACCGCGAGCGCCCTGGCCGGATCGAGTGGCCGGGCGCCCATGGCCCTGACCCCGTACCTGGCCGGGCGCCTGAGTCGGCGCCTGGCCCTGCCGAGAGGCCTTGTCGCGGGCGCGGGCCCGCTCGGCGGACTTCTGGGCCCGGATCGCGGCGACGCGCTCCGCCAGCGGTATCTCCAGACGCTCGGCGGGCCGCTGCGAGTAGTCGAAGCCCTCGAGCTTGAGCCGCGGCAGGGGATTGCCGACCGCGCGCTCGATGGCCTTGAGATCGCCCATCTCGTCGGGCGCGACGAAGGTGATCGCTTCCCCCACGGCGCCCGCGCGCGCGGTGCGCCCGGCGCGGTGGATATAGTCATCCGCCACGTTGGGAACGTCGAAGTTCACCACGTGGGACAGCTCGTCGATGTCGATGCCGCGCGCCGCGATGTCGGTGGCCACCAGCACGCGGTACTTGCCGCGCTTGAAGCCCTCCAGCGCATGCGTGCGCTGGGCCTGGCTCCGGTTGCCGTGGATCCGATCCGTGGAGATACCCCGCCGGGCGAGCTGGTCGGCGAGGCGGTTGGCGCGATGCTTGGTGCGCGTGAAGACGAGCACGCTGCGCATGTCTTCCCGCTGGAGGAGCGCGGTGAGGAGCCCGCCCTTGAGGTCCTGCGACACGGCGTAGACGGAATGCGTGATGCCGGTGGCCGGCGCCGCCTGCCGCTCCTGGTTGATCGGCACCGGGTTCCGCAGGAACTCGCGCGCGAGGGCGGCGATGGGCGCGGGCATGGTGGCCGAGAAGAGGAGCGTCTGGCGCTGCTTCGGCAGCTTGCCGAGGATGCGGCGGATATCGGGGAGGAAGCCCATGTCCAGCATGCGGTCGGCCTCGTCGAGGACCAGCACCTCGAGGGCGTCCAGCCGGACATAGGAGTGCTGCATGTGGTCCAGGAGCCGGCCCGGCGTGGCGACGATGATGTCCACGCCGCGGCGGAAGGCGGACTCCTGCGGGCCCATGCCGACGCCGCCGAACACCGCCGCGCCCTTGACGGGCGTGAAGCGGGCGAGGTCGCGGAGATCGGCCTCGATCTGCGCGGCCAGCTCGCGCGTGGGCGCGATCACGAGCGCGCGCACGGCCCCGCGCGGCTTGTCCATCAGGCGCTGCGCGATGGGCAGGAGGAAGGCGGCGGTCTTGCCGCTGCCGGTCATGGCGCAGGCCACCACGTCACGGCCGGCCAGCACCGGCGGAATGGCATCGCGCTGGATGGGGGTGGGCGTCGTGAAGCCGAGGGCCTCGACGGCGCGCAGGAATGCGGAGTGGAGATTCAGGGCAGCGAAGGACATGGAGATTCGACCTCTGTCGAGCGGGCTTCTCGCCGGGCAAGCAACCGCGCTACTGTGTGTCCGGCTTGATCGGAAAGAACGGGAGGATTTGCCGGGGAAGCCGCCGTTCGGACTCTAGGAGTCGCTTCGAGAACGTGATGAGTATCGCACGGGTACCACGATTCGCCTAGCGATTCGTGGGGTATCTTCTGGGCCAAGGGGAGGCCGCCGAGGCGAATGGACACCGTGCTCGAAGTGTTGGCGAGTACCAGCTTCCTCGAGAAAGTGCTCCTGCTCCTCGTCGGGGCCGCCTTGACCGGGATCATCGTGCCGGTGGTCAAGTTCCGGATGGATCAGAGCCGTTTCGAGCAGCAGAAGAAGTTTGAGGCCGAGCTCGCGAGGCAGGCGGAGATCGGGAGCGCCCGCGCCCAGTTCCTGCGCGACCTGGTAGATCCGGTCTGGCAGTTTCAGCTGCTGGCCCTGCAAGTCTCCTACGACAGCCACTCCGCGGAGCGGTTCCAGGCCGCGCTGGCCGCGTATGATGAGCAGTCCTGGCACCATCTGAAGCGAATCCGCGCCATCGTCGGCGGCGCCCGCTGGTTCACGTCGGAATCCGCGTATCGGGCCCTGACCGATTTCGTCGATGGCTGGCTCATCCACGAGGTCGACATGGAGCTGATGAAGCGGAGGCGTGGCGGCGGGAAGGCCAACTGGTCGGAATTCAACCAGTGGCTCTATGCCGAATCCCGCCGCCGGACCGACGCGCTTCTCGTGATCCTGGCGAAAGATTTTGGTCTCGGGCCCGCGGAGGGACGCTGATGGATCTCAAGCTGCTGATCACGGTGTTCGCCACCGTTCTCTTGGCGGAGCTCGGGGACAAGACCCAGCTCAGCACCATGCTGTACGCGTCCGGAGCGCAGAACAGCAAGTGGGCGGTGTTCCTGGGCGCGGCAATCGCGCTTGTCACATCGTCCGCCCTTGCGGTATTCGTGGGGAGCCTGATCGGGTCTCACGTCAACGCCAGGCTGGTCGGGCGGGTGGCCGGAGCGGGCTTTGTTGCCGTGGGCGTCTGGACCTTATGGAGAGCGTAGAGCGATGAGCGTGCACGAGGCCATCAACTTCCAGGACAAGCTCTCCCGGTTCACCGACCACTGGGCCCCGAAGGTCGTGGCCCAGATGAACGACTATCAGCTCAAGCTCGTGAAGATCCAGGGGGAGTTCGTCTGGCATAGCCACGCCGACACCGACGAGGTCTTCATCGTGCTGGACGGCCGGATGCGGATCGAGCTGCGGGATGGCGCGGTGGACCTGGGGCCGGGGGAGATGTTCGTGGTCCCCAAGGGCGTCGAGCACAAGCCGTCCGCGCCCCACGAGTGTCGGATCTTGCTGGTCGAGCCGAGCGGCGTGGTCAATACCGGCGATGCGGAGGGGGCGCGGACCGCCCCCAACGACGTCTGGATCTGATCGGCGGCGTGCCCATCCAACCGGTCGAAGCATGATCCGCGAATACGATCCGGCTCGGGACCGGAGCCAGCTCCGGGCGTGCATGGTGGAGCTCCAGGACTTCGAGCGAGGGCTCGAGCCCGGCTTGCCCGAGGGCGGGGTCATGGCGGACCGCTACCTCGCCAACCTCATGGAGCGGTGCGCGGCGACCGCGGGACGGGTCTTCGTCGCCGAGGAGGACGGCGCGGTGGCGGGATTCGTCGGGGTGCTGGCGCGGGTGGTACCCGCACCCGACGAGGGCCAGGCCTACGCCTATGTGTCGGACCTCGTCGTTCTCCCTGCCTATCGGCGGCGCGGAATCGGCCGCGCGCTCCTCGAGCGGGCGGAAGCGTATGCTCGCAAGATGGGTGCCCGGGCCCTTCGGGTCGGGGTCCTGGTGAAGAACGAGGCCGCCGGACGCCTGTACCGGAAGATCGGCTTCAACGACTACACGATCCAGCTGCTCAAGCCGCTGCGCTGAATTCCGCCGGGGCGGCGCGAAGGGAGGCGCGATGTTCGCACGGATCGGCACGTGGGAAGGATCGGGGGAGGAGCTCGAGCGCTGGATCCTGCGGTCGCGGGAGGAGGTCAAGCCCGGCATCGAAAAGGATCCGGGCCTGACGGCGGCCTACTGGCTGGTGGACCGGGAGGCCGGAAAGGGACTGATCGTCACCCTCTGGGAAAGCGCGGAGGCCATGCGGGCCAGCGAGGAGGCGCGCCGGAAGCGGCAGGCCGCCACCACCGCCTCCACCGGGGCCAAGGTCACCACCGAGCGCTTCGAGGTCGTCGATTCCCTGGTGATGTGAGGATGGGAGCGCATCGCATCTCGACGGGAGGTCAACTTCCATGGAATCAGACGTGACGCACAATGGAGCACCGACGCCGGCGCGGGACCGGCATTCGCGCGGCGGCTCGAGACGCGCGATCCGTCAGCTGCGCGTCGGCCACCAGGAGATCGGCTCCAGCGCGACGGGCGGGGAGCTGTCGGGCGCGCTGGCGGCGGGCGCGGTGGCCGTGGGCGCGGTGGCCGTGGGCGCGCTCACGCTGGGGCTGCTCACCATCAGCCGCCTCGTGATCGGCCGCCTGTCGGTCCGTCACGCGCGATTCCAGAGCCTCGAGATCGGGGACCTGAAGGTGGGGCGGCTGCTGGTGGGCGAGCTCCGCGTGGTCGAGAAGCTCGTCACGCCCGGCGGGGGCGCCGGCTGATCACCGCCGCGGGGCGGCAGCGCCGTGCCGGCCCTCGCCGGCGGCGAAGCGCGCCGCGCCCTCGCGGCTCTCGCCGGAGTCGCGCGTGACCCGGCCCAGGGCATACTCGCGCGCGAGGGCGGCGTCGAGATCCATGCCCCAGCTTTCGTAGGCCGAGCGGCGGTCGCTTCGCAGACACAGCGGCGGCAGCTCGGCCAGCGAGCGCGCCAGCGCCTCCGCCTCGACGCGCGCCTGTCCGGCCGGCACCACGCGATTCGCCAGCCCGATGTGGAGCGCCTCGCCGGCGTCCACCGCTCGTCCGGTGAGGATGAGGTCGAGCGCGCGGCTGGTGCCGATGAGACGGGGCAGGCGCACCGTCCCGCCGTCGAGAAGCGGCACGCCCCAGCGCCGGCAGAAGACGCCGAAGGTGGCCGTCTCCTCCATCACGCGGAGATCGCACCAGAGGGCCAGCTCGAGCCCGCCCGCCACCGCGTAACCCGCCACGGCGGCGATCACCGGCTTGGACAGGAGCATCCGGGTAGGGCCCATCGGTCCGTCTCCCGTGGCCTCGACGCGGAGCCCGCGCTCGGTGCCGAAGGACTTGAGATCCGCGCCTCCGCAGAACGTCCCGCCGGCACCCCAGAGCACGGCGGCGCGGGCGTCTCGATCGGCATCGAAGGCGCGGAACGCCTCCGCCAGCGCCCGCGCGCTCGGCCCATCCACCGCATTCCGTGCTTCGGGACGGTCCATGATCACGGTCGTCACCGCGCCCTGCTTCTCCACCCGGATCGCCATGGCCCTCTCCTCCCCGGCGCAGCTTACAGTAAAATGGCGGCCATGAGCCGCGACGACATCGTCTGGCGCCCCGATCCCGCCACCGCCGCCCGCACCCGGATCGCCCGTTTCATGGCCGCGCAGGGCATCGACTCGCTGGCCACGCTGCAGCGCCGGTCCGTCGAAGAACCCGAGTGGTACTGGGACGCGGTGGTGCGCGATCTCGGCTTCGTGTGGAGCAAGCCCTACACCAAGGTGCTGGACAACTCGCGCGGCATCATGTGGCCGTCGTGGTTTCCCGGCGGTGCCATGAACCTGACCGTGAACGCGGTGGACCGGCACGTCAAGGCGGGGCGAGGCGACAAGCCCGCCGTGGTCTGGGAGTCGGAGAACGGCGAGGTCGTCACGCTCAGCTACGCCACCCTGGCGCGCGAGGTGAACCGCCTCGCCAACGCCCTGCGCCGGCTCGGGCTGCGCGAGCAGGACACCGTGGGCATCTTTCTCCCCATGAGCCCCGAGGCGGTGATCGCCATCCTGGCGGTGAACCGGATCGGGGCCATCTACACGCCGTGCTTCTCGGGCTATGGCGGCGCCGCGGTGGCGGCGCGGCTTCAGGGCTGCGACGCCAAGGTGCTCATCACCGCCGATGGCTTCTACCGTCGCGGGCAGGTGGTGCCGATGAAGCGCACCGCCGACGAGGCGGTGGCCGCCTCGCCCACCGTGAAGCACGTGATCGTGCTGCGCCGGCTGGGCGGAAAGGCGCCCGAGCCGGCTCCGTGGACGACCGGCCGCGATCACTGGTGGCAGGAGCTGGTGCTCGCGGAGTCACCCGAGTGTCCGGCCGCTCAGGTCCCCGCCGATCACCCCGCGCTCATCATCTACACGTCGGGCACCACCGGAAAGCCCAAGGGCACCGTGCTCACCCACGGCGGCTTCTCGCTGAAGAACGCCCATGACTTCGCCTACTGCTTCGACATCGGCGAGGGGGACCGGGTGTTCTGGGTCACCGATCTCGGCTGGCTGATGGGCCCCATGCTCATCTGCGGCGCGCTGCTGCTGGGCGCCACCGCCGTGCTGTTCGAGGGCACGCCGGACTACCCGCAGCCGGACCGGCTCTGGACCCTGGTGGCGAAGCATCGCATCACCCACATGGGCATCTCGCCCACGGCGGTGCGCGCGCTCATGCCGCACGGCGACGCCTGGTGGAAGAAGCACGATCGCTCCTCGCTCCGCATCGTGGCCTCGACCGGCGAGCCCTGGAACCCCGAGCCGTATCGCTGGCTCTTCGAGGCCATCGGCGCGGGCCGTGTCCCCATCATCAACTACACGGGCGGCACCGAGATCTCGGGCGGGATCCTCTCCTGCTTCCCCATCGCGCCCATCAAGCCCTGCTCCTTCGCGGGCCCGATTCCCGGCATAGCCGCCGAGGTCTTCGGCGACGACGGTCGACCGGTACGCGAAGAGGTGGGCGAGCTGGTGATCACGCGTGCCTGGCCGGGCATGACGCGCGGGTTCTGGCAGGATGCCGCGCGCTACGAGGAGACCTACTGGTCGCGCTGGCCGGGCGTGTGGACCCATGGCGACTGGGCCTTCGTGGACGCGGACGGCTTCTGGTTCATCCACGGCCGCTCGGATGACACGCTGAAGATCGCCGGCAAGCGAGTGGGGCCGGCCGAAGTGGAATCCGTGCTGGTCGGACATCCGGCGGTCGCGGAGGCGGCCGCCGTCGGCGTGCCGCACGAGATCAAGGGCGAGACCGTCATCTGTTTTGCGGTGCTCCGCCCGGGTCACGCCGCCTCGGAGCCGCTGCGCGCCGCGCTCGTCGAGATGGTGGTGCAGGCGATGGGCAAGGCCATCAAGCCCGAGCGCGTGCTCTTCGCCGCCGAGCTGCCCAAGACCCGGAGCGCCAAGATCATGCGCCGGGTAATTCGCGCCACCTATCTGGGCAAGGAGCCCGGCGACCTCTCTTCGCTGGACAATCCGGGCGGCGTGAAAGCGATCGCGGAGGCGATCTAGCGGAAGATCCTCTTCACCGCGTTCACGCCCCCGTCCACGGCCTTGCCGATCTCCGAGCTGGACGAGGAGCCGCTCCCGGAGGCGGCGCCCGTGGCTCCCGACGGTGGCGTCAGCACCCCCGGCGTGGCGGACGCGGACGGCTTGGCGCCGCGCGGGGTCAGCCGCAGGCGAATGTTCGCGGTATTCCCCGCAATCACGTGAATGGTGCGCACCTCGCTGCTGAAGCGCGGATGGGTGGCGCGCAGGCGGTAGGAGCCTTCCTTGATGGTTTGCCGCGCGAGACCGGCCGCGTCCGGGGTGAGGGTGGTCACCAGCGCGTCCTTCAAGGTGAGCACTTCCAGGGTGGCGTCGGGGATCACCTTCTCGGTGCGCGCGTCCAGAGCCGCCGCGACCACCTCGCCGCGGGTGGGCACGACGGGGGTGGTGGCCCAGAGATAGGAGTAGGCGAACCCCCCGATGGACAGGATGCCGGCCAGGAGGCCCACGACGGCTTGCGCATGGGGGAGATACGGATGGCGGAACCAGGCGGCGATGCCGCTGAGCTTGGTCCCGGGCGCAGCCGTGGGTGTCCGCGCCGGCGGGAACACGGGCGGCGGCGGCGACTGCGGGACCTCGGTCTGGGGGACTGGCTCGGACACGGCTTCCAAAGAGTAGCAGGAGCCCCGGAGAGGGGACAAGCGGACGAAACGAGATGCTTGCGCAGGTGGCGGCTGCGGAGTATGGTTCTGCGCATGAGCCGCCGGATCCTGCTCAGCTTCGTGCTCGTCGCGAGCTTGCTCTCGCTGCGTCCCCTCGTGCTCGCGGCCGGAATAGAGCAGACCTGGATCCACGGCATCTACGACGCCGGCGACCTGGACGACACCTTCGCGCTGTCCAGCTTCAAGGCGCTGGGCGCTTCCGGGCCGCCGCGGGTGGATGCGTCCACGCGCGTGGTGGCGCGCGTCGAGTTCCCCGTCCCGGAAGCGATCCTCAGTCGCGCCGTCTGCACCGCGTCCAGCCGCGCCCCGCCTCTCGCCTAGCTTCCCGATGGGCCGGCCGCGGCGTTCCCGCGGCCCTCGCCGGCCTCGTGGCCCGCGAGACTAGTTCACCCGTCAGATCCGGGAGGCTTCGCATGCGACGTTTGATCCTGCTTGTCGCTTTGCTCGCAAGTACCGCGCTCGTCTGCCCGGCCGCCGAGGCCGTGGACGTGAAGGGCACCGTCAAGGAGATCAACACCATGATGGGGCTGGTGGTGCTGGAGGACGGTACCGAGCTGCGCGTGATGAGCGGCGAGATCATGGCGAAGATTCACGAGGGCGACAGGGTCGAGGTGGTTTTCGAGGAAAAGGACGGCCAGAAGGTCGTCAGCTCCGTCGAGGTCACCGGGCAATAGCCCGGCCCTCGGTGGACCGCGTCGGTCGGGGCGACGGGTTGATCCGGGCCGTTGTTTCGGCCGGCGCGGCTTTCATGATTCCAAGCTGATCCGGGTCGCACGAAGTCGAGTGGGGCGAGTGTGGGCTCGTTCTGCTCGATGCGCGTCGGCGGCGCTGCGGACCGGCGTCGCCGGCGCGGTTCCTTTTCCAGCAACTCCGGCCGGGGCCCGCGCGTTCCGGTATACTCGCCGACAGGACCACTTGCTCAGGGAGGCTCCGGCGATGGCGACGGCGACGGTGAACGCGCTCAAGGCCAAGTCCGACGCGGCATGGGCGAATATCAATAAGCAGCTCCAGGGCATGGAGCCGTACCTCGACAAGTCCGATGCTCCCGGCGAGTGGACCACGCGGCAGGTGATCTGCCACCTTCTCTTCGAGCAGGGCTGGGACCCGGTGGCCGTCCTCAAGAGCTTCTCGACCTCGAATCTGCCGGTGGTCGAGATCAAGGGCGGCCTCGCCGACACCGGCGGCTCACGGGCGACCGCGTCGCTCAAGCAGCTCCTGGACGGGCTCGATAGCCAGCGCAAGGCCATCTATGGCTATCTCCAGGGGCTCTCCGACAGCGACCTCCACCGCAAGGCGCGTATTCCGCTCTTCAAGGAGCTGATGGGGAACGAGGAAGTGCCCATTCCCGTGTATGTCGGCGCGCTTTTCGACTACCACTGGAACGATCACGCCGGCCAGCTCGCCAAGATCCGCAAGGCGGCCGGGCTTCCCGACGCCAGGTAGGGGCGCGCACATGGCGCGGGTGGACTGGAGCTATCACCGGAAGGGCTGAATGACTTGCGGTAAGACGCAAGGGTTCCTTGCGAAGGCCAAGATCGACACCGCCGAGCAGGTGGACGCGAAGAAGATCCGGATGGGACCCGAGCAGGCCCTGACCCTGCTCAAGGAAGTGGACGAGCTCTACGTGGCCAAGGGCGCCAAGGTGGTTCACCACGATCTGAAGAAGGACCGGCCGGATCGGGCCACCCTGCTGGGGCTGCTCCTCGGTCCCTCCGGCAATCTTCGCGCGCCCACCTTGCGCAAGGGGCGCACCCTCCTCGTCGGCTTCGACGAAGCCACCTACCGGGCAGTGCTGAGATAGTGGCGGATGCCGCTGCCGCGGCGCCGGCGGCCCCCAACCCGGGCGAGGTCTACGAGCGCGAGATGGTCCCCGGCCTGTTCGGGCCCTGGGCGGCGGATCTCGTCGAGCGCGCGGCCCCGGCGGCGGGCGCGCGCGTGCTCGACGTGGCGTGCGGCACGGGCGTGGTCACGCGCCTCCTGCCACCCCGCGTGGGTCCTACGGGGCGGATAGTAGGCCTGGACCTGAACCCCGGCATGCTCGCGGCCGCCCGCGCGTCGGCGGCGGGCGTTCCCATCGAGTGGCTCGAGGGCAGCGCCCAGGCGATGCCGCTCCCCGACGGCGCCTTCGACTTCGTCTTCTGCCAGCAGGGACTGCAGTTCTTCCCCGACAAGGCCGCCGCGCTCCGTGAGATGCACCGTGTGCTCGCGCCCGGCGGCCGGCTCTTCGTTGCGGTGTGGAAGTCGAGCGCGCACTGCCCGGGCTTTGCCGCCATGGAGCGTGCCCTGGCGAAGTACGTGGGCGCGGACGCGGCCAAGCTCCCGCCCTTCTCGTTCGGCGACCGCGCGGCCCTCCGCGGCGTCATCGCCGGCGCCGGCTTCCGCGACCTGGTCATCCGGGCGGAGGTGAAGATGACGCGCTTTCCCTCGCCGGAGGCGTTCTTCCGGACCATCACCGCCGGCGCCCCCGGCATGCTGGGGCTGCTCGCGCAGCTGACGGAGCCTCAGCGGCGCGAGCTGATCTCCGAGATCAACGAGACCTTGGCGCCGCACCTCGACGACACCGGGCTGGCGTTTCCCCAGCCGGCCCACGTGGCGTCCGCCCGCAAGTGACCGGAGCGGTATCGGTCACTGGCCGAGGTGCTTCGCGAGGTAGGTGAGGATCTGCTCCCGGTCGCCCGGCTGCATCGGCATTCCGTAAGTGATCATCCGATCCACGATCACGGCCCATTCGGCGCGAGTCTGTCGCTGCTGGGCGATCATCTCCAGGCTGTGGCAGATGATGCATCGACCCGTCACCAGCTGCTGGTCACGATCTCGCGGCAAGGGGTTGTCGACCTGCGCCGAGAGGGTAGATGGGGCCGCTCCACTTCCCGGGCTCTCCGCCCAACTCCAACCCCATCCCAGGGGAGCTCCGACGATCAGCGCGGCCAGTGCCAGTGAGAGCCGGCTACGCCACATCGATCCGGACGGCGTGGATCACGTTCCAGCGGTAGCCCTGGGGATCGCGCGGCTTGCCACCCGGCTGCACGCGGCCCAAGGAGTCGCTGGCCCGCGCCATGAAGGTGTGCGCGCCGCTCACCGCCGTCCACGGAAATTCCCACCCGCGCCAGGCGTACCGGTGTGCTGGACCGCTCAGCGCGGCCGGCGCCCACGCCTTGCCGCCGTCGAGGGAAACGTCCACGCCGGTGACTGAGCCTTCTCCGGCCCACGCGTACCCCCGCATCATCTGCGCGCCCGGCGCCACCCTGGCGCCGTCGAGCGGGCTCACGATCAGGGACTTGCATTCGAGAGACTGGAGGGAATACGTCTGTTGCGGATCCTCGACTCGCGGGGAGCGGTAGCTCCGCTGCATGAAGGGGCCGCCCCATTCCTTGTCCGCCAGCGTGAGCTGCACCAGCCACTTGATCGACGCCGAGCCAATCCAGCCGGGGACGATCAGTCGCGCGGGGCCGCCGTGGAGGTGGGGCAGCGGCCGCCCGTTCATCTCGATTGCGATCATCGTATGCGGTTCCATCGCCTTCCAGATCGGATGGCTCCGGATGAAGTCCGGCGCCTGAGCGGTCGGGGGCGCGTCGTTTCCGTCCGGCACCACATGGGAGGCGCTCGGACGCGGACGCGCCAGGCGCAGGACCTCGGCCAGCCGCACGCCTTTCCAGGCCGCGGTCCCCACCGCGCCGTTTTCCCACTGCAGGCCCGGGGCCTTGGGGGAGTAGAAGCTGCGCCCGTTGCCCGCGCACTCGAGCGTGATGGTGTGCGTGATCTGCTCCATCCGCCTCAGGTCGTCGAGGCGGAGCGTGAGCGGGTTGTCCACCTCTCCATCCACCTTGAGGACGTACTGGCTGGCATCGATCTCCGGCCCGTCGTAGTTGTTTCGAACGAAGAAGAGGTCGGTGGGAGTGATCTCGGCACTCAGGTCACGGAGCGGCGTCTCGAGGTTGATCGGACGCGGACTCCGCACGATCAGCTTTTCCTTGCCGGCCACGGGGGCGGGCGGGGTCTGCGCGGAGGACGGGACCGCGCCTCCCAGCAGCGCGGCGGCGGCGCCCACGTGGATCACGAACGCGCGGCGCGTGATGTCCTGGTCCATGAATGCCCTCCACGGTGCGGCGGTCGCGGCGTGCCGGATCATCCCCGAGCGCGTGAGCGGCCCGGGCTGCCGCGATTCTACATGCGCCCTCAGCCGCGGACAACGGTCAACCACTCGTGCTAGAGTCGAATCAGGGAAAGGAGAGCGTCGAGGAGCGGATCCGAAGGGGATAGAGGGGTCGTGAAGCATAGCGCCTGATCCGTCCCGCGCGAGATCGCGCGGGCGGATGACGAGGAAGGGACCGATCGAAGGATTCGGCGGATGGTCCCTCGGCTGGCACGGTCGTGATGGGTGGAGCAAACCAGCGCGGTGACGCGCTGACAAACGCCACCCAGCGTGCGCGCGGGTCGCTCTGGCCCACGTGACTGACGTCACCCCTCCTCTTTCTGCGTCGCCGTGGTCACGCGGCTGCCCCGGGGCGTCTTCGCGCGCCCGGGCGGGAGCCGAGGTGTCGCGCCGGCGCGCGCTCGGGAGCCGTGGGCAGGGTGCCCGCGGTGGCGCCGGATTGCCTCGCGCCGCCTCTTCCAGGGGCATGGCGCCTATGTGCGGGATCTTCGGCTATGTGGGCAAGGACGGGGAGGCCGCGGGCATCGTGTTGCGGGGCCTGCGACGGCTCGAGTATCGGGGCTACGACTCGTGGGGCATCGCGGTCGCGACTGACCGCGCCGTCGCCGTCGACAAGCGCGTCGGCAAGATCGGCGAGGCGGTAACCGGGCTGCCGAGCAGCCGAATCGGCATCGGGCACACGCGCTGGGCGACCCACGGCGGGGTCACGGTGACCAATGCGCACCCGCACCTCGACTGCAGCGGACGCCTCGCGCTGATCCACAACGGAATCGTCTCGAACTACGGTGAGATCCGGCAGCGGCTGGAGCGGGCCGGCCACCGCTTCCGGTCCGAGACCGACACCGAGGTCGTGGCGCACCTCGTCGAGGAGCGCCTGGCCGACACGCCGCCCGGGCCCGAGCAGCTCGCCCACGCCACCATGGCCGCATTCCGCGACCTGCGGGGGCTGAACGCGATCGCGGTGCTCGATGGGGAGATGGGTCAGCTCGCCGCCGCGAAGAACGGCTCCCCGCTGGTGCTGGGCTGGAGCGACGGGGGGCATCTGCTGGCCTCCGACCAGGGCGCGATTCTCGAGCGCACGCGCCGGGTGACCTTCGTCGAGGACGGTCAGGCCGCGCTCGTGACGGCCGAGGGGCATCGCCTCTTCGACGTGACGACCGGGCGTGAGCTCGACCCCCAAGTCATCGAGCTCGAAGGCCAGGCCGGCGCCAGCGACCGCGCGGGCCATCCGGACTTCATGACCAAGGAGACGTACGAGCAGCCGGCCGTCCTGCGTCGGCTCGCGGGCCCGGGCGCCGAGCATGCGCGTCGCCTCGCCGATCACCTGGCTGCCGCAAGCGACGTGGTCGCGGTGGGCTGCGGCACCGCCGGCTATGCGGCGCTGGCCGCCCAGTACCTGCTCGGGTCGATCGCCGGGCGCCGCGTGTCGGCGGTCGCCGGATCGGAGTTCAGCCACCTCGGCCAGTTCGTGGAGGCCGGCTCGCTCGTGCTGGCGTTCTCGCAGAGCGGGGAGACCATCGACGTGATCGAGGCGGCCCAGGCGGCGAAGGCGCGCGGAGCCCGCGTGGTGGCGATCGTCAACGTGGAGGGCTCGTCGCTGTGGCGCCTGGCCGACGACGCGATCCCGCTCGGGGCCGGACCTGAGCAGTGCGTCCTGTCCACCAAGAGCTTCACCGCCAAGCTCGCCCTGCTCGTGCTCACCGGCTATGCCCTGGCCGGGCGACTCGCGGAGGGACGGGCGCTGGTCGCGGCCGCCGCGGACGAGGTCGAGCGGTTCCTGGCCGACGATCGCCGTGCGCTCATCGGCCGGATCGCCGAGGCCATCCGGGATCGTGCGCACCTCTTCGCCATCGGGCGGGGATCGAGCTATCCGCTCGCCCTGGAGACCGCCCTGAAGGTGAAGGAGGTGAGCTACATGCACGCGGAGGGCTTCGCCGGCGGCGAGCTGAAGCACGGAGTCATCGCCCTCATCGAGCCGGGCACGCCCTGCGTCGCCCTGGCGCCATGCGACAGCACCCGCGACGATGTGCTCGGCGGCGCGATGCAGGTGAAGGCGCGGGGCGCCCTGGTCATCGGCATTTCCCCCGAGCCCCACGAGGCCTTCGGCCATCACATCCGCGTCGCCGACCTCGGGCCGGCCACCGCCATCGTCAACGCGATCCCGGCTCAGCTCCTCGGCTATGACCTCGCGCGCCTCCGAGGCCACGATCCCGACAAGCCACGGAATCTGGCCAAGAGCGTCACCGTGAAGTAGCGCCCGACGGCCTGCTTCCGACTTCGTACGGTATCGGCCCGGCATAGTCGACCTGCAGCGGCGCCCATCGATCGGCCCACTGGCGCGCGAGGGTCCCCGCGAGCTGCCGCAGGTGCAGGCGGTCGTGGGCGACCCAGCTCGCCAGAATGTCGAGACCGGAGAGGCGGCCCCCGTTGGGTCGCTCGGCGGTCCCGAGCAGGTGATCGGGCACCACGGATCCGAGCAGGTCGAGGCTGGCCATCCGGCGCGTCCGAAAGGCCGCCAGAGCCTCCGACGGATTCGCCCGCCGGTACTGACGGTCTACCGCCACCCGCTCCGGGTCGTTCGGCGAGAACCGCGCCCCACCCGCGAGGATGACGAGCAGGCGGGCGCTGAAGTCCTCCGTCTCCTCGTCCCGCAGGTGGCAGACGATCTCGACCGGCGACCACTCGTCGGGCGCCGGCCGGGCCCGCCAGCCGGCCTCGTCGAGCTCGCCCACCAGTAGCTCCAGCAACGAGGAGAAACGCGCCAGCTCGCGGCGCGTCTGGTCCCGCAGGTCACGGGCATCAATCATCGCCGGACTCCCTGCCGGCACCGCGCTTCGCTAGATACCGGTGCCGAAGCCTCCCGCGCTGCGGACGGTGGTGGCCTCGCCGAAATGTGCCGCGGGGTGGAAGAGGGCGAGGGCGCTCAGCACCCCCATCCGCGGCCGACCCGTGAACGCCTGCGCCACCGGCGCCGGGAACGCGCCCTCGGCGGCGGCGCGCTCCGTGGCCGCCTGCTGGATCTGGCCTTCCCAGTCCTGGGGCTGGAAGCCGCCGATGATCTCCCGCGTGCGCTTGCCCACCGCGTCGCGGTACTCGCGAAGCGCGTCGATATTTATCGACCTGGTGAGATCGCTCACCTCGGGACTCTTCATACCGATGCCGAAATCCTTCCGGCTGACGCCGAGACGCTTCATCCAGGCGTCGTCGAACACCTGGTCGCGCCCCGCGAGCACCGGGTTGACAAAAATATCCTCCGCCCGCGCGACATGCCACACGAGCCAGGCGATGGAGTTGAGGTCCTCACGGGGACGGACCCGCATCTGCTCTTCGGAGAGGCCGTTCAGCACGCGCTCGGCGGCGGAGGCCTTGTTGCCCCCGACGGCAACGGAGTGCATGGCGCTGTGCTGTGTCAGGAACAGGTCCCGCATATCCATGGTGATCCTCCTCGGCGGCCACTATGCGCGGGCCGGCGAAGGGCGTCAAGCGGGGTCACGCGGCGGTCAGGCGCTCCGCGCGGTCCGGCAGGCGGGCGAGCCGCGGCACCGGGGACCAGATGATCACGAGCGCCTGCACCATGAAGCCCAGCGCGGCCAGAAGGATGGCCGCTTCGGGCCCGGCGGCGGCGCCCACCGCGCCCCCGATGGCCGCGCCGATGGGTCGCGCGCCGGCGGAGGCGGTCATGAAGAGCGCCGAGACGCGGCCCAGCAACGCGTCCGGCGTCACGGTCTGCCGCAGCGTGGTCTGGCTGATGGTCCAGAGGATGGGCCCGGCGCCGAAGAGAAAGAACGATGCGCCCATCAGGAGTGGTGAAGGATGCCAGAGCGTGGCCACCATCACCGCGGCGGCGGCGACCGAGACCAGCGGCCCCATCGCGATGGCCATGCCGATGGACAGCGATCGCATGAGGCGTGCCGCCAGCAGCGCGCCCACGAGCATGCCAACCCCGTAGGCGGCCAGCGAGGTGCCGATGGCCGAGGCGCTCAAGCCCAGCACGTGCACGGCATAGGGCACATAAGCCGCCTGGAGGATGAACCAGGAGAGATTCCAGAAGACCGCGGTGAGAAAGATGGGCCGCAGGAACCGGTGCGTCCATGCGAAGGCCGCGCCTTCCTGGAGCTCGCGCCCGAAGTGCCGCGCCGCGGGCGCGCGCCGAGGCGGCTCGGGCACACCGACCAGCAATACCACCGCCACGCCCGAGAGCATGGCGGCGAGGGTGAACGCCGGCGAGGCGCCCGCCCATCCCACCAGCGCGCCCGCGAGGGCGGGCCCCGCTGCATAGGCCACGCTCCGCGCCAGCTCCAGCCGGCCATTGGCGGCGGCCAGCGACGCGCGCGGCACCAGCGCGGGCACGAGCGCGGGCGCCGCGACGCTGTACGCCACGGTGCCCGTCGCGGCGACGAAGCCGATGATGGCCAGCAGCGGTACCGAGAGCCAGCCGAACGCCGCCAGTACGGGCAGGGACAGGAGGGCCGCCGCGCGCACGAGCTCGGCCGACACCATGAGCCCGCGCCGCGGTAGCCGATCCGCCAGCACCCCCGCGGGAAAGGAGAGGAGGAGAAACGGCAGCGTCTGGGCCGCGGTCAGAAAACCCGTCTCCCCGGCGCCGGCGCCCAGCGCCAGCACCGCGACCATGGGCGCCGCGGCGATGCTGAGCTGCTCGGCCGACTGGGCGACCAGATTGGACCAGGCCAGGCGGTGGAACGGTCCGGCGAGCGACATCGGCGGTGAGCCTCCTCGGGCGATCTGGGCGCGTCTGCAGTGGTATACGGGCGGGGAGGAGAAAGAGGTGGAATGCGGCCAGGAGGCGGCGCGAGTTGCTAGGGCGAAGGCCTTGGTGCTACGCTCCCGCGCAGAGATGAGGCCAGGGCGCCGATGACGCGTGTCCCGCTGACGGTCAAGATCGGCCTCGTCATCCTGGCCGTGCTCATCGTCGGCTTCGGCGCCTCCACCGTCTTGACCATCCAGCAGGAAAGCGCCCTCCTGGTCGACCAGAGCCAGAAGGCGGCGCGCCGACTCACCGAGGCCCTCATCGCCAGCGTGGAGTCGGCCATGCTCCAGGAGCGGCCCGACGTCACCCGCATGCTCATCAGCGACCTCAAGAGCTCCAGCGCGGTGCCGGGGCTCGACATCTACCGGCGCAATGGCGTGGAGGCCTTCACCGACCTCGTCACGCTGCAGGAGGTGGAGAAGAACGCCGGGCTCGAGAAGGGCGTGTTCGACTCCATCTCCAAGATGGCGCGACCCGCGGGCCCCGCCATGACCGGGCCGCTCTTCACCCGGGCCGTCGAGACGCTCCAGACCCAGGAGTCGCTGGAGCAGCGGGACGGCACCACGTTCTTCACCGTCCACCGGCCGGTGCTGAACCAGGAGAAGTGCCAGGGCTGCCACGGCTCCGACCACAAGGTGCGCGCGGTGGTGCGCGTGGCCACCAGCATGGAGCCCGTGTTCGCCGAGGTCCGCAAGCAGCGCAACCGCCAGATGCTGGTGGGCCTGCTCACCATCGTGGCCGCGGGCGGAGTGCTGTGGGTGGCCATGCGCCAGGTGGTGGTGCAGCCGATCCGCCAGGTCGCGAATGTGGCCCGTCGCATCGGCGGTGGCGATTTCGCCGCGCGGGTCAGCACCAAGGGGCCCCGCGACGAGATCGGCGATCTGGGCGAGGCCATCAACGAGATGAGCGCGGGCCTGGGGCGCGCGCGGGATGATCTCTCCACGCGCAATGCCGAGCTGGCGAGCACGCTGGAGAGCCTGCAGGCCTCACGGCGCCAGGTGGAGCTGCTCCAGCAGCTCAAGGGGGAGCTCTCCAAGTTCGTGCCCGATGCGGTGAAGGCGTTGCTGGAGCGCAATCCCGACGCCACCGAGCTCGAGAAGCGCACCGAGGAGGTGTCCGTCCTCTTCCTGGACATCGCGGGATACACCAAGCTCAGCGAGCAGGTCCCGCCGGACCAGCTCAATCACCTGGTCCAGACCTACTTCTCGTCCTTCCTCGAGATCATCCGGGCCCACCACGGCGACGTGAACGAGACCGCGGGCGACGGTCTCATGGTGATTTTCCAGGGGGCGGGGGCCGGCGACAAGCGCGAGGCGGGCCGTCAGGACCACGCGCTCAACGCCACCCGCGCCGCCTTCGCCATTCGCCAGAAGACCATCGACCTGAACGAGGAGCACCGCGGAACCTTGCCCGCCATCGCCCTGCACATGGGCATCAATACCGGCGAGGCGCTGGTGGGCGCCACCAAGCTGGGCGGGGCCGGCGCCCAGCGCTGGACCTTCACCGCCACCGGGCCGGTGACCAATCAGGCCGCGCGCTTCGCCGGCTTTGCCCAGGGGGGCGAGGTCATCGTGGGCCCGCTCACCGCCGAGCGCATCCGCGTCGCGGTGGTGCTCGAAGCGCTCGGCCCCAAGACCTTCAAGAACGTCTCCGAGCCCATCCCCGTCTTCCGCCTCATCCCGCCGGGCGTGTACGAAAAGATCGTGTAGAGCCGAGCAGTCGGGTGGACACCAAGGGTATTCCCATAGGGCCGCTCATCCTCAAGAGCGACGTGTCGGTTGGTGATCTCGCCACTGCGGCGGCGGTGGTCATCGCGGTCGTGGCGCTCTTGCTCGGCTGGTATCAGCTTCGGGGGCTGACCCGGCAGACACGGGCCACCGCGCTCCTGACGCTGGACGAGCGCTGGGAAGGGCCGGAGATGGCCGTGGTGCGGGAGGACCTCGAACGGGTCATTGCCGCGGTCCAGGCCGAAGCGGTGCGGCGATCGACACCGCAGAACGAAGTGTCGGAGATTGACGTGTTCCCGGAGGCGCTGGAAGAGCTGCGCCGATTCGATCCCGGCCGGCACACGCAGCTGCTGCGGATCTGCGGCTTCTTCGAGACGACCGCCTATGCGGCCCGAGAGCACTACCTCAAGACGTCAGACTTGCACTCGCTCTTCGGTTCCTCGATACGGGACTCCGGCTTCGTGTTCCGCGAGCACATCGTGGAGCTCCAGAGGAAATGGGAGCGCCCCAGTCTCTACGAGCACTACGTCTGGCTCATCGACGAGATCAGGGAACGGGATACGAGGAGATGGTGGCAGGTCTGGCGGTGGAGCTAGGAGTGGCGAGCTAGTCCTTCGGCTTGAGCGGGGGCCGCGAGGGATTGAGCGGGATTCCCATGCTGGTCTCCTTTCTCGAATTCACCCCTCGATTATAGCCTACGCGGCAACCTCACGGCCGAGGTACTCGACCGCGCGCTGCACGCCGCCGGCTCCGTAGGGAATGCCGAGCGCGATCAGCCCCATTTCCACCGCGCCGAGAGCGCCGAGCACCATGGGCGCGTTCGTGTGGCCCATGTGAGCGATACGAAAGCCCTTGCCCGAGAAGGGGCCGATCCCGACGCCGAGGACCACGCCGCACTTGTTCCGGCAATAGTCGAGCAGCGGCTGCGGATCCCGGCCCGGCGTCAGGACGCAGGTGATGGAGTTCGCGCGCTCCGCGGGATGGGTGGCGTTGAGGCTGAGCGCGCCGCCCTCCGCCCATCGGCCCACCGCCTGGCGCGTGGCCTCGGCCAGCAGCGCGTGGCGCTGCGCCGCGTGCTCCAACCCCTCGGCGAGGAGCAGGTCGAGCGCCTTGCGGAGCCCGAAGAGGAGATGCTGCGGCGGCGTCCCGCCGTACTTCTGGTAGTGCGCCTGGCCCTGCCGGAACGTCCAGTCCCAGTAGCGGGTGCGGAGGTCGGCCTTCTGGTGCGCGGCATGCGCGCGCTCGTTGGCGGCGACGAAGGCCAGTCCGGGAGGGGTCATGAGGCCCTTCTGCGAGCCGGACATCGCGACGTCGATGCGCCACGCGTCCATCTCGAACGGCATGCAGCCGAGCGAGGCCACCGCGTCCACCATCAGGAGCGCGGGGTGCCGGGCCGCGTCCATGGCGGCGCGGATGGCGGGGAGATCGTTGGCGATGCCCGAGGCGGTATCGATCTGCACCACCAGGACCGCCTTGATCTCGTGGCTGGCGTCGGCCTCGAGCCGTTGACGGACCGCCTCGGGATTCACCGCGCGCCCCGCGTCGCCCTTCAGCGACTCGATCTTCACGCCCATCATCTGCGCCATCTCGCCCCAGCCCGCCGCGAAGAGGCCGCTTTCCAGCACGAGCACCGTCTCGCCGCGCGACAGCACGTTGCTCAGCGCCGCTTCCCACCCGCCGTGGCCGTTGGCCGCGTAGATGTAGACCCGGCCCGCCGTCCGGAAGACCTTGGGGAGGTCGTCGTGGAGCGAGTGCGTGAGCCCGAGCATGTCGCCCGAGTAGATGTCGATCGCCGGGCGGTGCATG
>DASRWT010000064.1:0-48433 GCA_035654455.1 Candidatus Nitrosocosmicus sp. | reverse complement strand
CCGCGTGGGCCCCGCTCTGCCCGGAGCGCGCCCGCTTCGTGGGAGAGGCAGTGGCGGTGGTGGCCGCCGACAGCGTCTATGCCGCCGCCGACGGGGCGGAGGTGGTGAACGTGGACTACGCGCCCTTGACCGCGGTGGCCGACGCGAGGGCCGCGCTGGCGCCCGATGCGCCGCGGGTCCACGACGCCCTCCCGGGCAATCTTCTCTTCGACCGCCGGCGCCAGCGCGGTGACGTGGAGGGCGCCTTCGCCGGCGCCGCGGTGCGGATCGCGGAGACCTTCACGCACGCGCGCGTGTCGGCCTCGCCACTGGAGGCGCGCGGGATCGTGGCCTCGTGGGACGGTGACCGCCTCACGGCGTGGATGAGCACCCAGATCCCGCACGTGATGCGCACGGGTTTGGCCACGGCCTTCGGGCTCGACGGCAGCCGGGTGCGCGTGATCGTTCCCGATACCGGCGGCGGGTTCGGCCAGAAGATGCACCTGCTGCCCGAGGACCTCGCCGTCGCGGCCCTGGCCCGTGCCGCCGGCCGGCCGGTGAAGTGGGTCGAGACGCGCCGCGAGAATCTGGCCGCCGCCTCCCAGGCGCGCGAGGCGCGCGTCGAGGTGGAGGCGGCCGCCGACGCGAAGGGCGTGCTTCTCGGCCTGCGGGCGCGCGTGTACTCGGACGCCGGCGCCTATCAGATCTTTCCGCTCACCCAGGCGCTCGAGCCGCTCGGCACCGCCTTGATCTTGCCCGGGCCGTACCGGACGCCCGCCTACGAATGGCATGCCGTGGCCGTCGCCACCAACAAGCCGCCGCTCGGCGCCTATCGCGGGGTGGGCATGACCATGGGCGCCTTCGCCATGGAGCGCACGCTCGACCTCCTGGCCGCGCGGCTGGGCCTCGACCCCGCCGAGATCCGCCGCCGCAACCTCATTCCCCGCGAAAGCTATCCGTTCACGTCCGCCTCCGGCTTCGTCTACGACAGCGGCGATTTTCCCGCCGCCCTCGCCGACGCGCTGGAGCGCGCCCAGTACGACGCGCGGCGGGCGCAGCAGGCCAGCGAGCGGGCGCGAGGCCGTCTGGTCGGGGTGGGCATCGCGTGCTACACGGAGTCGACCGGGATCGGCTCGCGGACCTATCGGGGACGGGGCATGATGGACGTGCCGGGCGACGAGGCGGCGACGGTGCGCGTGACCCCGGCCGGCGAGGTCATCTGCGAGGTGTCCTTCCCGACCCAGGGACAGGGCCACGCGACCACGGTGGCCCAGCTCGTGGCCGACCGCCTCGGCGTTCCGCTCGAGCGCGTCACCGTATGCCAGCCGGACACCGACGTGGCGCCGTCCGGAACCGGCACCTTCGCCAGCCGGGGAGCCATCGTGTCGAGCGGCGCCGCCGACGGCGCGGCCCGCCGGGTGCGCGAGCGGGTGCTGGCGCTGGCCGCGGCGCGGCTCGAGGTGAGCGCGGCCGATCTCGTGCTGGCCGGCGGGCGCGCGAGCGTGCGCGGCATGCCCGATCGCGGGCTCTCGCTCGGCGAGATCGCCCGGCTGGTCGAATCCGCGATCACGGACGGCGCCGGGCCGCGGGCGGCGCTGGCCGAGACCGAGCGCTTCGATCCGCCGGGGCCCACCTTCTCGGGCGCGGTGCACGTGGCCACCGTGGAGGTGGATGCGGACACGGGACGCGTCGGCGTGCGCGACTATGTCGTGGTCGAGGACTGCGGCCCGGTGATCAATCCGATGATCGTGCGCGGGCAGATCCACGGCGCGCTGGCCCAGGGCATCGGCGAGGCGCTGGGCGAGCGGCTCGTCTACGACGAGACGGGCCAGCTCCTCACCGGCTCCCTCATGGACTATGCGCTGCCCGCCGCCGCCGACCTGCCGTCGTTCGACATCGGCCACCGCGAGACGCCCTCACCGCTGACGCCCGGTGGGTACAAGGGCATGGGCGAGGGCGGGACCATCGGCGCGCCCGCCGCCATCGCCAATGCGGTGGCCGATGCGGTGGCCCCGCTGGGCGTGGCGGTGACCGCGCTGCCCATCCTGCCCGAGCATCTCCGGTCCCGATGAGCGGCCCGCCGGCCGCGACCGCGGGACACCGCGCGGTGTCCCTGCTCTACCAGGCGCTCCTCACCGGCTGCGTCCTCACCCTCGTCACGCGCCGGGGCGAGACCATGGCGGCGGAGCTCGTATTCCGGCTCTTCCGGCGCCAGCATCTCGAGAAGTTCCTGCCCGGCCTGGCCAAGCTGGGCCTCGATGGCCTGCCGCATGCGGTGGCGTGCGCGCAGTACCACTACCTGTCGAATCGTCTCGGCGGCGTGAAGACGGAATACGTGCGCGAGTCGGACGGGAAGGCATGGGTGCGGTATCCGCCACCGCGGTGGATCTGGTCGGGCGCGTCCATCTGCGCCATCCCCATCCGCGTCAACACCGCCATGCTGCACGGCTGGCATGGTCACAACGGGGTGAGCCTCGGCAATCCCCGGCTGGGCTTCGTCTGCACGGGCCAGACGGTGGATGGCCAGCCCGGCCTCGAGGGGTACTACCTCGAGCATGACCGCGACCTCGCCCCACACGAGCGCGTCCGCTTCGCCACCGGCGAGTCCATGCCCGACGCGGAGCCCGCTCGCGCGCCCACGCTCGATCCCGCGACGTGGACGCCCGAACGCCTCGACAAGGTGGTGCGAAGCTATGCGATGGAGTATGTCCGCACCCTGATGCCGGTGCTGCTCGACCTGGTGGGACCGGAGGAGACGCGCCGCGTCCTGGGCCATGCGGCGCGGCTGATCGGCATGCAGCTCTACGACGAGACGGCGGCGCTGCTGGGGGTGTCCGCGGGTGGCGCGGCCGGCTTTGCCGAGTATCTCGCGCGCGCGGCTCGCGCTCAGGGGGAGACGGTGGAGGTGGATATGGCGGGAGCCATGGCGGTGGTGCGGCAGGCGGGCTGGCGACTCGCGGAGGGGCCGGCGCCGCTACACCCGGCGGCCTTCGAGGCGTGGAGCGAGCTCTGGCGCGGCGCGCTCTCCGTGCACGACCGGCGACTGCGGCTCGACATCATCCGGACTACCCGCGCCGGACAAGACATGATCGAATGGCGCATCGGGCGCGGCTGACGGGACCGGGGACAAAGGAGCCACATGGCTGGTGAGCCGAAGGAAGTCGACGAGCGCTGGTGGCGAGAGGGCGCCGAGGGCGCGCTGCCCCTGGGAGCGCCCTTTCGCCCGGGGCTCGATCCCATTCCATCGCTCCACGAGGTGTGGGCGGTGGTGAAGGATCGCTGGGGCCGGCCCGCGCATGGCGAGCCCAGTGAGGCGCTGCGGCAGGTGGTGACGCCGGTGCCCGAGATCGGGCCCGCCGAGGCGCTCGGCTATGTGCTCTACGCCGGCCTCACGTACAACACCATCTTCGCCGCGCGCGGCATTCCCATCTCGGTGTTCGACCTCCACGATCGAGACCTCCACGTGCCGGGCTCGGGGGCGGTGGCCCTCATCGCCGCGCTGGGGAGCGAGGTCGCGCGCGAGGGGCGGCTGCGCGTGGGCGAGCTCCGGGTGCTCTATCCCGGCGTGTCCAATCTGCTCTCGCCGCGGGCCGGCGAGGATCCGATGCACGCCGAGTTCAAGATCCAGGGCTACGAGACGCCGGACGGTTCCTTCGCCCAGTTCGTCCGTGGCCAGGCGCCGCAGTGGCTCGCTCACACGGAGCGCCTCACGCTCCCCGAGGGCTCCGCCTACATGCTGGACCTGGAGACGGTGTACAAGGCGCTGTACGACGTGGCGCGCGTGCAGCCGGGCGAGCGCGTCTTCGTGGAAGGCGCCGCCGGCGGCACCGGCATCCATGCCGTCACGGTGGCCGCGCTGCGCGGCGCGCGCGTGACCGGCCTGGTCTCCACCGAGGACAAGGGGCGATTGGTTCTCGCCGGAGGCGGCCATGCCTATGTCAATCGCAAGGCGCCCGGCATGGAGGGCGTGTTCACCCCGGTGCCGCTGTCGCCGGTCGAGCGCCCCGAGTGGCGGCGCCGCGGCGAGGCCTTCCGCGCGCGGGTGCTCGAGGGGCAGGGCGGCGCTGCCCCCGGCGCGGCAATGGACGTGGTCGTGTCCTCGGTGGGGCGCGATCTCTTCGCGCGCATGGTCGATCTGCTCGGGCCCGGCGGCCGGCTCGTCTTCTATGGCGCCACCAGCGGCTATACGCTGACCTTTCTGGGCAAGGCGGGCGCGGCTCCGGCGGCGGAGATGTTCCGGCGCGCCGACCTGCGTCCGCGCGAGGGCGTGCTCGTCTACTGGGGCCTCGAGGACGGCGCCGACGACGATCCGGTGGCGGCGGGGGCGACGGCGGCGGCCCTCGCGGCCGGCGCCCGCGTGGTGGTGGCCTGTCGCCTCGACCGCCAGGCCGCGCGCGTCAAGGCCGCGCATGCGGTTCAGGGCGTCGTCAGCCTCGAGTCCCTCGCGCGGGCGGGCCGGTTCAGCTGGCCGGACGCGATGCCGGACTACGACCTGGATCTTGACGGCTATCGCGCCTATCAGGACACCACCCTCAAGCCGTTCGGCCTCGCGGTGGGTCGTCTCCTCGCCGCCGCCGACAATCCGCGCGGCAATCCCGATCTGGTGGTGGAGCGGGCGGGGCAGGACACGCTGGGGATCAGCACGTTTCTGGCGCGCCCCTTCACGGGGCGTGTGGTGTTCGTGGAGTCGACCGAGGGCCGGCGCTTCTCCTTCTACGCGCCCAACGTGTGGATGCACGAGAAGCGGATCCTGTTTCCCGCCTTCGCGGTGCTCGGCTCTCATCTCTCCAACGCGCATCAGGCGGACGAGGTGGTGCGGCTCCTCGACGCGGGCGCGCTTCCGCCGCAGGCGCCCGCGGTGCGCGACTGGGCGGCGCTCGCCGACTGCCATCAGCTCATCCATGAGAATCGGCATGCGGGCACCCTGACGGTGCGGGTGGGCGCGGGGCCCGGCCTCGACACGGCCCGGCAGGCGCGCGAGGTGTATGCCGCCTGGGGCTCGCGCTATCTCGACGGGGCCACCGTACGTGTTCGCCTCGATCCGGTCCGCCCGGGCGCGCAGGACCTCGTCGCGCTGGTCACGGTGGACTCGCCTCCCGCCAATGCCATCGGGCTCGCGGTGCTCGAGGACCTCGAGCGCGCGCTGGCGGCGCTCGAGGCCGAGCCCCGGGTGCGCGCGGCGGTGCTGGCGGGATCGGGCACCATGTTCGTGGCGGGCGCCGACATCCGGGCTCTGCGCGCGTTTGCCGCGGCCTCCGAGGTGGAGGCGTTCACCCTCCGGGTGCAGCGGCTATTGCTTCGCCTCGCGCGGCTGCGCGCCCCGGTGGTGGCGGCGGTGGACGGCTATGCGCTGGGAGGCGGGAACGAGCTCCAGATGGCCTGCGCGTGGCGTGTGGGCGCGACCCGCGCCGAGTGGGGACAGCCGGAGATCAACCTGCACGTCCTGCCGGGGTTCGGGGGCACGCAGTCACTGCCGCGGCTGGCGCTGCGTCGGGCCCGCGCCTCGGGCCGCTCCGACCGTGTTGCGCTCATCGGGGCGCTGGTGATGCTGCTGGACGGCCGCCGGCGTGGAGCCGAGGCGGCGCGGGATCTGGGCGTGATCGACGAGGTGGCGCCCGCGGATGCACTCGCCCATGCGCTGGGCATCGCCCGTCGCATCGCGCTCGGCGAGTGGACGGGCACGCGCTGGTCTCCGCTCGCGGAAGGCCGAGAGCTCGCGCGGCTCTCGCCCTATCCGGACGTGGCCGCGGACGGAGACCTCCGCCGCCTCCTCGCCCATCACGACGCCATCCCGCGGGGAGCGCCCGCGCGGGCCATCCTGGACGCGGTCCGGACGGGTCTCACCGAGGATCTCGACGCCGGGCTTGCCTTCGAGGCGCGCCAGTTCGGTCTCGCGGTAGCGTCCGCGGACGGCCGCAGCGGCATCGACCGGTTCCTCGCTCGCCAGTCCTGGGCGCTTCCGCTTCGGCGCTCCTAGGCTTCCGCGGGCGGTGCCGGCTTCACGGGCTCGACCCGCTCGCGCTCGATGAGGGCGAGGACGGCATAGGCGCCCGCGATGAGCTCCAGGGTCTCCTCGAGCAGGCTCTTGGGGAAGACGGTCGGCAGGATGCGGTTCAGGCGCCGCTCGAACACCTCGGTGAGAACCAGGATGGCGACCGAGAGGACCAGGAGCCGCCCCCAGTCCGTTCGCAGGGCGGCCAGTCCCCAGCGCCAGAGCGGCACGAGCCGGCGGAGAACGTAGGAGGCGAAGAGCACCAGCAGCGCGAGCATCACCGCATACAGCGAGAGCCAGACGGCGAAGAGCGCCGGCGGCTGCCGGAAGGTGTGGCGGAAGGTCATCGTCGAGCCCAGCACCCGCTGCCACAGCTCGATCTCCCCCTCGAGCAGGATGAAGAAGCCGACGGCGAGAACCACCTCCGAGGCAGGCGAGCGGCCCGCCGCGAGGAGGCCCCGCCAGCGCACGAGGCAGAGGGCCAGGGCCATCGCCAGCAGCACCACCTCGACCATCTCCACCGGCGCGTCCTCGGCCACGATGAGGGCCGCCAGGGTAGGGTCCCAGAACAGGCAGCCCCCCAGGGACGCGATGATGATCACGGTGACGAGGAGAGCCTGCACGAAGAGGGAGGGCCCCCGACGTGCGGGGCGCCGGCGCGCCTGGGTGTTACGATCAGAATCTGGCGAGCTCACGAGTACTTGGGCTACATTACCACGCGATTGCCGCAGAACGGTCCGACGGAGGATGAGGGTACTGAGCCGGCAACGGGTGTTGCTCATCGGGCTTCTGATCGCGGCCGCCATCGTGTACGGCTTGCCGCTCGGCGCGCGTAATCTGTGGAACCAGGACGAGGCGCGCATGGCGCTGCTCGCTGAGGACAGCCTGAGCAGCGGGTTCCGGCTGCCCGTCCGGGTGCGGGACCAGCCGTACCTCAACAAGCCCCCGCTCTTCTTCTGGAGCATAGCCCTGGCGAGTCTTCCGGCCGGGCACGTGTCGGCGGCCACCGCCTCGCTGCCCTCCGTGGTGTCCGCCCTCGCCGCTCTCGGCGGGGTGTTCGCGCTGGGACGGCACCTCTCGGGAACCAGCACCGGCATTCTTGCGATCGCCATTCTCGGGACCAGCCCGGGGTTCTTCCTCCACAGCCACGCCGTGCTGCCCGACATGATGTTGACGGCGTGGATCACCTGGGCGCTCTACTTCCTGCTGCGCGCGCTGGCGGGATCCATGCCGGATGTCCGGCACCTCGTGGGCTTCTACGGGTGCCTGGCGGGCGCCCTCTGGACCAAGGGGCTCCCGGCGCTCATGATCCTGCCGGCGGCGGTGGTCGCCGTCACGGTGTCGGTGGGAGGTCGACACCTCCTGCGTCTGCGTCCCGGGCTCGGGCTCGGCATCGTCGGGTTGTCCATGCTGCCCTGGGTGATTCCCTATGCGCTGCACCCGGCGCATCGGCGAAGCCAGATGGGCCTGAGCTCGGCGCTCGGCTGGTACCTCGATCGCGACCTCCGCGGATCGTCCGTCCCGCTGGACAGCGCGCTGATCGCCTTTCTGCCCTGGGCGCTCTGGCTCGCGGCGGCGCTCGCCTGGTGGTGGTGGGCGCCGGACGGAGAGCCCTACCGCCCGGTCTGGGGCTGGACCCTGGTCCTCACGCTTCTGGTGGCGGCGAGCGTCCAGCAGCGGGCGCGCTATGCGCTGCCGCTCTTTGCACCCGCGGCGCTTCTTGTCGCGGCCGCCGCCACCTCGGCCTCGGCCCGGCTGCGCCCCATGGTCCGGCTCCATCTCGCCCTCATGACGGCGCTCGGCGTGGCGCTGCTCGCGGGGGGCGCGTGGCTCTGGCTGGCGCTCCGGTCGCCCGAATCGCCCACCTCCGAATTCGTCCATGCCGCCCCCTGGGAAGCCGCCGCCCTCGTGGGGCTGGCGCTGGCGGGAACCGCGGCCGCGCTGGCCGTGCTCTGGAGGGGCGGCCCGCCCGCTCGCGCGATGGGCTGGCTGGCGGGGGGAATCGGGGCCATCCTGCTCGTCGAGGCCATCACGTATCCGGAGCGCCGGGCCGCGCAGGCGCCGGTGGCCGCGTTCGCCGCCGACATCCGACGGGCCGTGAGTCCGGACGAGCCCATCGTCGCGCACCCGGACGCGAACCTCGCCTTCGACTTCTATCTCGGCCGCTCCGTCAACGAGGAGCAGAGACGCGCGCGAGTGGCCCGATGGCTCGCGCAGCCGGCGGTGGGAGGGGTGCTGCTCCGGGAGACGGATCTGGGCGAGCTCGGGTCCGAGGCGCATCCGAGCTGGTGCCCGCTCGCTCGCGCGATCCTGGGCACGCGGCACTATGTCCTGCTGGGGCGTTGCCGGTGAAGGCCGCGCCCGGTGTCCCGGGCTCTCCCTCCGAGCTCACGGTCGTCCTGCCGGTCTTCAACGAGGCGCCGGGGCTCGCGACCCTCTGGAGCGAGCTGGCGGCCGTGCTCGACGCGCACTGGGCGCGGGCCGAGGTGATCTTCGTGGACGACGCGAGCACGGACGGCGGATTCCCGTGGCTGCGGGCGCTCGCCGCCGCGGACGGGCGCGTGCGCGTCGTACGCTTCGCGCGCCACGCGGGGCTGACCGCCGCGCTGGAGGCCGGATGCCGCCGGGCGCGATCGCCCATCATCGTCACCATGGACAGCGACCTCCAGAACGATCCCGCCGACATTCCGCGGCTGGTGGCGGCGCTGGCGGACGCGGACGTGGCGACCGGCATCCGGGTCCGGCGCGATGACCCGTGGCTCAAGCGCGTCTCGTCGCGCGTCGCGAACGCGGTGCGCAACGCCCTGACCGGCGAGACGGTGCGCGACAGCGCATGCACCCTGCGCGCGATGCGGCGCGAGTGCGCGGCCGCGGTGCCGTCCTTCAACGGCATGCACCGCTTCCTGCCCACCCTGATGCGGCTGTCCGGGTTCCGCGTGGCGGAAGTGCCGGTGGGGCATCGGCGGCGGCGATTCGGGACCTCGAAGTTCGGGGTGCGCAACCGCGCCCGGCGGGCCTTCGTGGATCTCCTGGTCGTCCGCTGGATGCAGGGGAGCGCGCTGCGGTATACGGTCGCGCCGGAAGAGGGACGCGGCGCGGCGGTCAGGGATAGAGGCCGCGCACCCGGTAGCCCTCCGCCACGCGGCTGACGCCCTCCATGAGGGCGGCGGTCCGGAGGTCGACACCTTCCTTCTGACCCACGCTCCAGACGCGGTTGAAGGCGCGGGCCATCACCTCCTGCAGTCGCGCGGTGATCTCGCTCTCCTTCCAGAAATAGTACTGGAGCCCCTGCACCCACTCGAAGTAGGAGACCACCACCCCTCCCGCATTGCACAGGATGTCGGGGATCACGGTGATGCCGCGCTCGCGGAGAATGACGTCGGCCTCCGGGGTGGTGGGGCCGTTGGCGCCCTCGGCCACCACGAGGGCGCGAATACGATCGGCATTGCCGGCATGGATCTGGGAGCCTATCGCGGCGGGGATGAGAATGTCACAGGGCCGCTCGAGCAGCGACGCGTTGTCGAGGCTCTCGGCGCCGGGGAATCCCACCACGCTGCCGGCCTCCGCGATATGGGCTTCGAGCTGCCGGATGTCGAGGCCCTGCGGGTTCCAGATGGCGCCCTTCACGTCGCTCACGCCCGTCACCACCGCGCCGTCCCGCCAGAGCAGCCGCGCGGCCACCGCGCCCACGTTGCCGAAGCCCTGGACCACCACCGTCTTGCCGCGCAGCTCCTGCCCCAGGTGGCGGGCGGCCTGATAGAGGCAGTAGACGATGCCGCGCCCGGTGGCCTCGCGCCGGCCCGCCGAGCCGCCCACGATGAGAGGCTTGCCCGTCACCACCCCGGGCACGCTCTTGCCCTGGGTCATGGAGTAGGTGTCCATCATCCACGCCATGGTCTGCTCGTCGGTCCCGAGGTCGGGAGCCGGGATGTCCAGGTCGGGGCCGATCATGAGGATGATCTCGGCGGTGTAGCGCCGCGTGAGGTTTTCGCGCTCGGCCAGCGACATGTTTCGCGGATTGCACCGCACGCCGCCCTTGGCCCCGCCGTAGGGCAGCCCCATGAGCGCGCACTTCCAGCTCATGAGCATGGCCAGCGCCGTCACCTCGCCCAGGCTGACGTCCTCGTCGTAGCGAAGCCCCCCCTTGGTGGGGCCCAGCACGGTGGAGTGATGCACCCGGTAGCCGGTGAATACCTCGGTGCGGCCCGTGTCCATGCGGACGGGAACCGAGACCACCAGGGCGCGCCGCGGGGCGCGGAGACGGACGTGGAGATCGGGATCGAGGCTCAGCCGGCCGGCGACGCGGTCGAGCTGGGACAGGACCGTTCGATGGAGATCGGACTCGAACTCATCGACGTGGCTCACGGCGTTTCTCCTTCTTGCTCCAGACGAAGGACGGCGAGCGAGCGGCCGTCCAGGACATAGGCTTCGCCGCCGGCCACCGGGGGTGGGGCGGCGGGCGGTGACCAGTCGCGGGTGTCGAGGATGGGCCGCCAGCGGCCGCCGGCCGGCGGGACGGGGAGCGTGAATGGCACCGGCGCATCCTGCGCGCTGAAGAGCAAGAGGAAGGTGGCGCCACGCACGGGCTCGCCGTGCTCGTCCGGCTCCGTGATGGCGTCGCCGGCCAGGCGCAGGCCGACCGCTCGCGCGGCCCCGTCGTCCCAGTCCTCGGCCGCCATCTCCTTGCCGTCGGGCCGCAGCCAGACGAGGTCCTTGCCGGCGGTGCCCGGCTGCTCTCGCCCCTGGAAGAAGCGACGCCGGTGGAAGACGGGCTCGGCCAGACGCAGCGCGATGAGCCGGCGGATGAAGTCGAGCCTTGCTCCGTCCGGGGGCGGCCAGGCCAGCCAGGTCAGCGGCCCGTCCTGGCAGTAAGCGTTGTTGTTGCCCTCCTGGGAGCGCCCCGCCTCGTCGCCGTGGGAGAGCATGGGCACCCCTTGCGACAGGAGCAGGGAGGCGAGCAAGTTCCGGACCTGCCGCTCGCGTCGTTCCCGGACGGCAGGGTCGTCGCTGGGCCCCTCGACCCCCCCGTTCCAGGAGAAGTTGGCGTCGGTGCCGTCCCGGTTGTCCTCGCCGTTCGCGGCATTGCGCTTGTGCTCGTACGCGACCAGGTCAGAGAGCGTGAAGCCGTCGTGGACGGTGACGAAGTTCACGCTCGCGTAGGGAAGCCGCCCGTCCTTGTGGTAGAGGTCGCTCGATCCCGTGAGGCGTGAGCCGAGCTCGGCGAGCTGGCCGGCGTCGCCGCGCCAGAAGCGCCGCAGCGTGTCGCGGTACCGGCCGTTCCACTCCGCCCACCCGGGTCCGAAGTTTCCCACCTGGTAGCCGCCCTCCTCGAGGTCCCAGGGCTCGGCGATGAGCTTGACCCGCGAGATCACGGGGTCCGCCTGGATGGCGGTGAAGAAGGCGGAGAATCGGTCGAAGGCGTGAGGACGGCGGGCCAGCGCGGTGGCGAGGTCGAAGCGGAAGCCGTCCACGTGCATGTCCTGCACCCAGTAGCGGAGGCTGTCGAGCACGAGCTGCAGCGTCCGCGGGTGCACGGTGTTGAGCGTGTTGCCGCAGCCCGTATAGTCCACGTAGCGTCCCGGGTGGGTGGGATCGAGCCGGTAGTAGGCGTGGTTGTCGATACCGCGAAAGGCCAGGGTGGGGCCGCGATGGCTGCCCTCGGCGGTGTGGTTGTAGACCACGTCCAGGATGACCTCGAGGCCGGCCGCGTGGAGCGCGCGCACCATGGACTTGAACTCGGCCACCTGTCCCCCGCGCACGCCGCCGGAGGCGAAGCGGGCGTCGGGCGCGAAATAGCCGATGGAGTTGTAGCCCCAGTAGTTGGTGAGCCCGCGTGAGACGAGCGCGCGCTCGGGCACCGAATGATGCACGGGAAGCAGCTCGACTGCGGTGACGCCGAGCCGGCGCAGGTGATCCAGCACGGGCGGCGCGGCGAGGCCGGCATAGGTGCCGCGGAGCGCCGTCGGCACGTCGGGGTGGCGCGCGGTCATCCCCTTGACGTGGGCCTCGTAGATCACGGTGCGATGCCACGGCGTGCCGGGCGGGCGATCGCCCTGCCAGTCGAAGGCGGGGTCGATCACCACGCTCTTGGGCACGAAGGGCGCGCTGTCCCGCATGTCCGGCGCGGCGTCACCGGCGGGATCGCCGGGCCGGTAGCCGAGGACGGCATCATCCCAGGCCACGCTGCCCGCGAGCGCGCGCGCATACGGGTCGAGGAGCAGCTTGGCCGGATTGAAACGGTGGCCGGCCGCGGGCGCGTAGGGACCATGCACGCGAAAGCCGTAGAAGGCGCCGGGTCGGAGCCCGGATACATGCGCGTGCCAGACCTGGTCCGTACGCTCCTCGATCGGCAGCCGGATCTCACGACTGGGCTCGGCGGGATCGAAAAGGCTCAGCTCGACGGCGGTGGCGTGCTCGCTGAAGAGGGCGAAGTTCACGCCCGCGCCGTCGGGAGTGGCGCCGAGCGGATACGGGTGGCCGGGGCGGACGCGGGGCGCCGGGCGCGCCATCGCCTCAGGGGCCCGCCCAGCGGAGCAGCAGGGCGCCCAGGGGCGGGAGGGTGAGGCTCACCGACCAGGGCTGGCCGTGGCAGGGGATGGGCTCGCTGCGCGCGCCGGGGCCGTTCCCGACATTGCTGCCGCCGTAGTGCTCGCTGTCGGTGTTGACGTCCTCCACGTAGTAGCCCGCGCGCGGCACGCCGATCCGATACCCCTTGCGAACGACGGGCGTGAAGTTCGCCGCGCAGAGGACGATGCCCCGCTCGGCCCGGGCAAAGCGGCAGAAGGCCACCACGCTGTGGTCGGCGTCGGAGCAGTCCATCCAGCGGAAGCCCGCGGGTTCGACGTCCCCCTCGTGCAGCGCGGGCTCACCGCGGTAGAGGCGGTTGAGATCGGCGACCAGCCGCTGGACGCCGCGATGATACGGCCCCGCCTCGAGGAGGTGCCAGTCCAGGCTGCGGTCGTGATCCCACTCCGCGGACTGCCCGAACTCGTCGCCCATGAAGAGAAGCTTCTTCCCCGGATACGCCCACATGAAACCGTAGAGCAGTCGCAGGTTCGCGAAGCGCTGCCACTCGTCGCCCGGCATCTTCCCGATCAGCGAGCCCTTGCCGTGGACCACCTCGTCGTGGGACAGCGGCAGGACGAAGTTCTCCGTCCATGCGTAGAGCATTCCGAAGGTGAGCTGGTTGTGGTGGAACTTCCGATGCACCGGCTCGTGGTGGAAGTAGTCGAGCACGTCGTGCATCCAGCCCATGTTCCACTTGAGCCCGAAGCCGAGGCCGCCGAGGTAGACGGGACGGGAGACCTGGGGCCAGGAGGTGGACTCCTCCGCCACCATGAGCACGTCGGGATGGGCGCCGTACACCACCTCGTTGAGCCGCTTCACGAAGGCGATGGCCTCGAGGTTCTCGCGCCCCCCGTGGACATTGGGGATCCACTCCCCCGGCTTGCGCGAGTAATCCAGGTAGAGCATGGACGCCACCGCGTCCACCCGGAGCCCGTCGAGGTGGTAGCGGTCGAGCCAGAAGAGCGCGTTACCGATGAGGAAGTTGGCGACCTCGGTGCGGCCATAGTTGAAGACGCGCGTGCCCCAGTCGGGGTGCTCGCGCATCCGCGGGTCGGCGTGCTCGTAGAGGTGGGTGCCGTCGAAGTACGCGAGCCCGTGCGGATCCTGGGGGAAGTGCGCGGGCACCCAGTCGAGGATGACGCCGATGCCACGCTGATGCAGATGATCCACGAAGGCCATGAAGTCGTCGGGCTCGCCGAAGCGTCGCGTCGGCGCATAGTAGCCGATGGTCTGATAGCCCCAGGAGCCGTAGAAGGGATGCTCCATGACCGGGAGCAGCTCCACGTGAGTGAAGCCCATGGCGGTCACGTAGTCGGCGAGGCGGGGGGCGAGCTCGCGATAGCTGAGAAAGCGGTCGCCTTCTTCGGGCACGCGCCGCCAGGAGCCCAGATGCACCTCGTACACGCTCAGCGGCTCGCCCAGCTGGTGGCGCCGGCCGCGCTCGGCCATCCAGGTCTGGTCGCCCCACACCCGGCGGTCCAGGGGAGAGGTGACGGCGGCGGTACGCGGCGTGTCGGGCTCGAAGGCGAAAGCGAAGGGATCGGCCTTGAGCGCCAGCGGGGCGCCCGAGGCGGAGAGAATCTCGAACTTGTAGCGCGCATGATCGACCACGCCGGGGACGAAGAGCTCCCAGATGCCGTTGGCGGGGTGCAGGCGCATGGGATGCCGCCGCCCGTCCCAGCCGTTCCAGTCGCCGACCACGCTCACGCGCCGCGCGTTCGGCGCCCACACCGCGAACCGGTAGCCGTCCACGCCGGACAGCCGGGCCGGATGGGCGCCCATCTTGTCGTAGAGGCGGTAGTGCGTGCCCTCGCCCAAAAGGTGAAGGTCGAGATCGGTCAGGCTGGGCGGAAAACGATAGGGATCCTCGAGCTCGATCACGCCTCCGGCGCCATCGGTGACGCGCAGCCGGTAGACGAAGGAGGCCGGGGTGGTGTCCGGCCGGGTGGGCGCCCGCCCTTCCCAGAACCCGTCCGCGTGCGCGCGCCGCATCGGGATCGGGTCGCCGCCCTCGCGCGGGAGCACCTGGACGCCCCGGGCGCCGGGCAGGAAGGCGCGGATCACCAGGCTCCCGTCCGCTTCCGCGTGGGGACCGAGCACCGCGAAGGGGTCACCGTGCTCGCCGGTGACGAGCGCGCGGACGGCGGCGGGGGGAATGCTCACGCCTCTATTGTACCGCTGTACCGCCGGGAGCCCGCCGCACGCGGTCACGCGCGCGGGGCGCCGCCTAGAAGGAGCGGATCAGCCGCTCCACCCGCTCGTCGTGGCTCTGGAACGGGTCCTTGCAGAGGATGGTCTCGCGCTCGGGGTCGTTGAGCTTGAGGTAGACCCAGTCCACGCGATAGTCCTTCCCCTTGAGGTTGGCCTGGCGGATGAACTCGCCGCGGAGCCGCGCGCGCGTGGTCTGGGGCGGCAGGTGCTTGGCGCGCTCGATCTCCTCCTCGGTGGTGATGCGGTCGATGAAGTCCCGCTGGAGGAGGCGGAAGTACAGCCCGTGGTCCGGGCGGATGTCGTGGTACTGCAGGTCCATCAGGGAGACCTTGGGATCGCGCCAGGAGAGCCGGTGCTTGCTCATGTAGGCGTCGATCATCTTGTACTTGATCACCCAGTCCACGTCCCGATCGAGCTTCATGGGATCGGTGTGCAGGGCCTCGATGACCGTGGTCCAGCGGGCGAGCACGTCGCGCGTCACCGGATCGGCGTCGATGGCGGCCACATAGCGGGTGGCGTGCTCCAGGTACTCGGTCTGGAGATCGAGGGCGGTGATGGACCGGCCGTCCTTGAGCCGCACCGTCTCGCGCAAGGTCGCATCGTGGCTGATGTCCCGGATGGCCTGGACGGGGGACTGGAGGCTGTAGTCCTTGTCGAAGTGGCCGTCCTCGATCATGTCCAGGATGAGCGCGGTGGTGCCGACCTTGAGGTAGGTGGCCACCTCGGACATGTTGGAGTCGCCCACGATGACGTGCAGGCGGCGGTACTTCTCGGCGTCCGCGTGCGGCTCGTCGCGCGTGTTGATGATGGAGCGCGAGGAGGTGGTGGCGCCGGAGATCTCCTGGCAGATGTGCTGGGCGCGCTGCGACAGACAGTAGTGGAAGCCCCGCGGCGTCTGGAGCACCTTGCCCGCGCCGGCGAAGATCTGACGGGTCACGAAGAAGGGGATGAGCCCTTCGGCGAGCCGCTGGAACGACACGTCGCGGCTGACCAGGTAGTTCTCGTGGCAGCCGTAGGAGTTCCCCGCCGAGTCGGTGTTGTTCTTGAAGAGGAGGATATTGCCCGAGATCCCGTCCTCGCGCAGCCGCTTCTCCGCCTGATGGAGAAGGTCCTCCACGATGCGCTCGCCCGCCTTGTCGTGAGTGACGAGCTCGCGGATGTCGTCGCACTCGGGGGTGGCGTACTCGGGGTGGAAGCCGGTGTCGAGGTACAGGCGCGCGCCGTTCTCCAGGAAGACGTTGGCGTTGCGGGCGCCGGGGATGACCTTCTCGAAGAGGTAGCGGGCGACGTTGTCGGGCGAGAGCCGGCGCTGGCCGTTGAGGGTGCAGGTGAGGCCGTATTCGTTCTCCATCCCGAAGATGCGGCGCTTCATGTGGGCCTCAGGGTAACAGGCGGGGAGGCATGACGCAAGAATCGAGCGGAGGGCCGCTCACGCGCCCGGGGTGAGCATCTGGTGCAGCGCCTCGGGGGGGATGCGGCGGAACTTGCGGCGCTCCTTGGTGCGGTCGAGCACCGCGACCTCGAGGTCTCGCTCGGTGAGGGTCTTGTTCTGGGTGACCATGAGGGCCCGCACCCCGAGCTGGATGGCCTCGCCGAGATCGAGCCCTTCCTTGAAGTTCTCCTTCAGGTACCGGCGGATCTCGTCCGACTGGCCGCCCATGGCGGCGTAGTTCTTCTCGTCCTCGATGGTGCCGTCGTAGAGGATGTGGTAGATCTCGTTCTTGCCCCCGTTGCCCTCTCCCACCTCGCACACGAGCACCTCGACCTCGAAGGGCTTGATGTCCTGGGTGAAGATGTTCCCCAGCCCCTGGGAATACGCGTTGGCGAGCGCCTTCGCGCTCACGTCGCCGCGGGAGTAGGAGTAGCCCTTCACGTCGGCGTGGCGCACTCCCGCCACCCGCAGGTTCTCGAACTCGTTGTACTTGCCCACCCCGGCGAAGGCGATGCGGTCGTAGATCTCCGAGATCTTGTGGAGCAGGGTGGACGGGTTTTCGGCCACCAGGAGGATGCCGTCGCGGTACTCGATGGTGACGATGGCCCTCCCGCGGGAGATGCCCTTGCGGGCATACTCCGCCTTGTCCTTCATCATCTGCTCGGGCGAGACGTAATAAGGCAGCGGCATCAGGCCGGACCTCCCGACGCATCTCTGGATTTCGCTCGGCTCGCCTGCGGCTGCGCCTTGCCCAGCCACATCTGCTCGGGCGAGACGTAATAAGGCAGCGGCATCAGTTGCGCCCCCGGTCGCCGAGAATGGCCTCGAGATGCCGGCGCACGTCGTCGTCCACCAGATCGGTGATTCCGGAGCGGCTGATGGTCTTGACGGTGGGGAAGATGCCGCGCTGGAAGTCGGGCCCGCCGGTGCCGAGATCCTCGTCGGCGGCGTCGAGCAGAGCCTCCAGCGCCGCCCGCACCGCCTCGTCCCGGCTCATGTCGCGGCGGAACCGCTTCTTGAGCGAGTCGCGGGCATCCTTGCCCCCGGAGCCCTGGGCGAAATAGTCCGTCTCCTCGTACCGGCCGCCGGTGACGTCGTACTTGAACAGGCGGCCCACCCCCGCGCGCTCGTCGAAGCCCGCGAAGATGGGGACCACCACCAGCCCCTGCATGGCCATGGGCAGGTTGGCGCGGATCATGGCGCCCAGGCGGTTGGCCTTGCCGTCGAGGGAGAGGTTCTCGCCCTCCACCTTCTCGTAGTGCTCGAGCTCGGTCTGGAACAGGCGCGCCATCTCCATGGCGGGGCCGGCGGCGCCGGCGATCCCCACCGCGGACAGGTCGTCCGACTTGAACAGCTTCTCGATCCGGCGATGGGCCACCTGGTAGCCCTCGCTGGCCTGGCGGTCGCCCGCCATGACCACGCCGTCACGGTATCGCAGCGCGAGGACGGTGGTGCCGTGAGGAATGTTCGCCATCGAGCCCTCGGACGAGGCCGGCCGGACGACGGTCTCGGCGGCGGGGAGCAGGTGGGGGGCGGCGTGCCGCAGATACTCGGAGAAGCTCGAGTTCGAGTAGTCGGAGAAGGCCGACTGCCAGCGCTCGGGCGTCATACGTCGCCGGACGGCTTGCCGAGGTTTCTCAGCAGGTCGGCGGCAGTGGGCGAATCCGCGAAGAGCTGCCGCACGTGGGCCTCCGTGCCGCGAAGCGGCTCGAGCATGAAGATCTTTTTCAATGGGCCTTCCTTGAGGTCGAAGATCACCGAGTCCCACGACGCGGAGACCACCTCGTCGGAGTACTTCTGGAGGCACATGCCGCGGAAGTAGGCCCGCGTGTCCTTGGGGGGATCGTAGATCGCCTTGGTGACCTCGTCCTCGGTGACCAGCCGGTCCACCGCGTCCGACTCCTCCAGCTTGTAGAAGAGGCCCTTGCTGGGCCGGATGTCGTGATACTGGAGGTCGATCATCGCCACCCGCGAGTCCGACCAGGAGATCGCGTGCTTCGCGCGGTAGCGCTCGATGAGCTGGTACTTGACCACCCAGTCGATCTCCCGGTCGCAGGACATGGGATCGCGGCTCAGGCGCGTGAGCAGGGACTCCCAGCGGGCGAGGATGTCCGTGGCCCAGGGCTCGGCCGCCTTGCCGTCGAAGTGGCGGCGGGCCTGCTCCAGAAACTCCCACTGGATCTCGATGGGGGTGAGCTCGCGGCCGTCCTTGAGCTTGACCGTCTCCCGGCAGGAGAGATCCCGCGAGACCTTGCGGAAGCTGAGGACGGGATTCTCGAGGGAGAGATCCTTGTCGATGACGTCGTCCTCGATGAGCCCCAGCACCAGCGCCAGCGTCCCGCACTTGAGATAGGTGGAGATCTCGCTCATGTTGGCGTCGCCCACGATGACGTGGAGCCGCCGGTACTTCTCGGGATCCGCGTGGGGCTCGTCCCGGGTGTTGATGATGGGGCGGCTGTGCATGGTCTCGAGCCCCACCTCGGTCTCGAGGAAGTCCGCCCGCTGCGAGATCTGGAAATCGCAGTGCTCGGTGTTGTTCTCGGCCCCCACCTTGCCCGCGCCGCAGTAGATCTGCCGGCTCACGAAGAAGGGGAGCAGGTGCTGCACGATGCGGGCGAAGGGCACCTTGCGGTCCATGAGGTAGTTCTCGTGCGTGCCGTAGGAATTGCCCTTGGAGTCGGAGTTGTTCTTGTAGATGAGAATGCGCTGCTCGGGCGGCGACACCGCCTCCGCCCGGGTGCGGGCGAGGTCGAGGATACGCTCGCCCGCTCGGTCCCAGATCACGCAGTCGCGCGGGTTGGTCGTCTCCGGCGAGGAGTACTCCGGATGCGCGTGGTCCACGTAGAAGCGCGCCCCGTTGGAGAGGATGAGGTTGATGAGGCGCGACTCCTCCTTGGAGGGAACGTCCTTGTCCTCGGCGTACTCGAAGCCGCGCGCGTCGCGCAGCGGGCTCTCCGCCTCGTAGTCCCAGCGGATGCGCGAGGAGCGATAGGTCTCGTAGGAGTTGATGAGCAGGAGCGAGGAGAGGATCGGGTTGAAGTCGGGCTGATTCTTGACGGTGATGCCGTACTCGGTCTCGATTCCCATCACCTTCGGAAGCGCCATGAACCCCCCGGTCGCGGACGGTGGCTCGCCCTCCGCCGACACCACCCCGGCCACGGGGCGGAGGGTGGGGGAGAGGAGCGGCGGGGGCGCGAGGCCCCCGCCGCAGTTCGATTCCTACAGATACTGGCCGGTGTTGATGATCTTCTCGACGTCGCGCTTCTTTTCCTTCGTCTCGCCCATGAGGGGCTTGACGTAGACGATCCGCTCGCCCTTCTTGCCGGCGATCTTGGCCCAGTCGTCGGGATTGGTGGTATTGGGCAGATCCTCGTTCTCCTTGAACTCCTCCCGGACGGCGTTGATCATGTCCTCGTTGCGGATGCCCTTCTCGGCGGACTGGATATAGCGCTTGAGCGCCAGCTTCTTGGCCCGCCGCACGATGGACTCGATCATGGCTCCCGACGAGAAATCCTTGAAGTAGAGAACCTCCTTGTCGCCGTTCGCGTAGGTGACCTCGAGGAAGCGATTGTCCTCGCCGAGGTTGTACATCTCCTCCACGGTGGCGGCGATCATGCGATCCACCGCCGCCTGAATGTCGCCGCCGCTCTGGCGCACCTCATCCTGGTGGATGGGGAGCTCGGTGGTCATGTACTTGTTGAAGATCTCCACCGCCGCCGGCCCATCCGGCCGCTCGATCTTGATCTTCACGTCCAGCCGGCCCGGCCGCAGGATGGCGGGGTCGATGAGGTCTTGCCGGTTCGAGGCGCCGATCACGATCACGTTCCGGAGATGCTCGACGCCGTCGATCTCGGCGAGGAGCTGGGGCACGATGGTGGTCTCGACGTCGGATGAGATCCCGGAGCCCCGGGTGCGGAACAGCGCGTCCATCTCGTCGAAGAAGACCACCACCGGCACGTCCTCGGCGGCCTTCTCGCGCGCCTTGATGAAGATCTCCCGGATCTTGCGCTCCGTCTCGCCCACGTACTTGTTCAGCAGCTCGGGGCCCTTGATGTTGAGGAAGAAGCCCTTCACCTTCTCGCCGCGCTTCTCCGAGATGCGGGCGGCGAGGTTGTTGGCCACTGCCTTGGCGATCATGGTCTTGCCGCAGCCGGGAGGGCCGTACAGCAGCACCCCCTTGGGCGGAGCGAGGTGGTGCTCCTTGTAATAGTCCGCGTAGAGGTAAGGCAGCTCCACCGCGTCCTTGATGGTCTCGAGCTGGTTGGTCAGCCCGCCGATGTTCTCGTAGCTGATGTCCGGCACTTCCTCCAGGGTGAGGTCTTCCACCTCGCTCTTGGGGAGCTTCTCCAGCAGGTAACCGCTCTTGCCGTCCATCAGAAGGTGATCGCCCACCTTGAGCTTTTCCGAGCGGAGGGGATCGGCGATGATGCCGACCTTGTCCTCGTCCGCGCGCAGGGTCACCACCGCGCGGGCCTCGTCGAGGACCTCCTTGAGAATGACGACCTCGCCCTGGATCTCGTAGCCGGCGGTCTCGACGACGTTGAGCCCCTCGTTGAGCACGAGCTCCTGACCGGGCTTGATGTCCTCGGCCTTGAGCGACGGGTGGAGGTTGACCTTCACCTTGCGGCCCTGGGAGAGGATGTTGACGGTCGCGTCTTCGTTGACGGACAGGTACACGCCGTACGTGGACGGCGGCGCGCAGAGCTTGTCGACCTCCTCGCGAAGCGATGCGATCTGCTCGCGCGCCTCGTAGAGGGTGTTGACGAGCTTCTCGTTCTGGTTGAACGACTGAACCAGCTGGCGATTGGCCTCGCGCAGCTTGTTCTCGAGGACCATCGCCTCCTTCGGCGCATCCTCGACCTTCTTGCGCAGACGTACCGTCTCGGCCTCGAGCGACCGCACGTAGGCCTGGAGATCCTGCACCTGCACCTCGTACTCGGTGAGACGCCGGCGGTAGTTCGAATCGGTCATGGGAAGGAACTTGGAGAGCCCCTTCATGCCTTCGGACGAAGGCTCCCGGCTCGGGTTCGGTTTCTTCTCGAACTCCTTCATATCCGCCCGTTCCTTTCTCGGTGACTCAGCGGGCTCCGCGTCAGGCGCGCCCATCGGGGGCGAAAGTCCCCACGCGCGACCTCAGTATAGGGGCCGGTTTCGCAGCAAGTCAAGGGAATAGGCCCTGAACCATCGTTCACATCCATCGAATTCATTTGATGTTTCCCTTGCTCTGCCCAGCTCCGTACACCACCGCTCACCGTGTCAAACACCGCGTTGATCGACCCGGTTCCTCGGGTGTCCCGAAAGCCCATCTTGCGTCGATGGACTTCCTGTGCATCCTCACATGCCCTCCGGGGGCAAGTTCAGTGCCACCTGATGGCGAGGATAGGAGGTGAGTCTATCCGGGCAGATGGCGGCCTTCGGGCCGCGCGCCCCTTATAAAACGGCCCTTGCCGCCACAAAAAGTGCCGGGAGACGGACGAAAATTTGCCGCTTCGGCGAGCATCGCGGCGTCGCGCGTTCCGGCGTATAAATACGACATGCCTCTCACCGCCACGCGCGCTGCCCTGGCCTGCGCCCTGGCGCTGCTCCTCGAACCCGGGCTCGCCCGCGCTCAGGGAGGCACGCTGCGGGTGGCGCTCCCGGCGTTGCCGGCCTCTCTGGATCCCGCGCTGGCCGCGGAGACGTCGTCCGGACTTCTGGCGCGGCAGCTCTTCGACTCCCTGCTCCAGTACCGCGAGGGCTCGAGCGACGTCGAGCCCGCGCTCGCCGCGCAGTGGCGGGTCTCGCGCGACGGCCTCACCTGGTCGTTCCGTCTGCGCGAGGGCGTTCGGTTCCACGACGGCACCCCGATGTCGGCGACGGAGGTGGCGGCCAGTCTCGAGCGGGTGCTCTTCCCGGGCGCGGCCGGAGCTTCCAATCCCGCCGCCACCCACCTGGTCGCGGCGCGCCTGCTGCGCGGCACCCCCGGCGTGGTCAAGGCGGTGCGCGTGCCGGATCCGCGCACGGTGCAGATCGTGCTCGCGCTGCCGTACGCGCCGCTCCTGACGGTGCTCGCCCATCCCGCGCTCGCCATCGCGCGCGTGACCGCCGCGGCGGATGGCTCGACCCGGTGGGTCGGGACCGGTCCCTACCTGCTCGCCGAGAGCCTGCCCGGCCGGGTGACGCTCGAGGCCAACCCGGCCTACTGGGGCGGCGCGCCCCGGTCGAGCCGCCTGGTGCTGGTCGCGCAGCCCGACGAGGCTCGCGCGCTCGCCGACCTCGACGCGCGCGCGCTCGACGCGTACGTGCCGGTCGGTGCCCCGCCGCGCCTCGCCGGCGCGCTGGCCGTGCCCGGCTGGCGGATTGGCTATCTCGCCATGCAGACCGAGCGGGAGCCGTTCGGACGCCGCCGCATTCGCCAGGGCGTCGCCGCCGCTCTGAACCAGGCCGCGCTGGGCCCCGCGCTCGACCCGCTGGCCATCCCGTTGACGAGCCTCCTCCCGCCGGGGATGTGGGGACATGTGCCGGTGCCGGCGCCTCCCGCCGAGAGCCGCGGAGAGATCGCGCGCCGGCACCTCACCGAGGGGGGCGCCGCGCGCGCGATCTCGGTGAGCCTGCTGGTGGCGCCCCTCGCGCCCCCGCTCGACGGGGCGCGCATCGCGGAAGCCCTGCGCGGCGCGCTGGCCCCCAACGGCGTGAACATCACCGTGTCGCTGCCAGCCCCGGCCGACGCCCTCCGCCTCGCGCAGAACGGCGAGTCCCAGATGGTCCTGGCGGAAGCAGCGGGCGACGGAGGGGATCCACATCTCCTCGTCTACCCGCTGTCCACGAGCGAGGGCGTCCGCAAGGGATCGGGAGCCTTGAACCTCTCCTTCTTCCGGAACCCGCGCGTGGACGATCTCCTCATCCGCGGGAGCCAGCTGTCCGGCCGGCTCGAGCGCCAGCGCGTCTACGCCCGCGCTCAGACCATGCTCGCCGAGGAGGCGCCCTGGCTGCCGCTCTATGTGCGCCTGCACTGGATGGTGGTGCGACCCGAGTTGCGGAACCTCCGGCTGCACCCGAGCGGCTTCCACCGCCTCGACCGCGTGGTCGTCGAGGGCGGCGCGCGACCTTGAAGCGAGGGCGGCGGACATGGTAGAACCACGAGGGAGTTGCGCACGCTTCGCCGCTGACCGATGCCCTCAATCGCCGACACCGTGACCGAGATGGTCCAGTGGGTGTTCCCCGAGCACGCGGGCGCGCCCGGGCAGATACATGGCGGCCGGATGATGCAGTGGATCGCCACCGTGGGCACCATCGCCGCCTCGCGGGTGGCGAGGGGGAACGTGGTGCTCGGGGCCATGGACGACATCGACTTCCTGCACCCGGTGAAGGTGGGGGAGGTGGCCCTCCTGCGGGCCCAGGTCGAGTTCGTGGGGCGCTGCTCGCTCGAGGTGGGCGTGCGGGTCTACTCCGAGAACGTGACCACGGGGGCGCGCGCGGTGACGCTGTCCTCGCACCTCGTCTTCGTGAAGGTGGACGAGCGCATCCGGCCGGTGCCGGTGCCCGACGCCATCCATCCCCGCGGCGCGGACGAGGCCGCGCTGTTCGAGGCGGCCCAGGTGCGGCGGCGGCACCGGGTGGAGCGGCTCCAGCGGGCAGCCTCGCGGGCCCGCGATATCGCCGACGACGGCACCGAGCAGCTGCGGTGGCGGTTCGAGTCGAGCCGGTCCGTGCTGCCGGAAGACACGCTGTTCGGCAGCACGATGTTTCCGGGTAAGCTGCTCATGGACGTGGACGAGGCGGGCGGGATTCTCTCGATGCGCTACAACCGCGGCCTCGTCATGACCGCGTGCCTGGACGCGCTCGACTTCTACGCGCCCATCTCCACCCACGAGGTGGTGACGTTCAAGGCGGGGCTGAACCATGTGGGGACCTCGTCCCTCGAGGTGGGGGTGAAGGTGCTCACGGAGGTGCCGATCACGGGAGAGACACGCCACGCCTGCACCGCGTACCTGACGTTCGTGCACCTGGGGGCCGACCTTCGGCCGCAGCCGTGCCCGCCCTTCACTCCCGCCACCCCGGAAGAGCGGCGGCGCTGGGAAGAGGCGGCGGGGCGACGGGAGCGACGGCTGGCGCGCGTGAAGGCGCTCAAGGCATCCATCAACGAGGGAAGGTGAGGGGCCATGTCGGGACATTCACGGTGGTCGCAGATCAAGCGGAAGAAGGGCAAGACCGACGTCCAGCGGGGGAAGCTCTTCTCGAAGATCCTCCGGGAAATCACGGTGGCGGCCCGCAATGGGGGCGGCGATCCCAAGGGCAACCTCCGGCTCAAGGCGGCCATCGAGTCGGCCAAGGCCTCCAACATGCCCGCCGACAACATCAAGCGCGCCATCCAGAAGGGCACCGGCGAGCTTCCCGGCGAGAGCTACGAGGAGATCACCTACGAGGGCTACGGGCCCGGCGGGGTGGCGGTGCTCATCCAGGTCCTCACCGACAACAAGAACCGCACCGGCCCGGAGCTGCGGCATACCTTCGAGAAGAATAGCGGCCGCATGGGCACCATGGGCTGCGTGGCGTGGATGTTCGACCGGCGCGGCGTGGTGCAGGTGGACGCCGAGCGGATCAAGGAGGACGATCTCCTCGAGAAGGCGCTCGACGCCGGCGCGGTGGACGTGAAGCGCGTGGAAAAAGCTTTCGAGATCACGACCGCGGCTGATGAAATGGAGGCGGTGCGGAGCATGCTGGAGGGGCAGGGCGTTCCCGTGCTCGAGGCCGCCGCGGCCATGATCCCGCAGTCCACCGTGCGCGTGGAGGGCAAGGATGCCGCGGCGCTGCTGCGGCTCATCGAGGCCCTCGAGGAGCAGGACGACGTCCAGGCCGTCTACTCGAACTACGACATTCCCGACGAGGTTCTCGACGCCATCTCCGCGGCCTAGCGCGCTGCGGGTCATGGGGGTCGATCCGGGGCTCGTGGACACGGGCTTCGGCGTGCTCGAGGCCGACGGCAGCGGCTTCACGGTGATCGACGCGGGCGTGGTCAGCACCGTGGCGGCCCACCCGCTGGAGGCCCGCCTCAACGCCATCCACGCCGCCGTGCACCGGCTGATGGCGGACCGCGCCCCCGGCCTGGTGGTGGTCGAGGATCTCTACACCGAGTACAAGTTCCCGCGCACCGCCATTCTCATGGGGCATGCCCGCGGCGTCATCTATCTCGCCGCCCGCCAGCTCGGCGTCACCGTGCTGGCGCTCTCCGCCTCCGAGGTGAAGCGCGCCATCACCGGCAATGGCGCGGCGGGCAAGGCCCAGATGCAGCGGGGCGTGCAGACCTTGCTCGGGCTCAAGGAGCTGCCGCGACCGTCCCACGTGGCCGACGCTCTCGGCCTCGCGCTCACCGGGATGGCCCGCATCACCGGCCGCACCCCCACCGGCCGCGCGATTGCCGCCGCCCCCCCTCGCGCAGCGAGTGCGGCCGAAGTTTGGCGAGGCGCAGCCGAAGGCGAGCCGAGCGGATATGGAAATTAAAGCGCGAACGCAGCCACCTCCGACGAGTGTCCGCTCGTGATCGCCTCCCTCCGCGGGCGGGTGCGGGCGAAGTACGAGGACCGCGTCATCCTCGAGGCGGCCGGCGTGGGCTACGAGGTGTACCTGCCCCCGGTGACCCAGCGCGCGCTCGTGGACGTGGCCGGGGCCAACGGCGACGGCGGACCCGAGGTGGCCCTGGCCATCCACTATCACGCCACCCAGAACCAGCCCCGCCCCGTGCTCATCGGCTTCACCTCCGAGCTCGACAAGGAGTTCTTCGAAAAGCTCATCACGGTGAAGGACGTGGGCCCGCTGGTGGCGGCGCGGGCGCTGGCCGCGCCCGTCGGCGACATCGCCGCTGCCATCGCGCGGCAGGACGAGGCCTACCTGCGCCGCCTGCCCGGGATCGGCCCCCAGAAGGCCAAGAACATCGTGGCCCAGCTCTCGAGCAAGGTCGCGAAGTTCGCCCTGCTCGCCGAGGCGGGCGCCGCCGCGCCCGCCGGTCGGCCCGCGCCGCCGCTCGACGAGGAAGGCCTGCGCGGGATGGTCTTCGAGGTGCTGGTCAAGCAGCTCGGCCATCGCCCCAGCGAGGCGGCCGCGCTCATCGACAAGGCGCTCGGGCGCCGCCCGGACCTCACCACGCCCGAGGAGCTGTTCGAGGAGATCTACCGGGCGAGTGAGGGGCGCGCCGGCGCGGGGACCGGCCGGTGACGGACGAGGCGCGGGTGATGAGTCGGGTGGCGCTTCCCGAGGAAGTCCAGCTCGAGCGGCAGCTCCGGCCCCAGCGGCTGGACGAGTACGTGGGCCAGCGCGCGGCGGTGGAGAGCCTGCGCATCTCGGTGGAGGCGGCCCGCGGGCGCGGCGAGCCGCTCGATCACGTGCTGCTGTCCGGGCCGCCGGGGCTGGGCAAGACCACCCTGGCCTCCATCATGGCCAACGAGATGAACGCCGCCCTGGTGACCACCGCCGGCCCCTCGCTGGACCGCGGCGCCGACCTCATGGGCATCCTGACCAACCTGGGTGAGCGCGATGTCCTCTTCATCGACGAGATCCACCGGCTTCCGCGGGTGGTGGAGGAGCTGCTCTATCCCGCCATGGAAGATTTCGCCGTCAACTTCATCATGGACAAGGGGCTGAATGCGCGCACCATGCGCATCCCCCTTCGCCCCTTCACGCTGGTGGCCGCCACCACCCGGCCCGGCATGCTGAGCTCGCCGTTGCGCGAGCGCTTCGGCATCTTCCACCACCTCGACTTCTACGAGCTCGACGACCTGGTGGCGATCGTGACGCGGTCGGCGTCCATTCTGGGCGCGCCGCTCGAGGCCGGCGGCGCGGAGGCCATCGCGCGACGCGCGCGCGGCACCCCGCGCATCGTGAATCGCCTCCTGCGGCGCGTGCGCGACTATGCCCAGGTCAAGGCCCAGGGGGTGGTGACGGCGGCCATCGCGCGCGACGCGCTCGACCGCGAGGGCGTGGATGAGGCCGGGCTCGATCGGCTGGACCGGCGCTTTCTCACCGCCATCATCGAGCAGTACGGCGGCGGGCCCGCCGGCCTCGAGGCCATCGCCGCCACCATCAATGACGAGGCGGAGACGCTCGCGGAAGTCGTGGAGCCGTTCCTCCTGAAGGTGGGCTTCATCGTGCGCACGCCCAGCGGCCGCAAAGCCACCGGCGCCGCCTACGCGCATCTCGGGTATGCGCGCCCCGCGCGCGAGAGCGGGCAGGGAGAGCTCCCGCTGGCATGACCGATCTGGGCAAATTCCTCGTGGGATTCGGCGTGATCATGCTAATCCTGGGAGGCATTCTGCTGCTGGCAGGCAGTTTCTCAGGAAAGGTGCCATGGCTCGGCCGACTCCCCGGCGACATCCACGTCCAGCGCGACGGCTGGAGCATCTATATTCCCCTCGGCACCTCACTTCTCGTGTCGATCATCCTCACGCTGGTCCTCGCCCTCTTCGCCCGCCGCTGATTCTCGCGCTGGCGTGGCTCGTGGCCGCCGTCCTTGCCGCCGCGCCGGCGCTCGCCGCCGGGGACGACATCCGCGTGGCGCTCGCCGACGGAGTGCCCTCGGTCGAGCTGGGCGGGGGCCCCTTCATTCTCGAGGACCTCGCCGGCCGTCCGCTTTCCGCCGCGGCGCCCACCTGGATCCGCGTGGTGGAGCGGGGCGCGGGGCTCGAGGTGCGGGGCCTCGGCCGCGAGGGGCTGCGCGCGGAGGCGCTGCGCGTGGTGTCGGCGCGGAAGAATGGCGTGCGGGTGGGCGGTGTCGACTATCCGGGTGTCATCGAGGTCCGGCGAGCCGGCGACGGTCTCACCGTGGTGAACGAGCTCCCCCTCGAGGAATACGTGGCGGGCAGCGTGCTGGCGGAGGCGGGCGAGAGCATGCCGCCGGAGATGCTCAAGGCGCAAGCCATCGTGGCGCGCACCTACGCCGCGTATCATCGCCGTCTCAACGCGGGCAAGCCGTACGAGATCGTCGCCGCCACCGTGCACCAGCAGTACGCGGGGCGGGTGAGCGCGGACTCGCCGGTATGGCGCGCGGTGCGCGAGACGCGCGGCCAGGTGCTGCTGTGGGCCGGCGATCTGTTTCCCGCCTTCTACCATACCGACAGCGGCGGGCACACCGAGGACCCGCGGGTGGTCTTCGCCGCCAGCAATATGCCCGCCCTGCCGCCGGTGCGGGTGCTCTTCCCCTCGGACTCGCCCTATCACAACTGGACGCTCGACCTGCCGGCGGCGACGGTGGAGACGGCGCTGCAGCGCGGGGGCATGGGAGTGGGCCGGGTGCTCGGGCTGGAGGTGCTGGAGCGAAGTGTCTCGCTGCGCGTCACGCGGATCTCGGTGCAGGGCAGCACGCGAAGCCTCGTCCTGCGCGGCAATGAGTTCCGCCGCCTGGTCGGCTACGACGTGCTCAAGAGCACGCTCTTCGCGGTGGCGGTGGACGGCGACACGGTCCGCTTCGCGGGGCGCGGCTATGGCCACGGGGTGGGGCTCGACCAGGCGGCCGCCAAGTCCATGGCGCAGCTGGGGTATTCCGCGCGCCAGATTCTCCAGTTCTACTATCCCGGCGTCGAGTTCGCCGCGCTGCCCTGAGAGCGGGGCCGCGCCCTGAGTCTCACCTGGGCCGAGTTCGAGAAGGTCGACATGCGCGTGGGCGTGGTGGTGGACGCGCAGGAGTTTCCCCAGGCTCGCCGGCCCGCCTACAAGCTGTGGGTGGACTTCGGGCCGCTGGGAGTCAAGCGCTCCAGCGTCCAGATCACCCACCGCTATGCCGTCTCGGAGCTGGTGGGCCGCCGGGTGGTGGCGGTCGTGAACTTCCCGCCCAAGCAGATCGGGCCCTTCGTCTCCGAGGTCCTGGTCCTCGGAGCATACGACGAGGCGGGCGAGGTGATCCTCCTGCGCCCCGACTTCGAGGTCTCCACCGGCGCGCGCATCGGGTGATTTGCTACACTCCGAAGCCGGATGGACCTCGCGCAGTTTGACTACGAACTTCCCCCCTCGGCCATCGCGCAGGAGCCCGCCACTCCCCGTGACGCCTCGCGGCTGCTCGTTCTCGATCGGGCACGCGCCCGCTGGGCGGACCGCCGCTTCGCCGACCTCCCGGAGCTGCTGCGGCCGGACGACTGCCTCGTCGTCAACGAGAGCCGCGTGATCCCCGCGCGCCTGCTCGGCGCGCTCGCGGAGGACGGCCGCCCGGTGGAGCTCCTGCTGCTCCGCGAGCTCGAGCCCGGCCGCTGGGAGGCGCTGGCGCGCCCGGCGCGACGCTGCCGCATCGGGGCGCGGATCGCCCTCGGCGGGGGCGTGGCGCAGGCGGTGGTGGCGGCGCAGGGGGAAGAAGGCCGCCGCGTGGTGACCCTTGAGTCTCCGTGGCCCGCGCGCGAGCTGCTGGAGCGCTACGGCCTGCCGCCGCTCCCGCCCTATATCGACCGGCATGGCGCGCCCAAGCCGGACGACCGCGAGCGCTATCAGACCGTCTATGCGCGCGCGGAGGGCTCCGTGGCCGCGCCCACCGCCGGGCTTCACTTCACGCCGGAGCTGCTCGAGCGCGTGCGCGCGCGGGGAGTCGAAGTGGTCCCGCTCACGCTGCACGTGGGCCCGGGGACGTTCCGGCCGCTGAAGTCGGCGACGGTGGAGGGACACCGCATGGAAGCAGAGACGGTGGAGATCCCCGCCGCCACCGCGGACGCGGTCAATCGCGCGCGCGCGGCGAGCCGGCGGGTGATCGCGGTGGGCACCACCACCACCCGCGCGCTCGAGTGGGCGTGGGACGCGGCGAGCGGTGTCGCGCCGCGGGCGGGCCGCGCGGACCTCTTCATCCATCCCCCGCATCGATTCCGGGTGGTGGACGCCCTCATCACCAACTTCCACCTGCCGCGGTCCACCCTGCTCGTGCTCGTCTCCGCCCTCGCGGGCCGGGAGCTCGTGCTGGCCGCCTATCGCCACGCCATCGCCGCCGGCTACCGCTTCTATTCCTATGGCGACGCGATGCTGATCGAGTAGCGGCGTGGGCGGCTTCGCGTTCGAGCTCATGGCCACCGACGGCGCCGCGCGGCGGGGGCGGCTCGTCACCCCGCACGGCGCGGTGGACACGCCCGCGTTCATGCCGGTGGCGACGCTCGGCACGGTGAAGGGTCTCACCCCCGGCGACGTCCGCGCGGCGGGGGCGCAGCTGGTGCTCGCCAACACCTATCATCTCTTCCTGCGCCCCGGCCACGAGGCGGTGCGCGAGCTGGGCGGGCTCCATCGCTTCATGGGGTGGGACGGCCCCATCCTCACCGACTCCGGCGGCTTTCAGGTATGGAGCCTGGCCAAGCTCCGGCATCTGGGCGAGGACGGCGTCGAGTTCCGCTCGCACGTGGACGGCTCGCTGCGCATGCTCTCGCCGGAGCGTTGCGTGGAGATCCAGCAGGCGCTGGGGGTGGACATCATCCATCCGCTGGACGAGTGCCTCGCACATCCGGCCACCGAGGCCGAGACCGAGCGCTCGCTGGCGCGCACCCAGCGATGGCTGGCGCGCACGGTGGCGGCGCACGCGCGAGGCGACGGAAGCCAGGCGCTGTTCGGAATCGTGCAGGGCGGCATGTATCCCGCGCTGCGCCGGCGCGCCGCCGAGGACGCGCGGGCGCTGGATCTGCCGGGCTACGCCATCGGCGGCCTCGCGGTGGGCGAGCCGAAGGCGGTGCTGTATGACATCGCAGAGCAGACCGCGGCCTTCCTGCCCTCCGACCGCCCGCGCTATCTCATGGGGGTGGGAAAGCCGAACGACCTGGTGGAGGCGGTGGCGCGCGGGGTGGATCTCTTCGATTGCGTCCTGCCCACCCGCAACGGCCGGAACGGGCAGGCCTTCACCGCGGAGGGTCCCCTCGCCATCAGCAATGCGCGCTTCGCGCGGGATCCCGCTCCGCTCGACGCGGAGTGCGCGTGCGAGGCGTGCCGCCGCTTCTCGCGCGCCTACGTGCGGCACCTCTTCATGGCGCGCGAGCTCCTCGCCTACCGTCTGCTCACGCTGCACAACGTGACCTTCTATCAGAGCGTGATGGCGGCGATGCGCGCGGCGATCGCGGAGGGCCGCTTCGGGGCATTCCGCGCTCGGTTTCTCGAGCGATATGGGGTAGAATCGCCACTCGGCGCCGACGCGAACATGTTCGACAGGGAGGATTGAGCTTCATGGTGGATCTCGCCTACGCGATGGCAGCGCCGCCGGGCGGTGGGAGCGGCAACGGCGGCATCATGTCCATCCTGCCCCTGATGGTCGGCATGTTCGCCATCATGTACTTCATCGTCATCCGGCCTCAGCAGAAGCAGAAGAAGGAACGCGAGGCTCTTCTCGCCGCCATCAAGAAGGGCGACCGCGTGGTGACCACCAGCGGCATCCACGGAACCGTCTCCGCCCTCGACGAGCACACCGTCACTCTCCGGGTGAGCGATCAGGTGAAGCTGACCTTCGACCGGGCCGCCATCGGGCGCATCGTGCCCGCCGCGGGAGAAAAGGACGGCGCCGCCTGATGCGTCGCAACCTCTGGCTTCGGATCGGCATCGTGGCCGCGGTCATCGTGGGCTCGCTGATCTATCTCTACCCGCCGCCCTTCGTGCGGCCCCTCCTCTACGGCCATGCGGCGACGGGGAAGGGGGGACTCCTGCCGCAGACCATCAATCTCGGGCTCGATCTCCAGGGCGGCATCCACCTCGTGCTGGGCATCGACCTCGACAAGGTGGTGGAGGCGCAGGTGGAGCGGGCGGCGTCCAGCGTGCGCGGGTCGCTCGAGAAGCGCGGGGTGGGAGTCAAGCACATCCAGCGGCGCGGCGCGGCAGAGCTGGTGGTGGAGCTGGCCTCCGCCCAGGCGTGGAGCACCGCCCAGACCGCGGCGGGGGAGCTGACGGCATTCGAGATCAAGGAGCCGGATCAGGCGGCGGGCCGGTTCGTCCTCGCCATGCGTCCGAAGGACATCAGCCAGCTGAAGGAGCTGGCCGTCCGACAGGGTCTCGAGACCATCCGCAATCGCGTGGACCAGTTCGGCGTGGCCGAGCCCTCCATCCAGCAGCAGGGCGACAATCGCATTCTCGTCCAGCTCCCGGGCGTGCAGGATCCCGAGCGAGCGAAGGCGCTCATCGGCAAGACCGCGCTGCTCGAGTTCAAGCTGATCGACGAGAAGGTGGACCCGGAGCGGGCGGCGCGCGAGAGCGTGCCCGACGGCGACGAGCTTCTCTATCAGAAGCGGGTGGACCGCGAGACCAAGCAGGAGCGCAAGGTCCCCTACGTGGTCCAGAAGAAGACCCTGCTCACCGGCGCCGATCTGGCCAACGCGCGGGTGTCCATCGACCAGAACACCAGCGAGCCCTACGTCTCGGTGGAGTTCAACTCCGCGGGCGCGCGGGCCTTCGGCGAGCTCACCGAGGCCAATGTGAACCGCCGGCTGGCCATCGTGCTCGACGGCAATATCCACTCCGCGCCGGTCATTCGCGAGCGGATTCCCTCGGGGCAGGCGCAGATCACCGGGGGCTTCACCAGCGAAGAAGCCACCGACCTCGCCATCGTGCTGCGGGCGGGCGCGCTGCCGGCGCCGGTCCAGGTGCTGGAGGAGCGCACGGTGGGGCCGTCGCTGGGCGCCGACTCCATCCAGCGCGGCATCTGGTCCACCCTCGCCGCGGGCGCGGTGGTGGTCCTCTTCATGCTGATCTACTACCGGGTGTCCGGCCTCATCGCCGATCTCGCGCTGGGCCTCAACCTGCTCATCCTGCTCGCCGCGATGGCGGCGTTCCAGGCCACCCTCACCCTGCCCGGCATCGCCGGCATCGTGCTGACCATCGGCATGGCGGTGGACACCAATATCCTCATCTTCGAGCGGATCCGCGAGGAGCTGCGGGCGGGGAAGACCGTGCGCGCCGCCATCGACGCCGGCTTCTCGCGCGCGTTCAAGACCGTCATCGACACCCACGTCACCGTGCTGGTGTCGGGGCTCATCCTCTTCCAGTTCGGCACCGGGCCGGTGAAGGGCTTCGCGGTCTCGCTCATGATCGGGATCGCGGCCAGCCTGTTCACCGCGGTCTTCTTCACCCGGCTGGTGTTCGACCTGCTCTACATGGGCTCCCGCAAGCACGAGGCCCTGTCGATATGATCCAGCTCTTCCACGACCCGAATTACAATTTCATCGGCCGGCGCCGCTGGGCCTACCTGCTGTCCATCGCCTTCATCCTGGTCGGGCTCGGTTCCATGGCAATGAAGGGCGGCCTCCGGTACGGCATCGACTTCTCCGGCGGCACCCTCATCCAGGTGCGCTTCGAGAAGCCGGTGCCGGTGGAACGGATCCGGACCGCGCTGGATGGGATCAAGCTCGGCGAGAGCGTGATCCAGGAGTTCGGGGACCCGCGCGAATTCATCCTCCGGCTGCCGCTCCAGAACGCCTCCGTGGAGGAAGTCACCGCCCAGGTCCGGGGCGCGCTGGCCAAGGACGCGACCCTGGGCGCGCCCGAGGTCCGGCGCGTGGAGTTCGTGGGTCCGCACGTGGGTCGCGATCTGCAGCTCCAGGCCATCTACGCGGTGCTGGTCAGCATGGCGGGGATCCTGCTCTATATCGCCTTCCGCTTCGACGTGAAGGGCGGGGTGGCCTCGGTGGCGGCCATCATCCACGACGTGCTCGTCTGCCTGGCGGCGATGTCCCTGACCGATCGCGAGATGTCGCTGCCCGTCCTCGCGGCGCTCCTCACCATCATCGGCTACTCCGTCAACGACACCATCGTCGCCTATGACCGGGTCCGGGAGAACCGGGGGAAGGGAGGCCGCCGGGCCGAGCCCTTCGCCCAGCAGATCAACCGGGCGATCAACGAGACCCTCTCCCGGACCGTGCTGACCGCCCTGACCGTCTTCTTCTCCACCGTGGTCCTCTACCTGTTCGGGGGGAAGGTGCTGGAAGACCTGGCCTTCGTCCTGACGGTGGGGGTGGTCACGGGCACCTATTCCACCATCTTCATCGCCGGGGCCCTGGTGGTGGAGTGGACGGAGTGGGTGGAGGGCAAGATGCGCCGTCCCAAGAAAGTGATAGCAAAAGCCTGATTTAGGTGGCAAAATCAGTGGTCAACCTAGGGAGGGTACGGGTTGACCCAGCTCCAGACGCTGATCGACGAGATCCCCAAGTATCAGCCAACCGCTGACCTGGAGCTCGTCCAGCGCGCCTACCGGTTCTCGGAGCGCTCGCACCATGGGCAGCAGCGGGCTTCCGGCGAGCCGTACCTCTCCCACCCCCTCGAGGTCGCCGGCCTCCTCGTCAACTTCAAGATGGACGTGACCACGGTCACCGCCGGCCTCCTCCACGACGTCCTGGAAGACACCCACACCACCAAGGACGACCTCGAGCGGGAGTTCGGGGCCGAGATCGCCGAGCTGGTGGACGGGGTGACCAAGATCGGGAAGCTGGCCTTTTCCTCGCGCGAGGAGCGCCAGGCCGAGAACTTCCGCAAGATGGTGGTGGCGATGGCGCGCGACATCCGCGTGCTCATGATCAAGCTCGCCGACCGCCTCCACAACATGCGGACCCTCGACTACCTGCCGGGGGAGAAGGCCAAGAAGATCGCCCAGGAGACCCTCGACATCTACGCCCCGCTCGCCCACCGCCTCGGCATGGCCAAGGTCAAGGCCGAGCTCGAGGACCTGGCGCTCCGGGTGATGAACCCGGAGGACTACCAGGAGCTGATGCGGCGGGTGGCCAAGCGCCGCCTCGAGCGCGAGAACGAGATCAACCAGCTCATCGCCATCCTCCAGGACAAGCTGGGCGAGGTGGGGATCGAGGTGCGCATCGCCGGACGGCCCAAGCACTTCTATTCCATCTGGAAGAAGATGCACGAGGGCGGGCGCGAGTTCGACGAGATCTACGACCTCACCGCCGTCCGCGTGATCACGAAGTCCGTGCGGGACTGCTACGGCGCCCTCGGCGTGATCCACTCGCTGTGGAAGCCGGTGCCCGGACGCTTCAAGGACTTCATCGCGATGCCCAAGGTCAACATGTACCAGTCGCTCCACACCACCGTGATCGGCCCCAAGGGCGACCCGGTGGAGATCCAGATCCGCACCCTCGAGATGCACCGCATCGCCGAGGAAGGCATCGCCGCCCACTGGCTGTACAAGGAGCGCCGGAACGACCGGGACAAGTTCGACGACGCCTTCACCTGGCTCCGGCAGCTCATGGAGTCGCAGAAGGAAGTCACGGATCCGAAGGAGTTCCTCGACACCGTCCGCCTCGATCTGTTCCCGGACGAGGTCTACGTGTTCACCCCCAAGGGCGACGTCAAGGCGCTGCCGGAAGGGGCCACGCCCATCGACTTCGCCTACGCCGTGCACACCGACGTCGGCCACCACTGCGTGGGCGCCAAGGTCAACGGCAAGCTGGTGCCGCTCCGCTATACCCTCCGCCAGGGCGACATCGTCGAGGTGGTGGCGTCGCCCGCCCAGCACCCGAGCCGCGACTGGCTCAAGATCGTCAAGTCGAACCGCGCGCGCGCCAAGATCAACCAGTGGCTCAAGGTGGAGGAGCGCGCGCGCTCCCTGGAGCTGGGACGCGAGCTGTTCGAGCGGGAGGCGAAGAAGTATCGCCTGTCCCCCTCCAGCCTCCTGGGCGGGGACGAGATGCGGAAGGTCATCGCCGAGCTCGGCTTCCCCTCCGTGGACGATCTGGTGGCCTCCATCGGGTACGGGAAGACCTCGGTGCAGCAGGTGCTGGGGCGGGTCGCGCCCGGCGCCGTGCACGACCCCATCGAGCCCCGGACGCCGCACAAGGCGCCCCGCAAGAGCGACGGCGCGGTGCGCATTCGCGGGGTGGACGACATCCTGGTTCGTTTCGGCAAGTGCTGCGCGCCGGTGCCGGGCGACGGCATCGTGGGCTTCATCACGCGCGGCCGCGGCCTCACCGTGCACGCCCGCGACTGCCTCACCGTGGCCAAGAACGTGCTCGACAAGGAGCGCATCGTGGCGGTGGAGTGGGAGGGCAGCGAGCCCGCCACCCGGCCGGTGCGCATCGCGGTGTACATCGAGCGCGACCGGCCCGGCCTCCTGGCCGAGATCACCGCCGCGATCTCGTCCTGCCACGGCAATATCACCAAGGCGGACATCACCGTCACCGACGACCGCAAGGGCATCAATCATTTCGTGGTCGAGGTGGAGGACCTCAAGCAGCTCCAGGCCATTCTCCAGGCCATTCGCGAGGTCAAGGACGTCTTCAACGTCGAGCGTGTCAGGGGGCTCTAGCCCCCTCGCGCTTCTCCCATGACCCGCGCCCAGTTCGAGGCCCTCGTGGAGCGGGCCCTGCGGCGCCTGCCCCGCCACTTCCGCGAGCGGATCGCCAATGTGGCCGTGGTGGTGGAGGACTGGGCGGACGCGGCCACCCTCGCCGAGATGGGCGTCCAGCCACCCGACACCCTCTATGGCCTCTACCGGGGCATCGACCTCACCCGGCGCGATTCCGGCTACGGCAATGTCCTGCCCGACACCATTCACATCTACCAGGGGCCCATCGAGGAGGACTGCGCAGACCCCGAGGAGATGGCCGAGCTCGTTCGTGACGTGGTGATCCACGAGGTGGGTCACTACTTCGGTCTCGACGACGAGACCATGGACGACATCGAGCACGGTTCGTAGCCGCTCACCCGCCATTCCCGCCCGAATTTTGCTTGACTTGGCTTTCGTCTGTTTGTATTGTTTCAGCAGACGCTGAAACATATGGAACAAGTGAAACGATGGCTAAATCGGGCAACATCAAGCAGTTCGCCGGGCAGCGGCTCAAGGAGCTGTTCCCCCGGGCAACAGGTTGGCAGGAGCAGTCCGACTACGCTGTCGGATCCCAAACTGTTGATCTCATGGTGCGATTCAAGATGGGAACCGCCGAGCCGACCCTGATCGTCGAAAGCAGTTCCGTCGGACAACCGCGTCAGATCCGGGAGACCATCACCCGGCTTGCCGACGTCCGACGGGAGCTGCCGGCGGCCTATCCCATCGTCGTCGCCGACTATGTGAGCCCTCAGAGCGCCGCGCTGCTCAAGCGAAGCGGCCTGGGCTATCTAGATCTCTCGGGGAACTGTTACCTGTCCTTCGATCACGTCCTGATCGAGAAGGACGGAAAGCCGAACCTGCGACCCTCGACGCGGCCGCTGCGCTCGCTGTTCGCGCCTCGGGCCACGCGCGTCACGCGGGTCCTTCTCGTCGATCCTCAGCATGCCTGGCGGCTGGAGGAGCTGGCCAAGAGCGCCGACGTCAGCCTGGGGCATGCGCACAACGTGGTGAAGCGGCTGGAGGACCTCTCCTGGGTCGAGCGCGACGAGCATCAGCGGTTCCGGCTGAGCCGGCCGGGTGACCTGCTCGAGGGCTGGCGCGAAGCCTATACCCACCGGCGAAATCGGGTGGAGGCGTGCTTTTCCGCCGAGCGGATGACCCGCAAGCTGGTGGCCGAGGTGGCGCGCGCGTGCCACGCGGAAGGCCGCCGCTACGCGTTCACGCTGCATGCGGGAGCGGCCCTCGTGGCGCCCAGCGTGCGATTCCCCGCCATCCACTGCTATCTGGAAGGCGATCCCGCGCCCATCGTGCGGGGGCTCGGGCTCCGGCCCGCCGAGGGGGAAGGCAATGTGAACCTGCTCGAGCCGTATGACGAGGGCGTCTTCTACGCCCCGATCACCAAGGGGGGCCTGCCGGTCGTCTGCCTCCCCCAGCTGTACGTGGACCTCTATCACTACGAGCGCCGCGGCCGGGAGCAAGCCGCCCATCTGCGGCGCGAGGCGATGGGGTACTGAGCAGGGCGAGAGGGGGTGACCAACCATGAAAAAGCGCAAGGCCGCGAAGAAGGGTGCCAAGAAGAAGGCGGTGAAGAAGGGGAAGCGCAAGTAAGGGAGCACCGAGGAACGCACACGAAAGGAGGTGACGCTATCATGGCGAAGAAGAAGGCGGCCAAGAAGAAGAAGAAGTAAGTTTGCTTCGTGCTGAGCGGTGGGGGGTGGCGGCCTCCCACCGGGACTCTTACTTACTTCCTGTGCTGAGCTGGTCGGAGACGGGGGGCGGCTTGCCCCCCGTTTTCGTTTCTAGAGGACCTTGACCACCTTGCCGGCCTTGAGACACCGGGTGCAGACGCGCATGCGCTGGGGACGGCCCTTCACGAGCCCGCGCAGGTTCACGAGATTGGGCAACCAGCGGCGAGAGGTGACATTGTGCGCATGGCTGATCTTGTGGCCGACATGGGGGCCCTTCCCGCAGAGGTCACAGCGCTGAGGCATACCGGCTCCTTCGTAGTGTCAGCTGACAGGGTCCCGACGAGGTTGTCGGATGCGGCGCCCTTTTATAGCATGGGGGCCGAGAGCGAGGCAACCGATTGGCCATGAGGCGGCAGCGCCCGGTAGCCGCTCCTTCCGCGTCCGCGGCGGGGCCCACCGGCATCGATACGCAGCTTCAGTTCGTCAAGGGCGTGGGCCCCCAGCGCGCCAAGTTGCTTGAAAAGCTGGGCTTGATCACGGTGGCCGACGCCCTGTTGCACCTCCCGAATCGCCACGAGGACCGGAGCCAGCTCACCCCGCTGGGCCGACTGACGGTGGGGCCCGAGCCACGCACCTGCGCGGGGACCATCGCCGGCGTGAGCCCGCCGCCGCGTGGCCGTCCCCAGGTCCCGCTGTTCGTCACCCTGCGAGACGCCACCGGGTTTCTCCGCGCGGTCTGGTTCCGCCAGCCCTACCTCGCCCGCGTCTTCTCGCGCGGGCAGCGCCTCATCGTCCACGGCAAGATCCAGCCGCCCAATCGCGGGAGCGGCGCGCTCGAGATGCGCGTGGACGACTACGAGATCGTCGAGGACGCCGAGGACGAGACGATCCACACCGGGCGGCTGGTGCCGGTGTATCCGCTCACCGGCGGGCTCCCCCAGCGGCCGCTCCGATCCCTGCTCAAGCGCCTGGTCGACGCGCATGCGGCCGCCTTGCCAGAGCCGCTGCCGGAGGCGATCCGGGCCCGCCGCCGGCTCCTGCCCATCGGCGAGGCGCTGCGCGCGGGGCATTTCCCCGCCACCGAGGCCGAGCGCGTGGCGGGCATGCGGCGCCTGGTCTTCGACGACTTCTTCCTCCTGGAGCTCGGACTCGCCATCCGCCGGCGCCGGGAAGGACGGCGCGCCGGCGTGGCGCTCCGCCCCGCGGGGGATCTCGCCCGCCGGCTGCAGGCGGCCCTGCCTTACTCGCTCACCGTCGCCCAGGAGCGCGTGTGGAAGGAGATCCGCGCCGACATGGCGGCGCCATACCCGATGAACCGGCTCCTTCAGGGTGACGTGGGGTCGGGCAAGACGGTGGTGGCCTGCCTGGCCATGGTCACCGCGGTCGAGGCCGGCTATCAGGCGGCCCTCATGGCGCCCACCGAGATCCTCGCCGAGCAGCACGCGCTCACCCTCGAGCGGATCCTGGCGCCGCTCGGGGTGACGGTGACGCTCCTGACCAATGCCACGCGCGGCAAGGCCCGCCGCGAGCGGCTGTCGGCGCTGCGCGCGGGCGCCGTGGGCTGCGTCGTCGGCACGCACGCGCTGGTCCAGAAGGCGGTGGGCTTCCAGCGTCTCGGCCTCGCGGTGGTGGACGAGCAGCACCGCTTCGGCGTGATGCAGCGCGCGGTCCTCCGGGGGAAGGGCGAGACGCCCGACGTGCTGGTCATGACGGCGACGCCCATTCCCCGCACGCTCGCGCTCACGCTGTACGGCGACCTCGACGTGTCGGTTCTCGACGAGATGCCGCCGGGGCGCCAGCGCATCGTGACCGGCGTGCGCGACGAGAAGGGCCGGCCGCGCGTGTACGATTTTCTCCGCGCCGAGATGCAGGCGGGCCGGCAAGTCTACGTGGTGTATCCGCTGGTGGAGGAATCGGAAGTGCTCGACCTGCGCGACGCGACCGCCATGGCGGAGCGGCTGCGGACGGCGGTGTTCCCGGAGTTCCAGGTCGGCCTCCTCCACGGACGCATGAGCTTCGCCGAGAAGGACGCGGTGATGGCGGAGTTCCGGCGCGGCGCCATCCATCTGCTCGTCTCCACGACGGTCATCGAGGTGGGGATCGACGTGCCCAATGCCAGCGTGATGGTGATCGAGCATGCGGAGCGCTTCGGGCTCTCACAGCTGCACCAGCTGCGCGGCCGGGTGGGACGGGGCGAGTGGAAGAGCTACTGCATCCTCATGAGCCAGGGCGCCTCGGAGGACGCGCGGCGCCGCCTCGCGGCCATGGAGGAGACCGGCGACGGCTTCCGCATCGCGGAGGCGGACCTCGGCATCCGGGGTCCCGGCGACTTCTTCGGCACCCGCCAGTCGGGCTTGCCGGCCTTTCGCGTGGCCGACCTTCTCCGCGACGGCGCGCTCCTCGAGGAGGCGCGCGGAGACGCCTTCGCCCTGGTGGCGGCGGATCCCGACCTCGCCCGGCCCGAGCATCGGGCCTTGCGGTCGGCCGTGCTCGCGCGCTGGCGCGGCAAGCTCGATCTCGCGAGCGTCGGCTGATGCGCGTGCTGGCCGGCGCGCTCAAGGGCCAGCGTCTCGTCACCCCCAAGGGGCGGACCACCCGGCCCACCGCCGATCAGGTGCGCATCGCCTGCCTGGATACCCTCATGCCGTATCTGGAGGCCGGCGACTTTCTCGACCTCTTCGCGGGGGCGGGGGGCGTGGGCATCGAGGCGCTCTCGCGGGGCGCGCCCGCTGCCGTGTTCGTGGAGCAGGACGCCATGGCGCTCCGCGCCCTCCGCGACAATGTCGAGCGGCTGGGGCTGCGGGACCGCGCGCGGGTGCTCCGCGACGATGCCGGCCGCGCCGTCGAAGGCCTGGCCGCCGCGGGCGAGCGCTTCGCGGTGGTCTTCACCGACCCGCCCTACGACTCGTCGCGCGCCGCGCCGGCGCTCGCGGCGGTCGCCGGCGGCGGCGCGCTGCTTCCCGGCGCGCTGGTGGTGGTCCAGCATGGGACCAAGGCGCCGCCGCCCGAGTCTCCAGGTGTGCTGACGCGCTGGAAGGCGCGCCGGTTCGGGGACACCACCTTGACTTTCTTTCGCGCCCCTGACTAAACTCTCCCAGGCTTTTTCCACCTTTCCAGCAACTTGACGGGGGTTCTCCGTGGGCAAGCGGGCGGTCTATCCGGGGATGTTCGACCCGATGCACAACGGACACCTCGACCTCATCGAGCGGAGCCTCCGCATCTTCGACGAGCTCATCGTCGCGGTGGTGGCCAACCCGTCCAAGGAGCCGCTCTTCAGCGTCAAGGAGCGCCTCGAGCTGATCGACGAGGCCACGCATGGGCTCACTCACATGCGTATCACGTCCTTCGACGGGCTCCTCATCGACCTCGTCGACCGTGAGGGCGCCGACTGCATCGTGCGCGGCATTCGCGCGGTGTCGGACTTCGAGTACGAGTTCCAGATGGCGCTCATGAACCGCAAGCTGCGCGGCACCGTGGAGACGGTGTTCATGATGCCGCACGAGCGCTACACCTATATCTCGTCCCGCCTCATCAAGGAGGTCGCCTCGCTGGGGGCGCCGGTCACCGGCCTGGTCCCTCCCGTGGTGGAGGCGCGCCTGACCGAGCGATACGTCAAGATCGTCAGAAAGTAGGGTACCCATGCTCGCCGATCGCTTGAAGACCCTGGTCCCTTCCGCCACCCTCGCCATGAATGCCAAGGCCCGCGCCATGCGCGCCCAGGGCATCGACGTGATCTCGTTCAGCGTGGGCGAGCCGGACTTCGACACGCCGAAGCGCATCAAGGACGCGGCGGTGCGCGCGCTCGACAAGGGCCAGACCAAGTACACCGAGGTGGGCGGCATCGCGGAGCTGCGCGCCGCCGTCTGCCACAAGCTCAAGCGCGACCACGGGCTCGAGTACGCGCCCGACGAGGTCACCGTCTCCTGCGGGGCCAAGCACACGCTGTACAACATCGTCATGGCGCTGGTGAATCCGGGCGACGAGGTGCTCATCCCCAGCCCCTACTGGGTGTCCTACCCCGAGCAGGTGCGGCTGCTGGGCGGGGTGCCGGTGCCCGTGCCCACGCACGAGTCCACCGGCTTCGACCTCGATCCCGCGGCGGTGGCGCGCGCGGTGACGTCGCGCACCAAGCTCATCATCCTCGACAGCCCCGGCAATCCCACCGGCGCGGTGTTTTCCCGCGCGGCGCTGGACGCGGTGGCCAAGCTGGCGCTCGAGCACGGTCTCTGGGTGGTGTCCGACGAGTGCTACGAGGCCCTCACCTACGAGGGCCGGCATGTCTCCATCGCCTCGCTCTCGCCGGAGATCAAGGCGCGGACGCTGCTCGTCAACACGTGCTCCAAGGCGTACGCGATGACCGGCTGGCGCATCGGGTATGCCGCCGGGCCCAGGGAGATCATCCGGGCGATGACGGACATCCAGAGCCAGGTCACCTCCAATCCCGCGTCCGTCTCCCAGTGGGCGGCGGTGGAGGCGCTCGCCGGCCCGCAGGACGAGATCGCCAAGATGGTGGGCGAGTTCGACCGGCGCCGCCGCTTCATCATCGAGGCGCTGAACGCGGTGCCCGGCGTCCGCTGCAACACCGCCAAGGGCGCCTTCTACGCCTTCCCCAATGTCTCGGGCCTCTTCGGCAAGCGCTGGAAGGGCGGCGTGATCCGGGGCTCGGCCGACGTCTGCGCGTTCCTCCTGGAGGACGCGCGCATCGCCTGCGTGGCCGGCGTGGACTTCGGCTCCGACGATCATATCCGCATCTCGTACGCCACCGGGCTGGACACCATTCGCGAGGGCATGCGCCGCATGGAGGCGTCGGTGCGCGGACTGTCCGATTCATGAAGATCGAGGGGGCGAACGAGATTCCCGCCGCGCAGGACACGGTCTGGGCAGCGTTCCTGGACCCGGCGACGCTCGCCAAGGCCATCCCGGGCTGCGAGGGACTCGAGGAGATCGGGCCGGGCGAGTACAAGGCGGTCATGAAGGTGGGCGTGGCCGCCATCAAGGGGACCTTCGAGGGCAAGGTCAAGCTCATGGACCTCGAGCCGCCGAACCGGTATCGGATGCTGGTGGAAGGCAAGGGCGGCCCCGGCTTCGTGAAGGGTGAAGCGGCGATGTCGCTGAGCGCGGTGAGCCCTGCCTCGACGCGCGTGAGCTACGACGCCGACGTGCAGGTGGGCGGCCTCATCGCGAGCGTGGGGCAGCGCATGCTGGGCGGGGTCTCGAAGATGATGCTCGATCAGTTCTTCACCCGGATGACCGAGCTCCTGGCCGAGAAGAAATGAGGCCGGCCCGCGACTAGTCTCCGTGGGCTCCGGCTCGCGCTTGCCGCCGCGCTCCTCTCCGCCGGCGCGGCGGGGGCGGCGGACCCGGAAGCGGGAGAGTGCGCGGGCGCCGGTGGCGCCGGCCCCTCGCGTTGCCTGTACCGCTCGCTCCTGCCCAGCGCCGGCATCGTCTCGGTCTGCGAGACGGATGCGCGGTGCCGGGTGGGCGCTTACCAGGGCGCACCGGAGACCCCCACCTGGTTTGCCCCGACGCCCGGGCGCGACACGCTCCCGCGGCCGGCGGTGCGGTGGCATACCGCGACCCTGGGCGAGGCGCGCTTCGCCGGGGGGTCCGGCGCCACGCTCAGCTACTTCTTCGAGGCGCGCCGCCACCGCATCTCCGGCCCGCGGGCGGGAGTGCTCGAGGTGGATGTCCGCCGTTCCCTGTTCGCGGCCACGGAGGAGCGCGCGCTCGTGGTGCGTCAGATCTTCAGCGGCCGACCGGTGACGCGCATCGAGCGCCCCTGGGCACCCGGCCTCGATGTCCGCGCCGCGGTGACCGTGCTGCGCTTCGACCCGGACGGGCGACTGAGCTTTACCTGGCTCGCGGGGCCCGAGCGCCGGACGGTGTCCGAGCGCGTCTCGGTGCCCTCGGTGGCCGCGCCCGGCTAGGCGGGGCTGGCGGCTTCCAGGGGGGCGCGAAGGGCGACGGTCAGCGGCAGGGTGGTGAAGACGAGAAGTCCGATGGTGGCCAGGGTCACCGGCACCCCGCGCCAGTCGCTGAGCAGACCGTAGACGAATGGCGACAGGGCCGAGGCGCTGATCCCCACCGTGTAGAAGAGCGCATAGCTGCGCGCCCGCTTGTCGCTGGACACGAGATCCGCCACCGTCCCGTACAGCACCGATGACGTGCCGTTCAGCGCGATGCCGAGCGGCGGCAGGAGCAGCAGGCAGGCGTTGAGCGGGAGGGCGAGCAGGAGCAGGATCCCGATCCCGGTGGCGGTCTCGGTGAGGACCACGGTGCGGATCACGCCCAGGCGCTCCGCCAGCGCGCCGCAGGCGAGCTTGCCCGCGGCGCCACCCGCGAAGACGAGCATGAGCGCCACGCCCACCGCCGGCACCGAGGAGCCCTTGGCGATGAGGAGAAAGGGCAGGAAGGTGAGAAACGCCGTGCGGGTGGAGTTGTCGATGACGTGGACCGCGGACAGCGCGGTGAAGCCGCGCGGGTCCCGGATGCCCCAGCCGGAGGAGCGTGCGGAGTCGACGGCGTCCGGCCCCATCGTCACCGCGCCGCCCACCCGGAGCCGGGACAGCGCCAGCAGCAGGAGCACCGCGGCGACGAGGCCCACCACCGCGTATCCGCGCGTGGCTTCACGCCAGCCCACCCAGGTGGTGACGAGCGCCACCGACGCCGGCACCACCACCTTGCCCAGGTCGCCCGAGAAGTTGTAGGTCCCCAGCGCCATGCGCCGCGCGCCGCCCTCGTAGGCCTTGGACACGAGCGCCGAGGAGAGCGGGTGCTGCACCGACGAGCCGAAGCCGCCGAGGAGGAGGCAGGCAAGGAGCGCGCCGAAGCCTCCCGCCATCCCGGCCGCGATGAAGCCCAGCGCGGTGATGGCGGTGCCGGCGGCGAGGAGCCGCGCCTCGCCCCAGCGCTCGGCGAGCATGCCCGCCGGGATCTGGAAGGACGCCATCCCGCCCGTGTAGCAGGTTCGCAGCAGTCCCACCTGCGCGAAGCTGAGCCCGAACTCCAGGCTCCAGATGGGGAGGAGGACGTAGATGATGTCGGCGAACCCGTCGTGGACGAAGTGGGTGGCGGATGCCGTTCCCAGCACGGCCCGGGCGCGACGGAGCATGGCGGCGATTGTGGCACGGGCCGCGGGCCCGTGCCAAATCCGCGTCAGCCGTCGACGCGGCCGAGGAAGTCGAGCAGCGCCCGGTTGAATGCCTCCGGCTGATCGCGGTTGGCGAAGTGCCCCGCGGGCGAGAGCAGCTCGAACTCCGCGTGCTTGATCTTCTCCGCCATGACGCGCATCGGCCCCAGCGAGGGATCCTCGTCACCGCAGACCAGCAGGGTGGGGGCGGCGATCTCCGGCAGGCGCTCGGTGACGTAGTCCATCTGGAGCAGGGCGCGGAGGGCATTGGCATAGCCCACCGGCTTGAGCATCCGGTACATCGCGAAGACCTCCTCGCGCGCCCGCGGATCCAGCTTGAGCCGGCCCGAGACATTGGGGTTGGAGGCGATGGCGAATTCCGCCATGGCCTCCATGCCGCCCTCGAGCACGACCTGGATGCTCCGGGCCCGCATCACCACGTTGTCCACGCTGAGCGGCAGCCCGGCCGCCGAGGACGAGTCCACCACCACCAGCGCCCGCACCCGGTCGGGGTGCTTGAGGACGAACCGCGTGGCGATGCCGCCGCCGAGCGAGAGGCCGCCCACCACCGCCCGATCGAGGGCCAGATGGTCGAGGAGATCGTGGAGATCCAGCACCCAGTGGCCGAAGGTGACGCGCGTGGGGTCCGCGGGCGCGTCCGAGCGCGCGTGCGCCCGAGGCTCCCACAGGATGAGGCGGCGCCGGGCGGCGAGGGCGGCCACATTGGGCTGCCACATCCCCGCATTGCCGCCGATGCCGTAGGCGAGGAGCAGCGGCCGGCCGCTGCCATGCTCTTCGTAGTAGATGCGGACGCCGTCGGTGGTCGTGAAGTACGCCATCAGTGTCTCCGGCCCCGGCGGAGGGACCCGGGGCGCTGGCTGTGGTACAAGAGAGCCCTATGGAACGGTCGTTCGCCGCCGAAGTCAAGCAGCTCGCGCTGGGCCGGGGTCAGGTGCTGCGCGGGGAGGGCATCCTCGCCATCACCAAGGCGCTGCTGCAGTCGGGCGTCTCGTATGTCGGCGGCTACCCGGGCGCTCCCGTCTCCCACCTGCTCGATGTCATGGCCGACGCCAACGAGAGCCTGCTCAAGCCCATGGGCGTCTACTTCGACGCCTCCGCCAACGAGGCGGCGGCGGCCGCGCTCCTCGGCGCGTCCATCAACTACCCCATGCGGGGCGCGGTGACCTGGAAGTCGGTGGTGGGCACCAACGTGGCCTCGGACGCGCTCTCGAATCTCGCCTCCGCGGGCGTCATCGGCGGCGCGCTGGTGGTGGTGGGCGAGGACTACGGCGCGGGCGCCAGCGTCATCCAGGAGCGCACGCATGCCTTCGCGCTCAAGTCCTCGCTGCTCCTCTTCGATCCGCGCCCCTCGCTGCAGAATCTGGCCGCCACCGTGGGCGAGGCGTTCGCGATGTCGGAGGCCTCGAACCTTCCCGCGGTGATCAGCCTGCGCATCCGTACCGCGCACATGCGCGGCGCCATGGTCTGCGAGGACAATGTCCGGCCCGCCATCGGCGTGCGGGACCCGCTCCAGGCCCACTCCTTCGACTACGGACGGCTGAGCCATCCGCCGTCCACCTATGCGCAGGAGGTCCAGAAGTTCGAGCGCCGGCTTCCCGCCGCGCGCGAGTACATCCGGGCCCGCGGGCTCAACCAGATCGTGCCGGGCGACCGCGAGGACATCGGCATCATCCTGCAGGGCGGGCTCACGCCCACCGTGCTCCGGGCCCTCGCGCTGCTGGGGCAGGCCGACGCCCACGGCCGGAGCCGCATTCCGCTGCTGGTGCTCAACGTGATCCATCCCCTCGTGCCGGAGGAAGTGCTCGGCTTCGTGGAGGGCAAGGCGCGCGTGCTCGTGATCGAGGAAGGAATGCCCAACTTCATCGAGCAGGAGCTCAAGGCTCTCGCCTACGAGCGGCGCCTGGATGTCCGCATCCACGGCAAGGACACGGTGGCCGCGCACGGGGAATACGTGCCGGAGGTGGTCCTGGGCGGGGTCGCCCGCTTCCTCGGCGGCGAGGCGGAGGCGCGGCGGGCGGCGCTGGCCGCCCATGCGGGGCGCGGCCGCGAGATCCTGCGCGCGCCGCTTCCCAAGCGCCCGCCCGCCTTCTGCACCGGCTGCCCGGAGCGGCCGGTGTTCAGCGCGCTGAAGATCGCGCAGCGGGAGCTGGGGGAAACCCATGTGGCCGCCGACATCGGCTGCCACGCCTTCGCCACCCTGCCGCCCTTCAACATGGGCAATACCATTCTCGGCTACGGCATGGGGCTGGCCTCCGCGGGCGCGGTGGCGCCGGCGTTCGGGAAGCGCGTGGTGTCCATCCTGGGTGATGGCGGCTTCTGGCACTCCGGCCTCACCGCGGGCGTGGCCGGCGCGGTGTTCAACCAGCAGGACTCGGTGCTCGTCATCCTCGAGAACGGCTACACCTCCGCCACCGGTCAGCAGGCCAATCCCTCGACGGGAACGAACCCGCGCGGGCAGACGGTGCGCATGTCCATCGCCGACACCATCCGGAGCCTCGGCGTGCGCTGGATGCGGGTGGTGAATCCGTATCGGCTGGAGAGCACGCTGCGGACCATCCGGGAGGCGATGACCACCACCGCCGGCGGGCTCAAGGTCGTCATCGCGAAGGCCGAGTGCCAGCTCGAGCGCCAGCGCCGGGTCAAGCCGCAGATCGCCGCGCGCCTCAAGGCGGGCGGCCGGGTGGACTCGGCGCGCTTCGGCGTGGATCCCGACGTGTGCACGGGGGACAAGTCGTGCATGCGCTTGAACGGCTGTCCCTCGCTCACGCTGGGCGACAGCGGCGACCCGCTTCGCACCGATCCCGTCGCCCGCGTGGATCAGAGCTGTGTCGGCTGCGGGCTCTGCGGGGAGGTCGCGCACGCCGCCGTGCTCTGCCCCTCGTTCTACGAGGCGGTGGTGGTGCGGAACGCGCGCGTCTGGGAGCGCGGCCTCGCCGCGGTGCGGGCGCGGGTGATCGGCTGGCTCCAGGCGGCCTGAGGCTCCCGCCGTGATGACGCCCGCGGCGCCGCGCCCCCTCTCGATTCTCATCGCCGCGCTCGGCGGCCAGGGGGGCGGCGTTCTCACGGACTGGATCGTGGCCGCCGCCGAGCACGCGGGCCTGGCCGCGCAGGCGACCTCGATTCCCGGGGTGGCCCAGCGCACCGGGGCGACCACCTACTACCTCGAGGTCTTTCCCGCGCC
>DASRWT010000063.1:0-40246 GCA_035654455.1 Candidatus Nitrosocosmicus sp. | reverse complement strand
CGTTGATCTGCCCCGGCCCCTTCTTCCCGGCGGGAATGGGCGAGCGGCCGCGCGCGAAGAGGGGAAAGCCCCGGTCCTGCGACTCGCGCACGTCCCGGATCGTTCCGTCGATCACGAAGCCCGCCACCCCGCGTCGCTGCGCGATGGCGCAGACATTGCCCCCCGCCACCGCCATCTCCTCGTCGCCCGCCTCCACCACGATGATGTCGCCGGGCTGAGCTAGGTAGATGGCGGCGTGCATCATGAGGTTGTCGTGCTTCGCGGTGCGAACGGTGAAGGCGGGGCCGGCGATGCGCGGGGGCGGGCCCCACAGGGGATGGATCGCGTGGCGCATCACGCTGTCCAGGGCGAGGAAGTCGGCCAGCGCGGTGGTGGAGAGGTCCCCGTAGCCCTTGACGATCTCGGGGGAGGGCCGGGCAAACTCGGTACGAATGTCGGATGAATGGTCGGTCACGGTGTCACTCCGAGAGCTTGAGGAGAAGGCCAGTGCGGCGCGACCGCGTGATGGCGGCGGCGAGCGCCCAGTGCGCGAGCGCCAGGTAGAGGCCGGACAGCGCGAACCCGAACAGCGCGGGGTGAGCGAAGGCCGGCTCGAAGCCATAGCCCGCGCGAAACGCGTCCAGGAAATACGTCAGCGGGATGAAGGCCGAGGCGGTCTGCGCCCACCCGGGCAGGACGGAGACGGGGTAGTAGATGCCGGCCAGCATCACGAGAAAGTTCACCGCCGCCCACGCGGAGGATTCCGCGCGGGTGCCGAACAGGATGACCAGCGCGCACACGAAGAGCCCGATGATCAGCGAGGACAGGAAGCAGCCGGCGAGGAAGACGGCCAGGCTGGCCGGGCCCGCGCCCAGGAAGTCGAAGCCGAAGGCGCTGCTGCCGATGGCGGCCATGAGGGCGAACACCACCAGGCCGCGCCCCACTCCCACCAGCCAGGCGCCCACCGCGAGGTGGCGGATGGACACCGGCGCCAGGAACTGGTGCTTCATGGACTTGGACCAGATGTCGAACAGCACCGCGTAGGCGACGTCGAGCTGGCAGACCTGCACCGTGGACAGCGCCACCGTGCCCGCGAGGATGAACGCGGTCATCTGCGGGGTCAGCTCGAGGAAGCGGGTGAGGAGGCCGTGGGAGAGCATGGCCACCCCGGGCCAGAAGGTCAGCTCGAAGAGGAAGAACACGTTCCGGCGCGCCATGATGAGGTTGCGATGGGCGAAGGCCCACGTGCGCACCCACTCGTGGACGAGGCCTTCCGGCTCCCGGGCGGGCGGGCGGATGTGGCCGCGAATCGCCGCCGCCGCTTCAGCGGTTGAGCTCAACGAACACCTCCTCCAGATCCGACTCGCGCACGCGGCAGTCCCGCACCTCGACGGATTGGCCGTGGAGCCAGCGCAGCAGCTCGGGCAGCCGCTTCTCCACCGTGTCCACCGTCACCTCCACCGCGTCGGCGCGCCGCCGCACCGCCAGCACGCCGGACAGCTCGGCGAGCCCGGCCGGCTCGGCGGGATCGAGGCGGAGGCTCACCACCTCTCCGATCCGGATCTGGCGCTTCAGCGCGTCGGCCGCCCCGCGGGCCAGGATGCGGCCGCCCTTGATGAAGGCGATCTCGTCGCAGAGCTCCTCCGCCTCGCGCATGTAGTGGGTGGTGAGGATGATGGTCGTGCCCTGGTCCCGGCGCAGGCTCGCGATCTGGGCGCGGATGCGGATGGACACGTCGGGATCGAGCCCGAGGGTGGGCTCGTCCAGGAAGAGCACCTCGGGCCGGTTGAGGAGCGCCTTGGCGAAGGCGAGGCGCTGCTTGAGGCCGGTGGATAGCTCGTTGTACTCGGTGGTCCGGTGCGGGCCCAGCTCGCACAGCTCGATCAGCTCCTCCACGCGCTGCCGGAGGGCGCGGCCGTGGAGGCCGTAGAGGCGGCCGTAGAACGCGAGCACTTCCGGCGGACGCAGGCTCCACACGAAGGATGCGTTCCCGCTCGCCATGTTGAGCCGGCGGCGCACCTCACGCGCTTCGCGCACCACGTCGTAGCCCAGCACGCGGGCGCTCCCGCCGTCGGGGATGAGCAGGGTGGCGAGAATGGACAGCAGCGTGGTCTTGCCGGCGCCGTTGGGGCCGAGCAGGCCGAAGATCGCGCCGCGCGGCACCTGGAGGCTCGCGCCGCGGAGCGCCTCGGTGCGGCGCGGCCGCAGCCAGCCCGAGCGGAAGGTCTTGGTGAGGTCCCGCGCGTCGACGGCAAGATCTGACGACGCGAGCGAATGTGGTGCGGCCATACCGCGTCATCGTATCACGCGGAATTGAACGCGCCCGGGCCTTCTGATAGAAGGGGAGCGTGCACGCCGCCGACACCACGTGGAGCCTGGCCGCTGACGCGCTCGCGCCGGGCCAGACCGCGCGCTTCCGCCTTCGTCGGGGAGGAGAGCTGCTGGACGGCTTCGTGGCGAACGTCGAGGGCGTCCTTCACGCGTACGTGAATCGCTGTCCCCACGCGGGCACGCCGCTCGACGTGAGCCGCGACGGCTTCATGGGCGAGGACGGCCGGCACATCGTCTGCTCCCGGCACGGCGCGGTCTTCACGCCCGCCACCGGCCTCTGCGTCGAGGGGCCCTGCCCCGGCGCCAGCCTGGAGCGGCTGGTCGTCTCGCGCGCCGGGGGGCGCGTGATCGTCTCGTGCCCGACATGACCCCGGACGACGAGACGGCCGAGGTCGAGGAAGCCAACGCGCGCTTCTACCGCGCGTTCGAGGCCCTGGACCTCGCCGAGATGGACCGGGTGTGGGCGCACGGCGAGCACGTGCGCTGCGTGCATCCGGGCTGGGCGCTGCTCGAGGGCTGGGAGGCGGTGCGGCAGTCCTGGGAAGCGATCTTCAAGGGCAGCGGCGAGATGCGCTTCAGCCTGGGCGACGTGCGGGCGAGGGTGACGGGCGATACCGCCTGGGTCACCTGCGCGGAGAACATCCTCTCGGAGCTGAGGGGGAACATCGCGGTGACGGCGCTGGTGGCCACCAATGTCTTCGAGCGCGAGGGCGGCGAGTGGCGCATGGTCCTGCACCACGCCTCCCATGTCCTCGCCGGCGCGTCGCCCGCGGATCGGGAGGGCGGCTAGCCTCGCAAGGTCTTCATGACGTCCTCGTTGGCGAAGACGCCCTGGGGACTCCCCTCGAAGATGATCTCGCCCCGATCAATGGCGTAGAGGCGGTCGGCCACCCGGGACGCGGACGCCAGGTTGGATTCGGCGATGAGGAGCGAGATGCCCATCGCCTTGATCTGCTTCACCGCCTCGATGAAGCGGCTCACCACCACCGGGGCTAGCCCCTCGAACGGCTCGTCGAGCAGCAGGATGGTGGGCGACAGCGTCAGCGCGCGGGAGATGGCCACCATCTTCTTCTGCCCCCCGGAGAGGAAGAGCCCGCGTCGCTGGAGGAACCCCTGCACTTCCGGGAAGAGGGCGAAGACCCGCGCGTCGATGCCCTCCGCGCCGGTGGCGCCGGCGGGCCGCCCGCCCGATCGGGCCAGCGACTGGCTGATCCGGAAGTTCTCCGCCACCGTGAGGTCCGGGAAGATGCCCGCGTCCTCCGGCGAGTAGCCGATCCCGAGGAGCGCCCGGCGGTGGGCGGGCAGTCGCGTCACGTCCTGATCGCCCAGCCGGATGCGGCCGCTGCGCATGGGCAGGAGTCCCATGATGCTGTCGATGGTGGTGGTCTTGCCGGCGCCGTTCCGGCCCACCAGGCACACCGCCTCCGCGTCGCCCACGCGGAGTCGCACGTCCCGGAGCACATGGGCGGGGCCGCGGAAGGTGTTGACGCCCTCGATCTCCAGCATCAGCCCCGCTCCTGGGTGCCCAGCAGGTTGGCGGTCACCTCCGCGTTGGCCCGGATCTCGTCCGGGCTTCCGTCGGCGAGGATCTTGCCCCCGTGCATGGCCACGATGCGCTCGCAGTAGCGGAAGACCACGTCCATGTCGTGCTCGATGATGACGGCGGTGATGTGGCCCGAGCGCACGATGCCGGAGATGATGTCCATGATGGGCGCCTTCTCCCGCGTGCTCACCCCGCTGGTGGGCTCGTCGAGGAAGAGGAGGGCCGGCTTCAGCGCGTAGGCCACCGCGATGTCGAGGAGCTTGCGCTCGCCCTGGGAAAGCCCCCCCGCCGGCACCGCCGCCTTCCCGTCGAGGCCGAACTGTTTCAGCACCCCGTGGGCCTCGTCGCGCACCGCCGAATCCGAGTCGGCGAGCGAGAAGAGCCGGCGCGTCTTCCCTTCCCGCGAGAAGATGGACAAGGCGATATTGTCCGCGCTGGAGAGCTGGTCGAAGAGGTTGACGAGCTGGAAGCTCCGCGCGATCCCGGCGCCGATCTTCTGGTGCACCGACGCGCGCGTGATGTCGGCGCCCTGGAACTCGATGGTGCCCGAGTCCGGCGGGATGAGGCCGCTGATGAGGTTCACCAGCGTGGTCTTCCCCGCCCCGTTGGAGCCGATGAGGGCGAGGACCTCGCCCTTGTTGACGCGGAAGTCCACGCGATCGACCGCATGGGTCTCGCCAAAAGACTTGGCGAGCTGGCGGGTCTCGAGGAGGCTCATGCGGCCGTCCGCCGCCGCCGCGGCAGCCACCGCAGGAGGCTGCCCACGATCCCCGCCGGCAGGACCAGCACCAGGGCCACCAGCACCACTCCCAGCACGAGCTGCCAGTACACGGTGTGCCCGACCGCGTAGACCTCGAGATAGTTGAAGGCGATGGCGCCGATGATGGGGCCGGCGAAGGTCTGGAATCCCCCCAGCACGGTGAAGAAGACGATCTTGCCCGAGAACGTCCAGTGGAGGATGTCGGGGGTGGTGAGGCCGTTGAGCGGCACCCACAGCGCGCCCGCGAGGCCGGTATAGATCCCGGACACCACGAAGGCCACCAGCCGATAGCGCCTCACCTGCACGCCCACGAACTCCGCGCGGGTCTCGTTGTCCCGGATGGCCTGGAGCGCCTTGCCGAAGGGCGAGTGCACGATGAGCCACATCACCGCCACCGCCGCCACGAAGAGCGCGAGGACGTAGAAGTAGTAGCGATGCGAGAGGAAATCGAACTTGTCGCTGCCCGGCCCCTGGGCCCAGACGCCGCCCAGGAGCGTGGGGGTCGGCACCCGGAGCCCGTCGGACCCGCCGGTGAACCAGAAGAACTTGAAGGCGAGGCTCCACAGCACCTGGGACAGGGCCATGGTGAGGATGCCGAAGAAGATGCGCGTGTAGCGAACGCAGAGGAAGCCGAAGATCAAGGACACGAAGGCGGAGGCGAGGACCCCGCCGAGGACGAAGAGCTCCATCGACGACCACTTGAAGTACTTCACCATGAAGGCCACCGCGTAGGCCCCCACCCCGAAGTACGCGCAGTGGCCGAAGGACAGGAGCCCCGTATAGCCCAGCAGCAGGTTGAAGCCCAGGGCGGCGATGGCGTAGACGAGGCCGTAGGAGAGCAGCACCGTCTGATACGGAGTGGCCACGAAGGGCATGACGGCGAGGAGCGCCACCGCGGGAAGGCCGAGGGTGAGGAGATCGCGGAGCCGGGCGCCGGCGGGATTCATGCGCGCCCGAAGAGCCCGGCGGGACGGACGAGGAGCACCACCGCCGCCATGAGATAGAGCACGGCGAGCTCGATCTCCGGAAAGAAGGTGATGCCGGCTTCCCGCACCACGCCCACGAGGAGAGCGCCCACCAGGGCGCCCTCGAGGCTGCCCAGCCCGCCGATGACCACCACCACGAAGGCGAGGATGAGGGCGTCCACCCCCATGCCGAGCACCGCCCCCTGCTGGGGCACCACGATGGCCCCCGCGAGGCCGGCCATGAAGCAGCCCAGCGTGAAGGCCTGCACGTAGACGCGGTTGACGTTGACGCCCAGCGCGGAGGCCATGCGCATGTTCTGGGAAGTGGCGCGGAGCACCACGCCGAACTGCGTGCGGTAGACGAAGGCCCAGAGCCCCGCGGCGGCGATCCCGCCCACGACGATGACGGCGATATTGTAGGTGGGGTAGATGGTGTCGCCCACGGTCAAGCTGCCCATCGACTCGTAGAGCGCGCTCACCGAGAGTGGATAGGGACCCCAGATGAGGCGCATGAGGTCCTCGAGGATGAGCAGGAGGCCGAAGGTGATGAGAAGCTGGTACTCCTCCGCGCGGCGGTAGAGCGGCCGCAGGAGCGTCGGCTCGAGCACGGCGCCCAGTCCGGCCGCGGCCACCGCCCCCCCGGCCAGGGCCAGGTAGCCGAGGCCGATGGGCAGATGGCCGATGACGAGGCCCGCCGCCCACGCGGCCACGTAGGCGCCGAAGGCGTAGAGATTGCCGTGGGCGAGATTCACGATGCGCATGACGCCGTAGATGAGCGAGAGCCCTCCCGCGATGAGGAACATCACCGACGCGTAGAGCAAGGCGTTCAGCGCGTGGACGACCAGGGTATCCATTGGGCCGATACTCTGCCTGGGCTCAGGGGCCGGGGTCAACTCGATACTTCACCATCGCGACCTCGGGATTCACCCAGTTGTCGCCGAGCGCGAGCGCGAGCAGCACCGTGTACGTGCCCGGCTTGAGGCGTCCCGGCCGGATCACCAGGCGGTTGTTCATCATCTCGGAGGTGGAGCCGGCCGCCGCCACCTCGCCCGCGGCACCGATGACCACATAGCGACAGACGGGAATCTCCGGGCGGTCGCCGCTCACGGGCAGCGGAGCCAGCGGCTCCCGCACCCGCCGCCAGTCGCGCAGGAACTTCTCCACGCGCTCGACGTCCGCCTCGATCTCCAGCCGGTCGGCGAGCGCGGTGGCGCGGGCCACGTACGCGCGACGTGGGGGAGCGAATCGGTCGAAGCTGCCCACCCCCAGGGGGTAGGTGAAGTCGCGGAACACCGACAGGACCACCGCCGTGTCCGTCCACTTGTCGAGCTGATAGGGCCCGTTGGTGACGAGGTAGTGGCCGCGCTTCTGCGCGAAGGCGCGCAGCGAGGCCCAGCGCGTCTGCGCCTCGTCCGCGTTGACCATGCGCTTCAGCGCCGGCGGGACATGGCCCTGCCCGCCCAGCTCGGCGGCGATGGCGTTGAGCTGGGCGCGGGCGCGCGCGTCGCGGGCGAGCTCGAGCCAGCGGACGCCGCGCCGTCTCGCCTCCGCCGGCGAGAAGGCGCCCACTCCTCGCCGCGCCGCCTCCTCCATGAGGGCGAGAAGGGGCCACGGCGTCGCGCTCCAGGGCGGCGCGTACGCGGCCAGCGCGTCGGCGTCGCCGGTAGCGGTGGCCAGGTAGACCTCGACCACCGGCACGATATAGGTGAAGGTCACGTCGCTGTACTTGCGCACCTCGGTCTCCACGCGGAGCACGCGGAAGCCGATCAGCTCTCCGCGCGCGAGCGCGGTGGCGGCCTCGACGCCGGCATCGTGATCTCCGGGGCCCGGCCGGCTTCCCCCCCAGCGCGCAGCCACGCTGTAGGCGTAGGCGATGTCCGCCGGCGTCATGCGCGAGTTGTCGTGGAAGGCCGAGGTCCAGACGCGATAGGTCACCCGCGCGCGCGCGGTGCGGCCCTTGCCGACTTCCCGGAGCAGGCCCGTGCCGGCCTCGGGCGCCAGCGTGTCCTCGGGCACCGGGATCGCCGGCGCCGTCTCCACCGCCCCCGGCGGCACGGTGACCCGGTTGCCGATCCAGCCCTCCCCGCCCGGCGCCGGCAGGAGGGCGGGATCGCCCAGGGCGGCCCAGAGGAAGCGCCCCGCGGGATCGCCGAAGCCGCCCAGCGGGTTCCACGCCGCCTGCGCGCGGCCGGCCATGCCGACTCGCAGCCACCCGTTCCAGGGAAAGTCCTTGAGCTTGGCCGTTCGCACGAAGAGGTGCGAGGCGAGACCGGCCTGCGAGTCATGCGCGACGTTCTCGATGCCCTGCGAGAACTCCGAGCTGTACGCCTCCCGCCGCACCGCGTAGCCCACCGGCATGCGCTCGCACTCGGCGAGGAGCCGCGTCACCAGACGCCGCCCGGCCTCCGCCGCTTCCGCGCGCTCCGTGGGCGCGCCGGACGTGAGGCGCTGGAACAGGAGATCGGCGTCCTTGCGCGCGGCGGCGTCGGTCAGTCCGGGCGCCAGCAGCCGGTGCGCCTGCGCCCAGCCCGACTTGAGCCAGGGCGGCCCCAGCCACCCGTTTGCCATCAGGAGCTCTCCGGGCTCGATGTCCTCGACGACCGCGTCCCACGGCCCGTTCTCCGCGACCGCGCGAGAGCCGACGAGCCGCCGGGCCAGGGCGCCCCGGGCGCGCAGCCGCAGGGGCGCGCCGGGCAGCTCTCTCACCCCGGTCAGCTCCGCGCGGCGCGCCTGGATCAGGTCGTAGTGCTCGAGGAAATCCCGGTGGAAGGGCGTGATCGGGTACGGGTGCGCCACGAAGCCCGGCGCGGCGCCCAGCGAGCGGACGGCGCGACTGGACGTCTCGCAGCGGCCTTCACGGGTACGCCCGGCCGGCGTCGCCGGGTTCACGGTGACGACGACGAAGGCGCCGAGCGACTCGACGGCGGCGACATTGGCGGGCAGCCGGCCGCCGCCGAACGGGTCCCCCCCGAGATAGGCGTGGAGGGTGCCGGTACGGAGCTGGGCGGCGGCGGGGCCCGGCTCCAGGGCCTCGACGCGGATCTCCTGCGGGTAGAACGAAGGATAGAACGGCAATTCGTGGCCGGCCTCGGCGGAGGCGCCGGCGAGGAGCGCGAACGCGCCAAGCAGGACGGCGAGGCGCCGGCTCACGGGGGGCATCGCAGGGAGCGCGGGGACGGAGGAGGCGGCGGGCGCCGGCACCCGCCGCCTCCCGAATTCCGGTGGAGTCCTAGACCTTGACCTGAGGCCAGGTCTTGTCGATCCAGGTGTAGGTCGAGGTCGGCTCGCCCTTGGGCCAGCCGGGAGGCGCCGTGATATTGCGGATCGGGATGGTGATGATCCGGTTGGGATCGAGGATCTGGAACGGATAGTCCGGATGATTGATGCTGAATCCGGTCATGGCGTCCTTGTAGCCCTGGTGATTGTCCGGGCGGATGTACACGTAGCCCGCCGGGCCGGGGTGCATCAGCCCCTCGAGCTGGCCGATGATGGCGTCGTCGTCGGGCCACCCGCCCGCCAGCTTGTTGGCGCGCTCCACCGCGGTCTTGAACATGTACAGCGTCGTGTACGCGCCCTCGGACTGGAAGTTCGGATACTCCTTCCAGCGGTCGTAGTACTTCTTCACGAAGGTGTCGTTGTACGGCCAGCGGCCATTGGGCGGGTAGTTGAAGTAGTAGTTGGAGTGCACGCCGGCGATGGCCCCTTCCGGGTGATCCTTGCCGATGGCGTGTGGAGCCACCCCGAAGGCGATGGTGCTGGCGAACTTCATCTTCTTGAAGAGGTCGTAACGCAGCGCCTGCTTGTACATCGCCACGTAATCGCCGCCCCACACCGACGACACCAGGAGATCCGGCTTGGCGGCGATGGTCTTGGTGATGTGAGAGGTGAAGTCGGTGGTCCCCAGCTTGGGCCAGCCTTCCGACACCACCTGGGCGCCCGGCACCATCTTCTTCATCACGATATTGAAATGGTCAAAGGCATTGCGGCCGTAGGAGTAGTCGGGATGGATATGCGCGATGCGCTTGACCTTGGGCCACGTCATCGCGGTGGCGATGGCGCAGGTCACGCCGTCCGCCGACTGCATGTTGGTGATGCGGAAGATGTAGTGGGGGTTGGGCACCGCCTTGTCGAAGAGGAAGTCGGTGCAGCCGTCCACGAAGATCGTGAGCAGCTTGAGCTCCTCGGCCACCGGCCCCAGCGCGGGCGTATTGCCGCTGGAGATGACCCCGGTGAAGAGATCCACCTTCTCGGACAGCTTCATCCGGCGCATCTCCTTCACGTTGGCGTCGGTGCCGGCGTTCTCGTCGGCCTTGAGCGTCTCGATCTTCCGCTTTCCCAGCAGGCCCCCCGTGGCATTGATCTCCTCGGCGGCGAGGATATGGCCCTTGTAGGAGGGCTCGCCCAGCACCGCCCCCGCGCCGGTGAAGAAGGTCATGTGGCCCACCTTGTACGGCGTTTCGGGGACATTGCCCTTCACCGCCCCCTGGGCATGGGCGGCCCGAGCGCCCAGCAGGGGCACGGGAATGGCGCCCACCGCGGCGGCGGTCGCGCTGACCCCGGCGGCGGCGGTGCCGACGGTGATGCCCAGCTGGGCAAGGAAATCGCGTCGATTGACTTCAGCAGCCATGGGATCCTCCTTCGTTGGGGGCGTGAATCGTCATCTGAGGGGTTAGCAGCCGTATACGCGAGCGCCGCGTATCAGTCAAGGAATATGCCGCGCGCGCTACCGCGATGCGTCAGCCCCCAATTCCCTCGGCGTGCCTCTCCCGTCCCCTTTATAATCAGCCGTGTAGCGTAGAGAGGAGCTTCCAGGATCGGATCGCCGATGGTCGCCCGGATCGCGCGTCCCTTCAGCACGACGCTCCGCGGAGTGTTCACCGCGGTCGGCCTGCGCTGGCGTCTCTTCACGGTGGTGGCCGTGAGTGTCTTTCTACTCGACATTCTGGTGCCGCCCCTGGTGCTGTCGCTGGCCCGCAAGCCGGTGGACTTCTTCACCTTCAATCCGTGGCTCAAGCGGCTCCCCGACTATTTCGCGGCGCCGCAACCGGCGCTGACCGAGAAGCTCGCGAGGCTCTCGGACCTTGCCCTCTTCTGGTTCTCCGCCGATGGAACCTTCGGTGTGGAATGGGGCTTCGCGGTCACCGTGAGCGACCTCGTCCGCTTCGCGGCCCTGGCCCTTGTCGTCGCCGCGTACTTCGCCCTCTGGACCCATCGCCGGGAGAGCGCGCCGCCGCCGGCGGTGCTCCGGCACGCGGGGACGAACGGCGGCCTGCTGGGGGCGGTATCGGGCGTGCTCGGACTCTCCACCAGCGCGTGCACCGTGATGGGCTGCGGCGCTCCCGTCATCCCCGTGGTGGGGCTGGCCTTCGTGGGGCTCTCCAGCACCACGCTCAAGTGGATGGCGGATCTCTCGTCCGTGGGGACCTCGGCGGTGCTGGCCGCGCTCGTTCTGGGCGTGGCCTATCTGGGCTGGCGCGTCGGCGCCGCGGCGAGGCCGGCGGCCCGATGACCTCGCTGGCCACCGATCGCCTGGTGCTTCGCCCCTTCGACGCCGGAGACGCCGAGGCCCACGCCCGCCTGTACGCCGACCCGGAGGTGACGCGCTGGCTGGGCGACGGGCCCTGGTACGGCGACGCGGCGCGCGAGCGCTCCGCGCTGTCGCTCCGGCGCTTCGCCGAGCACTGGGACGCGCATGGCTGGGGCGTGTGGGCGGTCACCGACGGGAGGACCGGCGAAGTCATGGGCCAGTGCGGGCTCAAGTATCTCCAGATCGGGCCGGAGGGCACGCCGCCCGACGTCGAGGTGCTCTACGCCCTCGCACCGCGCTTCTGGGGGCGGGGCTTTGCCTCGGAGGCGGCGGGCCGGGCGCTGAGCCACGGCTTCGAGACTCTCGCGCTGGGCCGCGTGGTGGCGGTGGCGCGGCCGGACAACCATGGCTCACGGGCGGTGATGGAGAAGATCGGGCTGGTCCACGAAGGACCCGTGGTGCTGTCCGGCATCCCCGCGGTCTGCTATGCCCAGAGCCGCGCCGGTTACCTCGCCCGCGCGGCCGGGATCAAGGCGCGGGCATGAATTTCACCCTCGGACGGAAGATCGCCGTCGGCTTCTCCATCGCGCTGGCCCTGCTCGTCCTCATCGCCTGGGCGTCCTTCAAGAGCCTCGGCGAGCTCACCCAGAACGCGCAGCGGGTGGAGGAGACCTACCAGACGCTCCAGACGCTGGAGAGCATCCTGGCGCGCATCATCGACGTGGAGACCGGCGAGCGCGGCTTTCTCATCTCGGGCGCCGACCACTACCTCGAGCCCTATCGGGCGGCGCGCGACAGCGTGCGCCAGGAGATCGCGACCGCGCGCCGCCTCACCGACGCCAATCCCGCCCAGCGGCAGCGGCTGGACCTTCTCGAGCCCCTCATCGCGCGCAAGCTGGCCCTGGTGGCCCAGAGCATCACCGAGCGGGAGCGCGACAGCAAGGGCGGGCTGGACGTGCAGGCGCTGCTCGAGCAGGGGCAGTCCACCATGGACGAGATCCGCACCCTCATCTTCCGCATGAAGGCGGAGGAGCATCGCCTCCTCGTGGAGCGCGCGGACAGCGCGGTGTCCAGCCGGCGCAATGCGCTCCTCATCGTGGGGTTGGGCTGCTTCTCCGCCATTGCCCTCATCGGCGTCGCCGGGCTTCTCATCCGGATGGACCTGGGACGCCGCCGCGCCGCCGAGTCCGAGCTCAAGGCCGCCGAGGAGCGCTACCGGATGCTCTTCGATCGCAGCCAGTCGGGAATTTTCCGCACCACCCGCGAGGGCGTGCTGCTGGAGTGCAACCAGGCCTTCGCGCGCATGCTCGGTTACCGCACTCCGGAGGACGCGCGCGGGCGCAACGCGGCGGACCTGCACAGCGACCGGGATGCGATGTCGCGCCTCCTCCAGCGGCTCCTGAGCGGCGAGGCCATCACGGACGTGGAGGTGCCGCTCAAGCGGCGGACCGGCGAGGCGGTGTGGGTCCTCATGAGCGCGGTCTACATGACGGATACCGCGGATCCGCACTTCGAGGGCACCATCATCGATATCACGGACCGCAAGCAGGCGTCCGACCGCCTGGTGACCTTGCTCCAGACCGAGCAGCAGCTCAAGGAGATGGGCGATCTCCTGGATGCCTGCCTCACCCTGCCCGAGGTGTACAGCGTGGTGCGCCGCTCGCTGGAGGCGCTGTTTCCCGGAAGCGCGGGCGCGCTGCACGTCATCAACTCCTCGCGCAACCTCGTGGAGTCGGTGGTGAACTGGGGCGAGGGCGGGGCCGGCGGCGAGACCGTCTTCGGCCCCGCCGATTGCTGGGCGCTCCGCCGCGGGCGCATCCACGTGGTGGAGGAGAGCGAGAACGCCCTCATCTGCGCCCATCTGGCCCCTCCCCTGCCCGGCTCCTACTTCTGCATCCCGCTGGTGGCGCAGAGCGAGGCGGTGGGCGTCCTCTACCTCTCCCGCGCCCAGGGGTCGCCCGCCTTCGGCACGGAAGCGCAGCGCGTGGCGGGCTCGGCCGCGGACAAGCTGGGGCTTTCGCTCGCCAACCTGGCCCTGCGCGAGCGGCTGCGCACCCAGTCGGTGCGCGACCACCTCACCAGCCTCTTCAACCGCCGCTACATGGAAGAGACCCTGGAGCGCGAGCTGCGCCGGGCCCAGCGCAACAACGTGCCGCTCTCCGTCATCACCATCGACGTGGACAACTTCAAGCGCTTCAACGACGACCAGGGACATGACGCGGGGGACGCGCTTCTCGCCGAGCTGGGGCGGCTCCTGCGCAGCCAGGTCCGCGTGGAGGACGTGCCCTGCCGGGTGGGCGGCGAGGAATTCGCCATCGTGATGCCGGGCGCCGCGGCCAAGGATGCGGTGCGCCGCGCCGAGGATCTGCGCCAGGCCGCCCATAACCTCCGCATCATTCATCGCGGAGCGCCGCTGGGTCCCGTCACCATCTCGCTGGGCGTCGCCGCTTTCCCCGAGCATGCCGGGGCGGGCGAGGCCCTCCTGCACGCTGCCGACGTCGCGCTCTACCGCGCCAAGCGCGAGGGCCGCGATCGCGTGGTGGTCTCGGAAAGCCTCCCGCCGGCCCCGCCCGCGACGCCGGGCTCAGCGCCGGCGCAGGAGTAGGTGGGGGCCTTCCTCGGCGACGATGCCGTAGCGATGGACCGGGCCCCTGCTCCCCGTCACGATCTCCACCGTGTCTCCCGACCGCGCCATGGTCACCCCGGGTAGGTTGCGCCAGGGATAGGACGCCACGTTCAGCAGCAGGTGGTCGCTCCCCTCGATTCTCACCGGAAAGACGAAGACCCGCGAGCGCAGGGCGAGGTGCGGCACATAGGGATCCTGCGCCGACACCGCCGCCTCCGCGGGGACGCGCGCGAGCACCCGATACGCGGCGCGGTCGCCGGCATCCGGCCACCAGCGGTACACGGCGAATTGGTTCACGGTCCGGGCGGACAGCACGAGGCTCGCCATCACCGCCAGCGCCAGCGCCGCCCGCGCCGGCGCCCCGGGCCGGGTCGCGCGCAGGCGCGCGTAGCCGGCGATTGCGGCCAGGACGAGGAACGGTAGCACGAAGGCCTGGTACTGCGTGCGGTGGTGGAAGAGGACGGGATCCGAGCTCAGGAGATTCTGGGTCAGCACGGGGAGCGCCCCGGACAGGGCCCCCGGCCCCAGGAGCGGAAGAAAGCCCAGCGGCGCCAGCATCGCCAGGACATACAGCGCGCGCCCGGGAGTGGCGACGCGACGGAGGGCCTGGAGCGGGTGGAAGACCAGGCCGGCCACGATCTCGGTGAGCGAGCCGCCCAGACCCGCGTAGCGCGCGAGATGCGAATAGGACTCCCCGCGGAAGGCGGGAATGATCCAGCGCAGGTCCACGTAGAGGACGGCGAAGGCGCTCGCCGCGGTCACCGCGCCCGCCCGCCACCGGCCCTGCCCCAGCGCCAGCCATATCCCCACCCCGATCACGGCCAGCGCCGCGTCCTCGCGGGTACCCAGCGTCAGCACGATCAACCCCACGAAGGCGAGCGTGCGCCGCGCCTCCGCGGCCACGAAGGCCCAGAGCAGCAAGGGAACGGCGAGGGCGGCGGCGTGGAAGTCGCGCACGTTCATGCCGTGGAGCGAGGGATTGACGAGGTAGAGCAGCGCAAAGAGGGCCGCCAGCCGCTCGTCCCCCAGCCGGCGCCGGGCGAGCAGGAACACCGCGGGCGCTCCCGCCGCCAGCGCGATGGACTGGAAGATCAGCAGGGTGACCGCGCCCGGCGCCACCCAGAAGGCCGGCGCCAGCGCATACATGATGGGCGAGAGATGGTCGCCCCAGGCGTGCATCTCGGGCAGGCTCACCCGGGGCCCGCGGCCGCCGGCGAGGTTCCACACGAGCTGGACGTAGTAGCCCAGGTCCAGCGCATGGGTGAGAAACGTGTAGTGCCGGGTCACCGTCACGAAGGAAAAGGCGAGCGCATAGGCGAGGGCGCCGATCGCGACCACCCGGCGCGGCGCGAAGGCGGGAACGGGCAGCGGGCGGAGCAGGAGGCGGAGCCCCGCCACCAGCACCAGCGCCACGAAGAGATCCTCGGGGCGGGCCCACGGGAAAAGGAAGGCGGTGAGAATGCCGGCCGCGAGAAGGCCGGCGGCGACGTCGAGGGCGCGCGCGGCCGCGGGGCGCGCCCTCAACGGGAGCCTGCGCCCTCGGTGTCCGGGCCGAGGCGCGTGTACCGGCGGCGTATGCTCTCCAGACGCCGGGAACGCTTGAGGCCCGAGCGGTGCAGCAGGTAGCGGGTGACCACCCAGAGAATCTTGGTCCCGTAGACGCAGGAGTCCGCGAAGGACGCGGAGGACGCTTCGGGAAAATACCGGACCGGAACGGCGATCTCGGCGAGCCGGAAGCCGCCCGCCACCGTCTGCGACACGATCTCCTGGTCGAAGACGAAGCCGTCGGAGTTCATCCGGAAGTTCACCGCTTCCAGGGTTTCCCGGCTGAAGGCCCGGTAGCCGGTGTGGTACTCGGACATCGAGAGCCCGAAGGCGCGGTTCTCCACCCAGGTGAGAAAGCGGTTGGCCACGTATTTCCACCACGGCATCCCCTGCTGCACGGCCGAGCCGACCTTGAGGCGCGAGCCGAGCACCAGGTCGGCGTCCCCGCGCGTGATGGGCTCGATGATCTTGGGCACCAGGGTCGGATCGTACTGGTAGTCGGGATGCACCATCACCACGATGTCGGCGCCGGCGCGCAGGGCCTCGGTGTAGCAGGTCTTCTGGTTGGCCCCATAGCCGTAGTTCCGGTCGTGCACGAAGATCTCGAGGCCCAGCTCGCGCGCGACCTCCAGCGTCTTGTCGGTGGAGCCGTCGTCCACGAGGATGACCAGGCTGACCGTGTCCTTCGGCAGCTCCTCGTAGGTGAGCCGGAGCGTCCGGCCCGCATTGTAGGCCGGCATCACCACCACGACCTTGGGCGCCTTGGGCGTCCCCTCCGGTGGGGTCATCTAGCGCTCCCTCGCCGCCCCGTCCGAGCACACCGCCACGAACTGATAGGCGAGCCCGCGCGGCCAGGCGCGCGCCGCCCCCGCCGAGAACTGGTGGAGCGCCCGCAGCCAGCGCCCGTGGAAGCGCTCCGGCACCACCAGCGGCAAGGGGGCGGGGGTCACCATCACCTCGCGCACCGTGAGGCCGGCGCGCCCGAGGAAGTCGAGGAAGGTGCGCCGGGTGAAGAACCGGAGGTGAGTGCGATCGAGGATCCCGCGATCCCCGTACTCGAAGCGGCCCAGGAGCAGCGAGAGCCGCACGGTGAGGTGCGCCACGTTGGGCACCGACACGATGACCATCGCGCCGGGCGCCAGGTGGCGGTTGAGCTCGCGCATCACCCGCAGAGGATCCGAGAGGTGCTCGATGACGTCGCCGTAGATGACGGCGTCATAGAGTCCGGTCACCGGCGGCGTCTCGCGCTCCAGATCCACCACGATGGCCTGCTCACAGCGGGTCGCCGCCAGCGCGGCCTGGGCCGGATCGCGCTCGAGCGCGGTGACCTTCCAGCCGCGCGCGGTCAGCTCGGCGGCGAGGAAGCCGTCGGCGGCGCCGACATCGAGGGCCCGGCGGCCCCGGCCGGCGCCGAGACGCGAGAGGATGAGCGAGTGGCTCGAGTACGGATCGTCCTTGAGACGGTAAGGCGCGCCGCTCACGCCTACATGGTATCGCGGTCAGGGCCGATTCGAGTAGAGTCGGCGCCCGCCCGCCTCCAGGAGCAGGTGCAGGCTATCGGGGGGAAGCGTCCGCGTCACGCTCCGCTCCGCGCTGGCGGCCGAGAGGAGGAAGATTCGCCGGTCGCCTCGCCAGGCCGCGGCCAATCGGTCCGCGTCCCAGAAGATATCCCGAGCCTCGGGGAAGCTGGCGCCGAAGGCGAGGTTGGAGACGAGCCCGTTGACGACCTTGACCGGCGCCGCCACCGGCGCTCGTCCGGGCGGGTCGAGGGTCAGGAGCCACGAGCCGCTGTTCTCCAGCGCTCCTTCGTGGGCGAGGAGATCCCCGGGCGCGGCCCGCAGGGCCACCGCGTCGCCGAGCATCCGCACCGAGCGGCTGCGGGCGAAGAGCTCGAAGCCCTCGGCGGCGAAGGGAAGGAACGCGAGCATGGCGGCCAGCAGGGCGCCGAGGCCGAGGGTCGGCCGCCGCAGCGCGAGCCCGGCGGCCGCGGCCAGCGCGCCCAGGCCGAACACGGCGGTCAGCGAGCGGAAGAGCGGCGCCAGCTGCGCGCCCGACATGAAAGGAAGGTCCGGGCCGCGGGCGGCGACGTTTCGCGCGGCGACGTCAGCGCTGGGCAGGGCGCCCGCGGGAAGGGTCAGGTATCCCCTCCAGGCCAGGAACGCGGCGCCGGCGGCGACGGCGAAGAGGAGAAGAGGCGGCGCAAGGAGCGTGCGTGGTGACGGCGCGCCCGTCGCTCCCTCCAGGACCTCGTCCCAGAGCTTGGCGACCAGGAGGGCGAGGGCGGGAAACGCGGGGAGGCCGTAGTGAGGCAGCTTGAAGGGCGACAGCGTGAAGACGGCCAGCGATCCCGCGGCCCAGATGGCGAGCAGCAGCCAGGCGCGGTCCTCCGGCGTCGGCCAGGGGCCGCGCAGCCTCCGCCAGAGCGCCCACGGCACCGCCAGGCACCAGGGCAGGAACCCGATCGCGGTCACGGCGAGAAACTCCAGCGCGGACAGCGGCACGTCCTCGTCGGGGAACACGCGGTGTCGCGCCAGGTTGAGGATGTGGTTGTCCATCACCGTGTACCAGAGGAAACCAGAATTGCGCGCCTCCACCAGGGCATACCAGGGCATGGCGATGGCGAGGAACAGGAGGACGCCCGCCCAGGGGATCCACCGGCGCGCCACGTTGCGCTCGCGGGTGACGGCGAAGAAGACCGCCACCGCGGCCAGGGGCCCCAGCGCGCCCAGGATATCCTTGGCCAGCGCGGTGGCGCCCAGCGCGGCATAGAAGATCAGGAGCGCCCAGCGACCGTCGCGCGCCTCCTCGCGTCGCAGATACGCCTCGAGCAAGCCCGTGAAGGCGACGAGGATGCAGAGCACGAGAAGGAGATCGGGCTTGACCAGGCGCGCGAAGAGGAAGAGCTCGAGATTCGCGGCCACCACCAGCCCGGCCACCAGTCCCACTCGCGCGCCGCCCAGCCGCATGCCGAGCCATGCGGTCAGCGCCGCCACGCCCAGGGCGGGCAGCGCGGACCCGAGCCGCGCCGCCGCCTCCCCCGGCCCCAGCGCGCGAAACCCGCCCGCCATCAGCCAGTAGAGAAGGGGCGGCTTGTCGAAGTACCGCACCCCGTTGATGTGGGGCGTGATCCAGTCACCGTGACGCAGCATCTCCCACGCGATCACCGCGTGAAAGCCCTCGGGCGGATCGACGAAGGGGGCGCGGCCGAGACTGGGGAGGAAGAGAGCGGCGGCGACCAGGGCCACGCCCAGCACGACCTTGGCGGTGAGGCTCACCGCGCGCTAGCGCTGCACTCTCACCACGGCCCCCGGCGGCAGCGCGGCGAGCAGCTCCTCCACGGCGCGCTCCACGAGGGTCCGGTCCTTGGACTCGAAGGTGACCTTCACCTTGTACTCGGGGTTGGAGAACTCGGGGTACGAGCCCAGGAGAAGGTCGGGATGGCGGGCGACCAGCGCGTTGAGGTGGTCGGCCAGCGTCCCCTCCCCGATATTGACGAAGACGCTGATCAGGTGGAACGGAGTTTCCCGGAACCGCTCGCGGAGCGCGTCGAACTTCTGGCGGAAGATCTCCGGCACGCCCGGGAGGATATAGATGTTGCGCACGGTGACGGCGGGGAACATCAGGGAGCCGTCGGCGACCAGCTCGGCCCCCTCCGGCACCTCGGCCAGGCGGAGCCGCGCCTCGTTGAGCTGACCCTTGTAGTAACCCTCGAGCAAGGCGACCAGGCTCGGATGGCGGATCACCCGGGTCCCCACCGCCCGCGCCACGCCCTCCATGGTCACGTCGTCGTGGGTGGGGCCCACGCCGCCCGAGGTGAACACCACGTCGTGAGCGGCGCTCTGCTCCCGCACCTCCGCGGCGATGAGGTCCACCTCGTCCGGGATCACCGAGATGCGGCGCACCTCCACGCCCAGCCCGCGCAGCTCGCGGCACAGGTACGCGGCATTGGCGTCGGCGATCTTGCCGGACAGGATTTCGTTGCCGATGAGGACGATGCCGGCGGTCTTCGCCATGGCGCCCAATGGTAGCACGGCGGCGTGTGGTGTTAGAATGGCGGCCGAGATGGCCTCTCCCACCGTCGAGCCCGTCCGGCTGTCCGGCTGGGCCCTCGTCCTCGGCGCCTCCTCCGGCTTCGGCGAAGCCACCAGCGTCGCGCTGGCCCGCGCCGGCCTCAACATCTTCGGCGTGCACCTCGACCGCCGCGCCACCTTGCCCAATGTGGAGCGCATCGTGGGCGAGATCCGGGCCATGGGGCGCGAGGCCCACTTCTTCAACGTGAACGCCGCCGACGACGAGAAGCGGGCGGAGGTCGCCACCGAGATGGAGCGCATCCTCCGCGAGCGCGGCGAGCTGGGCGCCTTGCGGGTGCTCCTGCATTCCCTCGCCTTCGGCACCCTCAAGCTCTTCATCGCCGATCCCATGAAGGAGGCGGTGTCCAAGGCGCAGATGGACATGACCCTCGACGTCATGGCCCACAGCCTCATCTACTGGACGCAGGAGGTGGTGGGGCGCGGGCTCATGGGCGAAGGAGGCCGCGTCTTCGCCATGACGTCGTCGGGCGGCGCCCGCGTGCTCCCCTTCTACGGGCCGGTGTCCGCGGCCAAGGCGGCGCTGGAGTCCAATATCCGGCAGCTCGCCGCCGAGCTGGCCCCCCGCCGGATCACCGCGAACTCCATCCGCGCCGGCGTGACCGCCACCCCCGCGGCCAAGAAGATCCCCAACTACGACGAGTTCTCGCGGAAGGCGATCGAGCGGAACCCGAGCCGGCGCATGACGACCACGGACGACGTGGCCCGCGCCATCGTCGTGCTCTCGCACCCCGACACCCACTGGGTCACCGGCAATGTGATCGGGGTGGACGGGGGCGAGGAAATAGCCGGATAGCCGCGGCCGTGCCCGACTGGGCCGCCGTGATCGCCCTGGGTATCATCGAGGGCATCACGGAATTCCTCCCCGTCTCCTCCACCGGCCATCTGCTCCTGGTGGAGAACATCGGCTGGCTCCCGCGCCAGTCGGACCTGTTCAATGTTCTCATCCAGTCCGGCACCGCGGTGGCGGTGCTGGTGGTCTTCGCGGGCCGGCTCCGCGATCTCTTCACCCGGCGCCACGAGCGGGCCGCGCGGAGCTTCGTGCTCAAGCTCGTGGTGGCCTTTGCCATCACCGGCGCGGGCGGCCTTCTCGCCAAGCGTCTGGGCTTCACCTTGCCCAAGGACGTCGCGCCCGTCGCCTGGGCTACCGTGATCGGCGGCATCGTCATCCTCCTCGTCGAGTGGGCCATCCGGAATCGGCCGCTCCCGCAGGAGGTCACCTGGACCATGGCGGTGGCGGTGGGGCTGGCCCAGATCGTGGCCGCCGTCTTCCCCGGCACCTCGCGCTCGGGCGCGACCATCCTGATCGCGCTCGCCCTGGGGCTCGCGCGGCCCGCGGCCACCGAGTTCTCCTTCCTGCTGGGCGTTCCCACCTTGCTCGCCGCGGGCGGCTACGAGGCGCTGCATGCGCTGCGGCATCCCGACCCGGTGTCGACCGGCTGGGGGCTCGTGCTGCTGGGAACGGTCGTGTCCGCCCTCGCCGCCCTCGTCACCGTCCGCTGGCTGCTCCGCTTCGTGCAGACGCACAACTTCGTCGGCTTCGGCTGGTACCGGATCGCCCTTGGCCTCGTCATCCTCGTTGCCCTGCGCGGGAGCGCTTGAGCTCATGAATCCCGACATCATCGTCATCGGCTGTGGCAATGCCGCCCTCTGCGCTGCGCTGGCCGCGCGGGAGGGCGGGGCCTCCGTGCTCGTCCTCGAGAAGGCGCCCGAGCACGAGCGAGGCGGCAACTCCTTCTTCACCGCCGGCGGCTTCCGCTTCGCTCACCAGGGGCTCGCGGACCTGCGGCGCGATATCCTCACCGATCTTTCCGACGAGGAGGCGGCGACCATCGAGGTGCCGGCCTACCCGGAGTCCCAGTTCCGGGAGGATCTCCAGCGCGTCACGGAAGGGCTCACCGACACCGACCTCTCCGAGCACCTGATCCGCCGCTCCCGCGCCACGGTGGCGTGGATGCGCGAGCGCGGGCTTCGCTGGATCCTCATGCACGGCCGGCAATCCTACAAGGTGGCCGGCAAGCATCGTTTCTGGGGCGGGCTCAACGTGGAGGCGGTGGGGGGCGGTCCCGGCCTGGTCCAGATGCTCCTCGACCGCGCGGAGGCGGCCGGCATCGAGGTGCGCTACTCCCACGCCGCGCATCGCCTGATCCAGGACGGCACCGGGCGCGTGACCGGCGTGCAGGTGCGCAGCCCGGCCGGACTCGTGGATCTGCCCGCCCGCGCGGTGGTGATCGCGGCGGGCGGATTCGAGGCGAACCCGGAGTGGCGCACGCGCTATCTCGGCCCGGACTGGGACCTCGCCAAGGTGCGCGGCACCCGGCACAATACCGGCGAAGGCATCCGGATGGCGCTCGACATCGGCGCGCAGGCGTACGGCCACTGGTCGTCCTGCCACGCGGTAGCATGGGACGCGGGCGCGCCGCCCTTCGGCGACCGCCGCGTGGGCGACATGTTCCAGAAGCACTCCTACCCGCTCGGGCTCATCGTCAACGTGCACGGCGCCCGCTTCGTGGACGAGGGCGCGGATCTCCGGAACTACACCTATGCCAAGTACGGACGCGAGATCATCCGGCAGCCGCAGCGGCTGGCCTTCCAGATCTTCGACCAGAAAACCGTCGAGATTCTCCGGGAGGAGTACCGCATCCGGCAGGTCACCAAGGGCGAGGCCGGCACCATCGAGGATCTCGCGCGGCAGCTCGACATCGACGTGGAAGGACTGGTCCGGACGGTGAGGGAGTACAACGCAGCCTGTCAGCCCGGCGAGTTCAACCCCGCCGTGCTGGACGGCAAGGCCACCCGCGGCATCACCCCGCCCAAGTCGAACTGGGCGATCCCCATCGACACGCCGCCCTATCTGGGCTTTGCGGTGACCTGCGGTATCACCTTCACCTTCGGCGGGCTGCGCGTGAACACGCGGGCGGAAGTGCTCGATACCGCCGATCTGCCCATCCCGGGCCTCTACGCGGCGGGCGAGCTGGTGGGCGGGCTCTTCTATCACAATTACGCGGGCGGCTCCGGGCTCATGTCGGGCTCGGTATTCGGTAAGACGGCCGGCGACGCGGCCGCCGCCCAGCTCCGCCGGAGCGCGGAGTCGATGGCCGCGCGCTAGGAGACGGACGCGCGGTCGAGCCAGGCGAGAATGGCCTTGAAGGGCCGCTCCCACCCATCCTCGATCATCAGCATGTGCGCGTGGCCGGCCGCCTCCTGGTAGGTCGCGCCGTACTTCGCGGCGATCTTCCGCTGAACTCCGGCGGGCGTGATGGCGTCGCGCTCGGCTCCCACCACCAGGGTCGGACAGCGCACCCGGCCCGCGGCGACCGGCACGGAGCCCAGCGCCAGCTCTCGCGCGGCGCGCCCCGACTCCGGGACCAACCTTGGATACAGTTGTTCCTGTGTCTCGCGGGAGAGGCCATTGGCGATGAGGGCGGCGGCGTCTTCCCGGCTCGGCTGGAAGGGACGGCTTCCAAGAACCGCCGGCGCATAGCGCCACATGCGCGAGAGCACCCCCCAGCGCAGCACCACGATCCCGCGGGGCGGCGCGCTGGTGAGAAATACCGCCGCCGTGACGGCGCCCTCCTCCGCGATCTTCTGGGCGACGAGGCCGCCCATGGAGTGGCCGAGCACCGCGGCGGGGCCCAGCGCGCGAAGGCAGTCGCGCACGTCCTCGACATAGTCGAGCACCGAGATCCGGCCCAGGTCGGAGGCGGGGCGGCTGCCCCAGTGGCCCCGGAGATTGACCGCCCACGCATCCCAGCCGTCGGCGGCTGCCGCCTTCAAGTAATTCTCGAGGTACCAGCTCCCTCCGTTCATGCCGTGAACGAGCAGGAGCGGATGCGGCCGGGCCCGCCCTCGCGCCGGAGCGTGATCGAGGAGGAGATCCTCGATCCGCTCCTGGACGAGGTCAGTCACTTACTTGGGCTGGAACCAGGCGCCCACCCATGCCCACTGGTGTCGCCCGCCGCCCACGTCCTGTAGCACCCAGCGCGGCATGTGGAGATAGCCCCGGGTGGTCTCGACGATCAAGGAGGCCGGCACCGTCACGTCCCGGGGCTCGGGCTGCCTCTTCACCTCGAGAGCGCCCTGGGCGGGCGCCTCGGGCTGACCCTGGGGCTCGCTTTCCGGCCTGGCCTCTTCCTCGGGAAGCGGCACCAGCACCACGCTGTACACCGTCTGGGGATTCTGCTCCCAGTAGCGGACCACCTGTCCGTATCGCTCCCCCCCCATCTGCCCGTCACCCCACGGCAGCATCGGGTAAGGGTTGTTCTGCGGATTTGCCACGCCGGGCTGGAATCGTGTCGATCCCGGATTCCCCAAGGTCGCGAAGGGATTGGGGGTTCCGAGCCCGGGCCCGGGGGCGGGGGGAACCGGCGGCGGCGTGGGCAGCTGAGCGGGAACCTGACCGGGGGCGCTCGGCGTCACCGAGGGCCCGGCGGCCAGAGCCGCGGGAACATACGCCAGGGAGCTCATCAAGACGACCGTCGCCAGCAGCTCACGCATGACCTGGACCTCCTGCCGGCGCGGGGCCTGGTGTGTGACGGCGGTCACCCTCGGCCGGGGTCCGATGATACCCCAGCGGCCGGGCCATTGGCCACTCCGCTCAGGCGGTCCCGGCATTGCGCCGGACGGTTTCCAGCACCAGCTCGGCCGTGGCCACCAGGTCCTTCACGTCCACCCACTCGTTCACGGTGTGAATATCGCGCATGCCGCAGGCAAGATTCGCGACTTCCAGTCCTCGAGCCATGAAGACGTTCGCGTCCGAGCCACCCCCGGTGCTCCGGGTGGGACACTTGCGGCCCAGGGTCTCGGCCGCAGCGGTGACGAGGCGGACGATGGTCGAGGCGTCGGCGATCTCCAGGCGCTCGTACTGGCGCTCGACCTTGGCCTCGAAGCGGGCCCGGTGCTCCCGCCCCTCCAGCGTCACGCCGTGGCGCGCCACCGCTTCCTCGAAGCGGCTCTTCATGTGGTCGGTCTGGGCCTGCAGCTTGGCTTCCGAGAGACTCCGGGTCTCCCCCCGGACCACCACCTGGCTCGGCACGATATTGGTCGCGAGCCCGCCTTGCATGACCCCCAGATTGGCGGTGGTCTCGGCGTCCACGCGTCCCAGCCGCATCCCGGCGATGGCCTCGCTCGCCACCTGGATGGCGCTGATGCCCCGCTCGGGACAGATGCCGGCATGCGCCTCGAGCCCGTGGACGGTGAAGGACAGCCGGTTGGCGGCGGGCGCCCGGGTGACCAGCTCATTGACGCCGTCCACGTCGAGCACCAGGCCCCGGCGCGCGCGCAGCCGGCCGGTGTCGAAGTGCTTGGCGCCGAGGAGCCCCGTTTCCTCGCAGATCGTGATGACGACCTCGAGGTCCCCGTGAGGCAGCCGGCGCTCGCGGAGCACGCGGATGGCCTCGAGGATGGCCACGAGCCCGGCCTTGTCGTCCCCGCCCAGCACGCTGGTGTGATCGGTGTGGATGATGTCTCCCTCGATCACGGTGCGGACCTGGCTGGCCGGGGCCACGGTGTCCATGTGACCCGAGAGGAGAAACGGCGCCGCGGCCGCGTCCGTCCCCGTGAAGCGCGCGAGGATATTGCCGGTGTTGCCGCCCACCTTCTCGCCGGCGTCGTCCACCTCCACGCTGGCGCCCATGCCCTTGAGAATGGATTCGAGCCGCCGCCCGATCTGGCCCTCCTGTCGGGACAGGCTGGGGATGGACGTCAGCTCGAGGAACTCTTCCGTCAGGCGCTTCTGGTTGATCATCGCGGGTCGCTCTCCCTCAGGTGCTTGGTCATCCAGCCTCGGCTTCGCTCGACGGCGTCCAGTCGATGGCGCGGCTCGGTCAATCGGTGATCCGCTCCCGCTATCCAGTGAAGCTCCCGCGGCTCGCCGGCCCGGTCGAAGAGCGCCTGACCGTGCGCGGGCGGCACCACCTCGTCCGCCTCGCCCTGGATCACCAGCAGGCGACTGACGCCCGCGGGCGCCTCCGCATGCTCGCCGGCCCGGATCTCCGCGACGAGGGCCGGGCCGAGCCCGGTGGCCTCGGACATCTCGCGCTCTTCCAGGTCGCGGAGGACCGCCGGCGCGTTCCAGGTTACCACCACCGGCGCGTCCCCCGCCCGGCGCCGATGGGCCACGTGCAGCGCCACGAAGCCGCCCAGGCTCGAGCCGAGCAGGCCGCCGCCGCCGGACAGGGCCGGGTGCGCCATCAGGTGATCGAGCACCGCCTCGAGGTCGGCGACGCGAGTGGCGATGGTGGCGTCCCGATAGGAGCCGCCGGATTCCCCCGCCCCGCGAAAGTCGAAGCGGGCGAGCGCGAAGCCGGCCTCGGGCATCATCCGGCCGAGCAGAAGGTACTTGTCGCTGTCCTTGGAAGCGCCCAGGCCGTGACAGGCGACCACGCAGGGCGCGGGACGCGAGGAGGGCAGGTGCAGGACACCGGCGACGACGAGGCCGCCGACGCGGACGGAGAAGCGCTCGCTAGGCCCAGACGAGGTCGAAGAGCCGGCAGACATTCACGGACAGCCGGTACATCGTCTCGTCGACGGGGAGGCGCTTGATCTTCGCCACCTCCTCCGCCACGCGCGCCGCCACCCAGGGCCCGGAGCGCTCGCTCTCGAACTCGCCCCCGTATTGCCACGGGCCATCGCTCTCCACCAGGAGCGAGTCGAGCGGCACCGCCTCCACCAGCTCCCGGTCGCGCTCGCGGTACACCACCTCGGGCGTCACGGAGACGAAGTGGCCCGCGTCCACGATGGCCCGCGTCACGTCCATCGGCGCCTTGTGCCAGTGGAAGACCGCGCGCTCGACCTTGGCCCGGCGCAGCTCCTCCAGCGCGTCGGCGGCGGCGCCGTGCGGGGCGTGCAGCACCACCGGCAGGTCGAAGCGGGTGGCGAGGCGGAGCAACCGACCGAGGCGGGCGCGGCCCTGGGCGCTGCGCCCCGCCGCGTCGGCGGCGGTGGTGAGGTTGTACCAGGGGAGCCCGATCTCGCCCACCGCTACGATGCGGCCGTGGTGCTCGGCGATCTGCGCTTCGACCTGCTCGAGGTCCGCGTCGGTGAGCGCCTCCCACTCGGGATGGAAGCCCAGCGCGGCCCAGATGGACTTCCGGTGCCCGTCGGCGGCGGCCAGGGTGCGCGCATTGGTCGCGGGATCGCAGCCCACCGCGACCACGCCCCACACGTCCGAGGCCATCGCCCGGGAGAGCATGGCCCGCGTATCCGCGAAGGCGGCGTCGTGCAGGTGGCAGTGGCTGTCGACGATCACGCGCCCGCCACGACCATTCGACCGATGAGGAGCGTCGGCGCGGCGGTGCGGTCCCGGAACACCAGATCATCGCCGACCGCCTCCACCGCCTGGAACATGTCGAGGAGGTTGCCGGCCACCGTGATCTCCTCCACCGGATAGGCGAGCTCGCCGTTCTCGATCCAGTATCCGACCGCCCCGCGCGAATAGTCGCCGGTGACGCCGTTGACGCCGAAGCCGATGAGCTCGGTGATATAGAGCCCGTTCCTGACGCCCCGGATCATCGCCGCCGGCGACGTCTCGCCCGCGGCGAGGTACAGATTGGTCGTCGACACGCTGACCCCGCTGCCGTCGCGAGCGGCGTGATGCGTGGACGGCAATCCCAGCTTGCGGCCGCTGTAGCTGTCGAGGAGATAGGAGGCAAGTACCCCCTTGTCCACCAGCACCGTGCGCTGTATGGGCAGGCCCTCGCCGTCGAAGGGGCGCGACCCGAGGGCGCCGGGCACGGTGCCGTCGTCCACGATGGTGATCGAGGGCGCGGCGATGGACTGCCCCAGCCGGCTCACGAGGAAGCTCGCGCCGCGATAGAGCGCGGGCCCCGCCGCCGCCCCCGCGATGTGCCGGACGAGAGTGGCCGCCATCTGCGGGTCGAAGATGACGGGCACCTCCGCGGTCTTCACGCGCCGGGCGCCCAGCCGGCGCAGCGCGCGCCGGGCCGCCGTCCGCCCCACCTCTTCCGGCGAGTCCAGCCCCGCGCGCTTCCGGGTGACGTGGTACCAGCCGTCCCGCTGCATCTCGCCGTTCTCGGTGGCGAGCGGCGAGGTGGAGAGGCTGAAGGACGAGGTGCGGTACTCGCCCGCGAACCCATGCGACGTGGCGTAGGCGTAGCGCGCGTGGCCGTCCGAGAAGTCGCCGCCCTCCGAGTTCGTGATGCGCGGGTCGAAGGCCAGCGCGGCCTGCTCGCAGCGGCGCGCCAGCTCGATCTTGGCTTCGGGAGGGAGGTCATGGCCGGTGGGATCGTCCAGGTGCAGATCGGGCACCGCGCCGGCCAGGGCCGACGCCTCGGGGAGCCCGGAGAGCGGGTCGGGCGCGGTGATGCGCGCCAGCGTCACCGCCTCGTCCACCAGGCGCCCCAGGGACTCGCGCGAGAGATCGGAAGTGGACGCGGCGGCGGCGGACCGGCCCACGAACACGCGGAGGGCGAGGTGCTGGTCGCGCGCGTGCTTCACCGTGTCGACCTGCCCCATCCGCACCTGCGCCGAGAAGGACTGGTCCTCGCCCACATAGGCGTCGGCCTCGGTGGCGCCCTTCTTCCGCGCTCCCTCGAGCACGTCGGCGAGGAGGTCGAGCAATCCGCCCGTCATACCTGGGTCCCGCCGACGGTGATCCCGTCGATGCGAATCGTCGGCAGCCCCACCCCTACCGGCACCGACTGGCCTTCCTTGCCGCAGGTCCCCACGCCCTCGTCCATCTTGAGGTCATGGCCCACGCGGCTCACGCGGGTCAGCGCGTCGGGCCCGTTGCCGATGAGGGTGGCCCCCTTGACCGGCGCCGTCACGCGGCCGCCCTCGATGAGATACGCCTCGCTGGCCGAGAAGACGAACTTGCCGCTCGTGATGTCCACCTGGCCGCCGCCGAAGTTGACCGCGTAGAGTCCGTGGTCCACGGAGCGGATGATGTCCTCCGGGTCGTCCTGACCGGCCAGCATGAAGGTGTTGGTCATGCGGGGCATGGGCGGATGAGCGTAGGACTCACGCCGGCCATTCCCGGTGGGAGCCTCCCCCATGAGCCGCGCATTGAGCCGGTCCTGCATGTAGGCGCGCAGCACGCCATTCTCGATGAGGACGTTCGAGCGGGTCGGCACGCCCTCGTCGTCCACATTGAGCGAGCCGCGGCGGTTGGCCATGGTGCCGTCGTCCACCACGGTGACGAGCTCCGAGGCCACCTTCTGGCCGAGCTTGCCGGAGAAGGCCGACGTGCCCTTGCGGTTGAAGTCGCCCTCCAGGCCATGGCCCACCGCCTCGTGCAGCAGGATGCCGGGCCAGCCCGGTCCCAGCACCACGGTCATGGTGCCGGCGGGAGCGTCCACCGCGCCCAGCTTGAGCACGGCCTGGCGCACCGCCTCCGAGGTGAAGTGCTTCCAGCGCCCGTTCTCGAGGAACCAGTCGAACGCCACCCGGCCGCCGCCGCCGTAGCCGCCGATCTCCCGCTTGCCGTTCTCCTCCGCGATCACCGTGACGCTCAGCCGCGTGAGCGGACGCACATCACCCATGGTCCAGCCCGCCGGCCCCGCGATCAGGATGACCACGTCCTCGCTGCCGAGGCTCGCGATCACCTGCTTGACCCGCGGATCGGCGGCGCGCGCGGCGGCGTCCACCTGCTTGAGGAGCTCGACCTTCCGGTTGATGTCGGCCGTGATCGGGGGCTCGGCGAGCGTATAGAGATCGTGCGGGCGCGCGCCGGCCGTCACCGGCACCACCGCCGACTCGCCGGCGCCATCGGCGATGGCGCGGGCTTGCCGCGCGGCCTCCTCCAGATTGGGGAGCGCCAGGTCATCCGTGTGCGCATACCCCGTCCGCTCGCCGGACTGGGCCCGGAGCCCGGCGCCCTGGCTCACGTGGCGGGACGCCTTCTTGACCGCGCCCTCCTCGAGCACCAGCTCCTCGCTGATCCGGTACTCGAGGAAGAGATCCGCGTGATCCACGCGGCGGGCCAGAGTCGACCCCAGCAGGCGCTCCATGACGGACGCGCTCAGGCCAAACTTGTCTGCAAAAAACCGTTCCGGATGCGCCAGCATGTCTATCTCCGTGGGGCTGCGAGGAGGAACTCATCCTAGCACTCGCCCCGGTGGGCTCTTTCACTTTTTGTGACGCCGAGCTCGGACACTCCGATTCACTGATCGGCGTCGTATTACGTCTTCGATTCCAGGTGTATCTAGCAGGTTCAGCCAGACTTTACTCGAAGGCTCCTCAGGGCTCTCCGGACCTCGCCTGGAAAGCTTGAACGATCTCGTGGATATGGCGGAGCCCGCCCAGCACCGCGGGCCCTGGACTCAGGATATCAGCCCCGTCGAGGGGGTGGATCTCGCCGTCCCTCACCGCGCTCACTCCTTCCCAGCCGGGGCGCGCGCGGATGCCGGCGACATCCACGGGCTTGCCGCACCAGGAGGCCAGGATGATCTGCGGATCGCGGCGGGCGACCTCGGCAAGATCCACCACGCGCCCGCGGGCGGAACCCGCGCGCCGCAGCTCGGGGAAGATGTCGCGGCCGCCCGCGAGCTCGATGATCTCGGACACCCAGCGTATGCCCGCCATGGGAGGATCCGGCCACTCCTCGAAGTAGACGCGCGGACGATCCGGCCACACGCTGGAGTACTCCCGCACCTGCCGGATCTCGTCTCGCATGTCCAGGACCAGGGCGCGCGCCCGGTCGATCAGTCCCAGCGCGCCACCCACCATCAGGATGCTCCGGAAGATGTCGTCCATCGACCGCTGATTGGTGCACAGCACGGTGAGGCCCGCGCGCAGCAGCTCGGCGGTGACGTCGGCCTGGAGATCGGAGAACGCCAGCACCAGCTCCGGCTCGAGCTGCAGGATGTGGTCGACGCGGAAGGTCGTGAAGCCGCCCACGCGGGGCTTGTCGCGCGCCTCGGGGGGGCGCTCCGCGGTGCCGGGTACGCCCACCACGCGGTCCCCCGCGCCCAGCGCATAGCAGATCTCCACGTGCTCGGCCGACAGACAGACGATGCGCGCCGGGAACTCCGCGGCGGACTTGCCGTACATGGTCAGGACGATACCAGATGCGGACCCTGGGACGCCCGGATGCTGAACGCCCGATGCTATACTGCCCGCGCATGATCGTTCCCGCGGCGGAAGAGGTCCTGGTCCCCCCGCCTCCGCCTTCCCCGCGCTACTTCTCGCCCTGGTTCACGGTGTTCTGCACCGTGCTCGCCGTGACGCTGATATCTCTCTATGCCGCTCCCTGGCGGGGCTCCCCGCTGGACCAGCTCGAGCGGCCGGCGGAGTCGCTCGAGCGGATGGTCACGCGCGACCTCGACGTTCGCGACGCGCTCCGCTCCGCGCCGTCCTGGGAGCGGTGGCTCTACACGGTGCTGTCAGGCTCGGACGATCCGGTCGGGGAGGCGCTGCACTGGTACGACGAGCTGATCGAGATGGTGGAAGGACCGACCTCCGCGCTCTACCATGCCATCCTGCAGGCCGAGAGCGGCGAGCCGGCTCCCGACGACGAGCAGGCGGACGGAGCGCTGGTGGCGGCGTACTCTTCCCTGCCGCTGGCCCCGGAGGAGGCGCGCGCCCACATCGCCCGCATTCGCGCCACCCTGCCCCAGAACTGGTTCACCGACACCCTGGTGGCGCGCCTCGCGCGGAAGGCCGGCGACCTGCCGACCGCGGAGCTCGCCCAGGCCGACATCGTGGTCCGGGGCCGCCGCTTGCTCGGCCGCTGGCTGGGTCTGACCGCCACCGAGCTGGGGCTGGTCATGCTGACGATCGCGCTGCTCCTGGTGGCGCGCGCGCGCGGCGGCATTCCCACGCTGGGCGCCGCCGCCCTGCCCCCTCGCTGGGGATTCGCCGACGGCTATGCGCTGGTGGTCCGTGGCGTCCTCGGCTTGCTGGGGCTCACGCTCGTGATCCTGTTCCTCGTTCCCGACGCGCGCGGTCTCGTGCGCGTCGCCTCGTTCGCGGCGGGGCTCCCCGTCATTCTCTGGACGCTCGCCTACCATCGCGCCCGCGGCGAGTCCTTCCGGACCGCCTTCGGCCTTCGGCTGCCATGGGGCCGCATGGGCTGGCTGTTCGGCGTGGCCCTGGTGCTCGCGGGCGTGGGGGGAGCGGCGGAGGCCGGAATGGGCGCGCTCGCGAACGCGCTCGGCGTCGAGACGCACTGGGCGGACGGGCTGCCGGAGGACCTCCTCTGGGATCCGCCCTGGCAGGTCGTGCTGGGCACGCTCGACACCGTGGTCTGGACGCCCTTCGTCGAGGAGCTCACGTTCCGAGGCCTGCTCTACGGGACGTTGCGGACGGTGACCGGGGTACCGCTGGCCGCGCTGGCGAGCGCCTGCATCTTCGCCATCGCCCACGGTTACGGGCCCACCGGATTTCTCTCGGTGCTCATCTCCGGGCTGCTGTGGGCGATCGCGTACGAGCGGACGCGCAGCCTGGTGCCCGGAATTCTGGCCCACGCGGCCAACAATCTCTCGGTGACCATCACCTACCTCGTGCTGCTTCGCTTCTGAGGGCTCCCCTCGCGCGCCGCTAGCCGGCGGCGCCGTCGAAGAGCTCGGTCCTCGCGATCTTCCGCTGGAAGGCGAGGTAGGCTTCCTTGGACAGGCGCGGCTTCTCCGCGCGGAGCACATTCCGCGCGCCCTCCGCGCCGCCGTACAGCATGTCCACCGCCATGAGCGCCAGCTGCTTGGCGGGCTCGACATAGGCGAGCCGGGGGTCGGCGATGCCGTAGTCCGCCCCGTGCCCGCTTCCCTGCGCCCCGCCCATGTACGGATGAAGGGTCGGCATGACGTGCGAGATGTCGCCCATGTCGGTGGATCCGCTCCGGTGCCCGGTGCGCGCCACCTGGTCCTCGCCGAGCAGCGCCTTGGCGTTCTCCGCGAAGCGGTCGGCCATGCCCCCGTGATTGAAGAGCGGCAGATATCCCGGCAGGGTCTCGATCTCGACCTGGGCGCCCAGCGCCAGCGCGCCCGCGCGCAGTGCGCGGTCCACGCGGATATTGGCGTCGAGGATGGCGTCCACCGTCTTGCCCCGCACGTAGGTCTCGAGCCGGACCTCGCCCGGGATCACGTTCACCTGGCTGCCGCCGTGCGTGATGATGGGATGGACGCGGATGGAGTCCTCGTCGCGGAACGTCTCGCGGATGGCATTGATCGCGGCCAGGCCGATATGGGCGGCGTAGAGCGCGTTGATGCCGAGATGGGGCGCCCCACCCGCGTGGGAGGCGCGGCCGATGTACCGGACCGTCTTCACGATGCAGCCGTTGTTCGAGGCCGACACGCCCGCCTTCTTCATCTCCGGCTGGGAGGTGGTGTGGATCATCATGGCGAGGTCCACGTCGTCGAAGTGCCCCAGACGGAGCAGCTCCGGTTTGCCGCCGAGGAACTCGAGCCGGCCCGCGCGCGCCTGCTGCACTCGCCACTCCACGTCCCCGTATTCCTCCGCGGGCACCGCGAAGAAGACGACACGCCCGGCCAGATGCTCGAAGGCCTTGGCCCCCACCAGGCCCATGGCGGCCCCGAGCAAGCCCGCCACCTGCGCATTGTGGCCGCACGCATGAGCGGCGCCGGTTTGCGGATCGGCCCCGGGGTGCCCCGCAACCACGAGGCCGTCCAGCTCGCCGAGCAATGCGAAGGTCGGCCCGTCCTTGGCGCCGCGCGCCTCGGCGCGCACGCCGGTGATGGCGAGCCCTCCCTTGGGCGTGAGCCCCAGTCCGCCGAGCGTCTCCTCGACCAGCCGCGCGGTCTTGACCTCCTTGAAGCCCAGCTCGGGATGCCGGCGTATGGTCTCGCCGATCTCGATGATCTTCTCCGCGTTGCGGTCGATGGCCTCACAGATGCTCTGCTTCAGCGCGGCGGCGGTGGTCATGTCGCATCCTTTCCCCATGCAGTCATGTCGTCAGGCGCGTCCCAGCGCGTCCAGGAAGGACCGCGTGGCCTCTCCCGGCCGGGTGGCGGCCAGGATGGCGGAGATCACACCTACCCCCGCGGCTCCGGCGTCGAGGACATCCCGGACGCGAGCGGCGGTGATGCCGCCGATGGCCAGTACCGGCGTCGCCACCGCGGCGGTCACCCGGCGCAGCGTCTCGAGCCCCTGGGGAGGCCCATAGGGGCGCTTGGACGGCGTGTCGTACACCGGGCCGAAGACGATGAAGTGCGCGCCCTCCGCCGCGGCCGCTCGCGCCTCCTCGACCGAGTGCGCGGAGGCGCCCACGCTGAAGCCGGGCCCCCCGAGGGCGCGCATGGCCGAGACGGGCAAGGAATCATGCGTGCGCTGCGCGCCGTCGGCTCCGATCGCCAGCGCCACGTCCACGCGGTCGTTGATGAAGAGGCGCGCGTCACGGCGCCGGGTGGCTTCGCGGAGCGGGGTCGCGAGCCCCAGGAGCTCGCGCACCGGGAGGTCCTTCTCGCGGAGCTGCACCGCGCGGAGCCCGGACTCGAGGCACTCGTCCACGACTTCGAGCAGGGGCCGCGAGGGCTGCTTCCGGTCCGTCACCAGGAGCAGGGAGAAGCCGGGGCTGCCGCTCAGCTCGTGCTCCAGTCCGGCACCCCCTCGATGGGCGAGGAGGCCGTCGCGTAGAGCTTCTTCCCGATGCGCCCGGCCTTGAAGGCCAGCCGTCCCGCTTCCACCGCGAGCCGCATGGCGGTGGCCATGGCCACCGGGTCCTTGGCGCCCGCGATGGCGGTGTTCATGAGCACGCCGTCGCAGCCCAGCTCCATGGCGATGGCGGCATCGGAGGCGGTGCCCACGCCCGCGTCCACGATCACCGGGACCGTGACCGCCTCCAGGATGAGCTTGAGGTTGTAGGGGTTCCGGATGCCCAGCCCGGATCCGATGGGCGCTCCCAGCGGCATCACCGCCGCCGCCCCCGCGTCCTCGAGTTTCTTGCAGGTGACCGGGTCGTCGTTGGTATAGGGCAGGACGCTGAAGCCCTCGCGCGCCAAGGTCTTGGTGGCCTCGAGCAGCCCCAGGGTGTCGGGGAAAAGCGTGCGCGAATCGCCGATGACCTCCAGCTTTACCAGGGTGCCCAGACCGGCCTCGCGGGCGAGATAGCAAGTACGCACCGCCTCGTCCGCGGTGTAGCAGCCCGCGGTATTGGGCAGGAGCGTGTAGCGCTTGGTGTCGATGTAGTCGAGGAGCGACTCGCCCTGCCCCGGCAGGCTCACGCGGCGTACCGCCACGGTGACGATCTCCGCGCCGGACGCCTCGATGGCCTCGCGCATGTTCTCGAACGAGGGATACTTCCCCGTCCCCACGATGAGCCGGGACTTGAACTCCTTGCCGCCGAGCCACAGTGACGTGTCGTACATGACGTCATCCTCCTCCCATCGGGCGCACGATCTCGACCTTGTCTCCGTCCTTGAGCACGGTGTCGGCGAACCGGGCGCGCGGCCACACCTCGCGGTTGAGCGCCACCGCGGTGAACTCCCGGCGGACCTTGAGGTGGCCGAGCAGGCCCTCGACGGTGAGCCCGTCGGGCAGCTCCATCGGCTGGCCATTCACGTTGACGGTCATCGCGTCCCCTGAAAGTAAAAAACCGCACCTCACCGGGTGCGGTCGGAGCGCGACGGTCGCGCCGCGTTCCCTTCGCTGGGATTATCCAGATCAGGTTCGAGGGGTCCCGGGCCGCACCCGGTTCTCAGGAAACCTCCCCCCGCGTCGCTGCCGGATTATACCCCACCGTCAAGCTGGCGGGCGAGCGCATCGGGGTCCGAGGTGGGTGCCTGGCACACATACTTCCTGCAGAGGTAGGCGGTGGCCCGGCCGCCCTCGGCCCGTTTGCCGGCGAGCAGCGGCAACGCCGCCGCCTCCTTGGCGCCGTCCGCCATTCCCGCCACCACGCGATTGGGGAGATAGCGTCCGAAGACGCGCTCGAGCAGGGGCGCCGCGGCGGCCTCGCCGCCTGAGGCGGCGGGCCAGACCAGCGCGATCTCCGGCACCGGGCCCAGGTGGAAGTCCAGCGCGGCGAGATAGCGCCCGAACCCCGTGGGGTAGCGCCGCATGAGATCCGCCATGGGCCGCAGCGCGCGGAGCGCCTGGCGCTCGTAGCGCTCCTCGCCGAGGTGGGCGGCGAGCCGGAAGAGCCACTCGATGGCCACCGCGGTGCCGCTCGGCACCGCATTGTCGAACAGGCTCCGGGGCCGGACAACCAGGGCCTCCTGATCCGACCCGGTATCGAAGAAGGCTTCCTTCGCCTCGTCCCAGAAGAGGCGCAGCGCCTCCTCGGCGAGGGCGCGTGAGTGGTCGAGCCAGCGCCGGTCGAACGTCGCCTCGTAAGCGTCGAGCAGCCCGGCGCCGACCGCGGCATGGTCCTCGAGATATCCCAGGATGTGCGCGCGGCCGTCCTTCCAGGAGCGATGGAGCCGCCCGCCCACCACCATCTGGGAGGTGAGAAAGTCGGCGCTCCGCGCGGCGGCGGCAAGATAGTCCGCCCGTCCGAGCGAGCGGCCCGCCTCCGCGAAGGCAGTGAGCATGAGCCCGTTCCAGGCCGCCAGCACCTTGTTGTCGAGGCCGGGAGGCACGCGCTTGTCACGGGCCGCGCGGAGGATGCCGCGGGCGCGGACGATGTGCTCGGCCAGGCGCTCCACGGAGATGCCGAGCCGCTCCGCCACCGCGGCCGGTGGGCGCGGGACGTGCAGGATGCTATGACGCTCGAAGTTCGGCCCGTCCGCCACGCCCCAGAAGGCCAGCGCCGCCTCCACCGTCTCCGGATCGGGGACGAGCGCGCGGATCTCCTCCGGAGTCCAGACGAAGAACTTGCCTTCCACGCCTTCCGAGTCCGCGTCCTGGGCGGAGAAGAAGCCGCCCGAGGGATGGGTCATCTCGCGCAGCACGTAGTCGAGCGTCTCCTCGGTGATCCGCCGGTACTCGGCGTCGCCGGTGGCAAGCCACGCGTGGAGGTAGAGGCGCGCGAGCTGGGCATTATCGTAGAGCATCTTCTCGAAGTGCGGCACCAGCCACTGGGCGTCCACCGAGTAGCGGTGAAAGCCGCCGCCGAGCTGGTCGTACATGCCGCCGCGCGCCATGCGGGTGAGGGTGAGCCGCACCATGTCCAGCGCGCGGGGATTCTTGCTCCGCGCCCAGAAGCGGAGCACGGAGTCCCAGATCATGGGCTGCGGAAACTTGGGGGCGCCCGAGGTCCCGCCTTCACGCTCGTCGAAGTGCTGGGAGACGCCCTGGAACGCATTGAACAGGATCTCGTCCGTCAGGACGGTGGCGGAGGCGCGGAGCCCCTCGCTCTGGCGCATCTGCTCCAGGAGCTGCTTTCCCGATTCCGCCACGTCGCCCCGGCGCGCGCGATAGGCCTCGGCCACTCCCTGCAGCACGCGCGAGAAGGCGGGCATGCCGTGGCGCTCCTCGGGAGGGAAGTAGGTGCCGCCGTAGAACGGGACGCCCTCCGGGGTCAGAAAGACCGTCATGGGCCAGCCGCCGTGGCCCGTGAGCGCCTGGACCGCCTGCATGTAGATCTGGTCGACGTCGGGCCGCTCCTCGCGATCCACCTTCACGTTGACGAAGAGCTCGTTCATGAGGCCGGCGATGGCCGGGTTCTCGAAGGACTCGCGCTCCATCACATGGCACCAGTGGCAGGCGGAGTAGCCGACGGAGAGCAGGAGCGGACGGTCTTCGCGGCGCGCACGCTCGAAGGCTTCCTGTCCCCAGGGATACCAGTCCACGGGGTTGTGCGCGTGCTGGAGGAGATACGGACTGGTCTCGCGGGCGAGGCGGTTCTCGGTCACGGGCGTGGTGCCGGGTCAGACGAACGGGAGCGCGGCGACCCGCGCGGGGATGAGGGGCTCGCCGCCGCCGACCGCCACCGGCGCGCCGGGCTCGAGATGCTCGCGCCGGAGGTAGCCCAGCGCGATGGGAACACCCAGCGCCAGGGAGCGCGCGGATGACGTGAGGCGGCCGATCTCCTTGCCTTCCGCCATCACGGGCGTACCCGCGGAGGGCACGGTATCTCCCTCGAGGCGCAATCCGGCGAGGGCACGATTGACGTGTCCCCGGTACTTCACGCGCGCCACCAGCTCCTGGCCGATATAGCAGCCCTTGGTATAGCTGATGAGATCCTCGCGGCGGAGCTCCGGGAGCAGCACCGAGTCGTCCACGTCGATCCCGTACACGGGCTCGCCGCTCTCCACGCGCAGCACCTCGGCCGCCTCCTCGTTGACCGGGAGCGCCCCGGCCTCGAGCAAAGCCTGCGTGAGGGCGGGGGCATCGTCGGGCGCCACCCAGAGGAAATAGCCGGGCAAGGAGCCGAATTCGGAGCGCTGGATCACCCGCGCCTTGATGCCGCCTAGGACGGCCTCGACGTGAGCGTGCGCCGCCGCGGGCACCGGCATGCCGGCGAGACCCTCCAGCAACGCTTGCGACCGGGGGCCCTGCAGAGAGAGAACCCCGTACGCCTCGTCCAGGGCCTCGAAGGAGACCTTCTCCGATATGAGGTACTTGTCCAGGAGCTGCAAGGTCTTCTCGGTCAGCCGGGGCGGCAGCTCGAGCCACAGGCGGTCGGCCAGCGCGTATACGCGGAGCAGGGCCATCACCTTGCCGTGGGCGTCGAGGAAGGCCGCCGCGCAGCCCTGACCGGGAGCGAGCGCCTTCACGTCATTGCTGAGCATTCCCTGGAGGAAGCTCGCCCGATCTCGCCCCTCCGCCTCCGCCTTGCCGAGGTCGGAGCGGTCGCGCAGCCCGGACCCTTCGCGGACGGCGCGATGCTGCTCGGCGAGCGACGGCATGGATGGCATGACGTCATTGTTGTCGGGGGCAGAGACGATGTCAACTTGCGGGCCCGTTCGGAGTCCGTCAGAATGCCGCCGTGCCCGCCCCGCCCCGCGTCTCCCCCGCTCTCCGCCGCCGGTTCCAGCGCGGGCTGCTCGCCTGGTATGCGCGGCATGGCCGCGATCTCCCGTGGCGCGCGACGTCCGACCCGTACCACATCCTCGTCTCCGAGATCATGCTCCAGCAGACGCAGGTGGAGCGCGTGATCCCCAAGTACCATGAGTTCCTCGCGCGCTATCCCACCCTCGCCCACCTGGCCCAGGCCGATACGGAGGACGTGACCCGCGCCTGGTATCCGCTGGGCTACAACGTCCGGCCCCTGAATCTGCAGGGCATCGCGCGGGAGACGATGGCGAAGTATGCGGGCCGGCTTCCCGACGATGCCGCCTCGCTGCGCAGCATGCGCGGCATCGGACGCTATACCGCGGGGGCGGTGCTCTCCTTCGCCTTTGGCCGCGACGCCTGCATCGTGGACACCAATGTGCGCCGGGTGCTGGGGCGTGTGCTGCTCGGGCCGCGCCGGCTGGCCCGGCTGCGGGGGCAGAAGACCATCTGGGATCTCTCTGCGGCGGTGCTGCCCGCCGGACGCGCCTATGACTGGAACCAGGCGCTGATGGACTTCGGCGCCACCTGGTGCACCGCGCGGGCGCCGCGCTGCCGGCCCTGCCCCATGCGAAGGTTCTGCCTCAGCTATCCCGCCGCCGGGACGCGCAAGCGCCGGCGTCCCTGATGGGCGGAGTCCCTCCCCCCCGCGCCATCTCCGTGGTGGCGGCGGTGATCGAGCGCGAGGGCAAGATCCTCATCACGCGGCGGCCGGCGGGCTCGCACCTGGCCGGCCTCTGGGAGTTTCCCGGCGGCAAGTCGCAGCCGGGAGAGAGCGATCGTGAGGCCCTCGCCCGCGAGCTCCGGGAAGAGCTGGGGGTCTCGGCGACGGTGGGAGAGCCGGTCGAGGTCGTCGAGTGGCGCTACCCGGACATTCATGTCCGGATCGAGTTCTTCCGTTGCGCCATCGACGGCGAGCCGCGCCCGCTCGAGGGCCAGGAAATGGCGTGGGTGGCGCCCGCCGAGCTCGATCGCTACGAGTTTCCCCCCGCGGACGCCGTCCTCCTCGAGCGCCTCAGGCGGTCGTGACCTCGGCGCGCTCGCCGCGCCGGCTCCAGGCTCCCCAGCCGAGCACGGCCGCGTAAAGGGCGAGTCCGGCGAGCTGGAAGGCGAGCGCCCGCATCACCAGCATGGAGGCGGAGACGAGGCAGATTCCCCGCAGCCCCCAGCCGAGCGGGCCCCAGGCATGCCCCACCACCACCGACGCCAGGGCGGTAGCGGAAACGGCGGCGAAGGCGGTCATGAGAACGATCTGGCTCCAGTCGCCCTTGAGCAGGAGCTCGGGGTGGATCACGAAGGCGAAGGGCACGAGAAATCCGGCGATGCCCAGGCGAAAGGCCTCGATCCCGGTGGCGAACATGTCCGCGCCCGCGATATTGGCGGCGGCGAAGGCGGTGACGGCGTCGGGAGGCGTGAGGTCCGAGAGCACGGCGTAGTAGAAGACGAAGAGGTGGGCGGCCAGGAGGCTCACGCCGAGATTTCCCAGGGCCGCCGCCCCCACCGTCACCGCGATCACGTAGGCGGCGGTGGTGGGAATGCCCGTCCCGAGCACCGAGACCACGAGGAACACCAGGATCATGGCCACGATCAGAATGCCCCCGGCCCAGTTGACCACGGTGCCGCCGAAGGCCAGCGCCGCGCCGGTGCGCGTGAGCACACCCACGATCATGCCCGATCCCGCCAGCGCGACCGCGATGGTGGCGGCGCTGAAGGCCGCCTCGATGAGGGCGTCCCAGCACTTGGCCGGCGTCATCCAGGTTGCGCGGTCGAAGAAGGACAGGATGAAGGTGACGACGATGGTGTAGAAGGCGGCGCCGGTCGGGGAGTACCCCTCCGCGAGCAGGTAGACGATCATGACGAACGGGATCGCGAAATAGCCTCGCCGGAGCACCGGACGCCAGGACGGCCGCTCGCTCAGCGGCACCGACTGCACGCCGTAGCGGAGGGCCAGGAAGTGGACCATGGCGAAGAGGCCGATGTAGTAGAGGATGGCGGGGATGGCGGCGGCCTTGATGATGTCGAAGTAGGAGATGCCG
>DASRWT010000062.1:0-3612 GCA_035654455.1 Candidatus Nitrosocosmicus sp. | reverse complement strand
GGATCGGTGCGCCGCTTCCGCGCCGGATCCGTGACCATGGGCTTGATCTTCCGCGTGATCTCCTCGGAGGTGTCGGACAGCTCGATCGCGTTGCCGTAGGACTTGGACATCTTCCGTCCGTCCGTGCCCGGCACCTTGGGGATGAGGGTGAGCTTGGCCTGGGGCTCGGGGAACACCGGCTTCCACGTGCTGTTGAAGCGCCGCGCCACCTCGCGGGTGAGCTCGATGTGAGGCACCTGATCCGCTCCCACCGGCACCCAGTGCGCCTTGTACATGAGGATGTCCGCCGACTGCAGCAGCGGATAGCCGAGCAGACCGTAGGAGGGCGCGGCGATCCCCAGCTGCTCCACCATCTCCTTGAACGTCGGCACGCGCTCCAGCCAGCCCACCGGCACCACCATGGAGAAGAGGAGGTGGAGCTCGGCGTGCTCGGGCACGCGCGACTGGATGAAGAGCGTGGATCGCTCGGGGTCGAGCCCGGCTCCCAGCCAGTCCGCCATCATCTCGAGCGTGCTGGCGCCGGCCTCCGCGCTGTGCTCGGCGTCGGTGGTGAGGACGTGCCAGTTGGCCACGAAGTAGAAGCACTCGTACTCGGCCTGCAGGCGCACCCAGTTCTCGAGCGCGCCCAGATAGTTGCCGAGATGGAGCTTCCCGGTGGGGCGCATCCCGGACAGGACCCGCTGTCTGCTCGCTGCCATGCCGCTCCTCAGTGGGCGTTGTCCCGCGGAGGGAGGCGGGCCTCCCAGGCCTTGGCCATCCGCAGGAAGACGTAATCGGCGTACAGGACGGCGAGCACGAAGCCGCGCCAGCCGTCGAGGAACCCCAGGCGGATAATGTACATCGAGAGGAAGCGTCCCAGCGGCCTGAAGATCAGATCGGCGAGCCCGGCGCGCCTCCCGCGCGCCAGCCAGGCGCCCGCGGCGAGGGTGGAATAGCGGTTGGAGCGCTGGACGAAGTCTTCCAGGCTCCGGTAGGAGTGGTGGAGCAGCGCCTCGGGCAGCGCCTCCACCCGCCCGTCCACGCGCACCGATTCGTGCACGGCATCATCCACGAAGCGGCCGGCCTGACGCCGGAAGAGCCGGAGCTGGTAGTCCGGGTAGAGGCCGCCGTGGCGGACCCACCGGCCCCAGAACATATTGCGCCGCGGGAGCGAATAGCCGTCGGCGGCCGGCGCGTCGGCGGCGGCCCCGGCCAGGATGCGCGCGATGCGCTCCCGCAGCTCGGGGGTCACGCGCTCGTCCGCGTCGAGCGACAGCACCCAGTCGCCGGAGGCCTGCTCCAGCGCGAAGTTCTTCTGGGCGGCGAAGCCGGGCCAGGGGCGCACCCAGACCCGGTCGGTGAACTCGCGGGCCAGCGCCACCGTCTTGTCGGTGGACTCGCCGTCCACGACGATGATCTCGTCGGCCCAGGCCACGCTCTCGAGACAGGCGCGCAGGCGCTCTTCCTCGTTCCACGCCACGATGGTGACGCTCAACCGGCTCATCGCGCGCCGCCTCCCTCGAGCAGCGCCACCGCGGCGGCGACCGCGGTGTCCGGAGTGATCCCGGTCATCGCGCCGTCGAGGCTCTGCAGCGCCCGACACCGCGGGCCGTACGGACCATTGCGGGCGGCGCTGGTGGGGCCGAACAGGCCCAGCGCGGGCGTGCCGAGCGCGGCGGCCAGGTGCAACGGCCCGGTGTCCCCGGCGATCATCAAGTGCGCACGCCGGAGCAGCGCGGTCAGCTCGTCGAGGTCGGTGGGCGGAGCCAGGAGCGGGCGCGCGGCGGCGCTGCCCGGGCCGCGCATGCCGAGCGCGATCTGCCGCGCGAGATGCGATTCGGCCGGGCCCCACAGGAGCAGGACGCGCGCGCCCGCCTCCGCGGCGAGGCGCTCGCCCAGGGCAGCGAAGTGCTCCGGGGCCCACTGCTTGCCGGGCCGGCCGGCGCCGGGATTCAGGGCCACCAGCCGATCGCCCGGCTTCCAGCCGGCCTCGGTGAGGAACTCGTCCATCCGGCGCTGGGCCTCCGGGCGCGGCGGGATGAGGAACTCCGCCGCGGCGGGGGCGATGCCGATGGCGCCCAGGAGCGCGAGATTCTGATCCACCACGTGGGTCGCGCTCGGCGGTGGGATCACGTGCCGGTTGGTGAAGAGCGCGCTGAGGCGCTCCTTGCAGCGCGCGGCGCCGAAGCCGACGCGCACGGGCGCGCCGGTGAGCCGGGCGATCACGCCGCTCTTGAGGAGGCCCTGCGCGTCCACCGCCACCTCGAAGCGACGGGCGCGCAGCCGCGCGCGCAGCTCGCGCAGGTCGGCCCAGAGGGTTCCCGTCCCCGCCGGCCCCAGTCGCCGCCGCCACCCGCGCGTGTCCACGGGGATGACATGGTCGAGGTCGGGATGCGCGCGGAGCAGGGCCGCCTCGCGCGCCTCCACCAGCCAGCTCAGCTCGGCGTCGGGATGCGCGCGGCGCAGCGCGCGCGCCACCGGAAGCGTGTGGATCACGTCGCCCAGCGCGGAGAGCTTGACGATCCCGAGCCTCACTTGCCCGTCCCGAACCGCTCGGCGATGACGCGAATCAGATCGTTTGTGGAATGATGCTTGGGATCGCCCGCGATGGCGACGCGTCCCCCCGCCGCGAGCACCGCCGCGCGCTCCGGCACCGTGGCCTCGGTATAGTCCGTGCCCTTGGCCTGGACGTCGGGACGCAGCGCCCCGACCAGCCGCTCCACGGAGTCCTCCTCGAAGACCACCACCGCGTCCACGGACCGCAGCGCGCCGATCAGCTCCGCGCGCTCCGCCGCGCTCATGATGGGCCGGCCCTCGCCCTTCAGCCGCCGGACCGACGCGTCGGAGTTCACCGCCACCACCAGGACGTCACCGAGGGCGCGGGCCGCTTCCAGATAGCGCACGTGCCCCACGTGCAGGAGGTCGAAGACACCGTTGGCGAGGACGATCCGCTTGCCCCGCTGTCGCTGGGAGTCGGCCCAGCGAGCGGCGTCCTCAAGCCCGAGGACGGGGGCCATCGGACCCGGGCTCGGTGGCGAGCGCCTGGGCGAAGTCCGCGGGCGTCACGGTGGCGGTGCCCCGCTTCATGACCACCAGGCCGCCCGCGACATTGGCCAGCCAGGCGGCCTGCGCCGGCGGCGCGCCCGCGGACAACGCGGTGGTGAAGGTGCTGATCACCGTGTCCCCCGCCCCGGTGACGTCGGCGATCTGATCGCTGCCGAAGATGGGCACGAAGGTCACCGGCCCGTCGCGCTCGAAGAGCGCCATGCCCCGGCTGCCCCGCGTGACCAGGAGCAGGCGCGCCTCGAGCCGCTCCAGGACCTGGCGGCCCGCCTTCTCGATGGCCCGCTCGTCACCGAGCTCGCTCCCGGTGAGCGCTTCCACTTCCGGCTCATTGGGGGTGGCCGCGGTGGCGCCCCGAAAGCGGAGGAGATCGTAGCGGCTATCCACCGCCACCGGCGCGCCGCGCGGCCGCGCCAGCTCGCGCACCACCTCGAAGACGCGCGGAGACAGCGAGCCATAGCCATAGTCGGAGAGCACGAAGCCGTCGGCCTCCCGCGCCAGCCCGGCCAGCCGCTCCAGCAATCGCTCCTCGACGTCGGGAGTCAGGATGGGCTCGGGCTCGCGGTCGAG
>DASRWT010000061.1:0-3229 GCA_035654455.1 Candidatus Nitrosocosmicus sp. | reverse complement strand
CATGGAGCCGGCGGAGCCCAGGGCTCGTTCCTACACCCTCCAGCGCGCCGCGGCGGTGGTGTTCGCCTTCGTGACCGTGCTGCCGATGCTCCTGTACGTCGACACCCTCTACATCCTGGGCGCGCTCCGCCGGCCCCTGGTTCTCGTCAATCTGGCCCTCGCCGTGGGGGCCATCCTCATCGGCTTCTACCTCTTCCGAGCCATGACGAGCCGGATGGCCGAGATCCTGCGCGCGGCGCAGGAGCGCCAGGAGGCCGCCCCGCACGGGCACACCGAGCCGGCGGCGGAGTTCCACATGCCGGTGTTCGGCGCCATCCGCGAGATCGAGCCCATCCGCGAGACCGACATGCTGCCCGGCGCGGTGGAGCAGCTCCACACGGTGTGGGCGACCGAGGCCCAGCCCCTTCTGGGCCGCCGCGTCGCCATCTCGGTCCGGAACGCCCCCGAGCCCATCGTGGGCACGCTCGCCCAGATCACGGAGAACGGCCTCCTCGTCCTGGATGGGGACAGCCACAAGGTCGGGGTGAGCTATCGCCGCATTTCTGCCATCGAGGCCGCGCCCGCCTAGCGCGTTCCCCGCACCCATCGTTTATGATGGGTCGGCGTCATGATGGGCCTCATTCGAAGCCTCCCGGCGTGGTGGCGAGAGCGTCAGACCCGGATCCTCCAGCTCTGGGGGGTGGGCGTCCTGGCGAGCCTGCTCGTCACCGGCGCCTCGTCGCTCGGCTACCTCGAAGCGCTCCAGGCGCGGAGCGTGGATCTCCTCCTCTATCTCCAGGGGCAGCGCTTCGCCGGCGAGGTGGTGGTGGTGGCCATCGACGAGGACGCCTTCGAGTCGCTGGGGCGCCGGCAGCCCCTGCCCCGGGCCTACCTGGCCAAGGTCATCCGCGGCCTCCAGCGCGCGGGCGCGGCCGTGGTGGGCCTCGACCTCGCCCTGTCCTCTCCCACCGAGCCTGCCGACGATGCGGCGCTGGTCCGCGCGATGACCGGCTTCGCGGACGGCGGGCTGAGCCGCGTGGTGGTGGTGAAGGCGCCGCCGCCGCGAACCGGCCCACTCTCCGACTCCGCCTTCCAGGGCGCGCTGGTGCACGGCGCGGGCGAGGTGCCGCTGGACTCGGACGGCGTGATCCGCCGCGCCGCGCTCCTGGTGCCGCGAGACGGCGGGAGCCCCGAGCCCGCCTTTTCGCTGGCCCTCATGGCGCGGCTCGTGGGCATGAGCCAGAGCACCATCACGGGGTCCATCCAGGGCAATGGCGGGCTCTCGCCGGTGCCGGTGTGGCAGCCGCGTGGGGGCTGGACGCTCCGGGAAAAACCCCTGCTGCCCCTGCGCCCGGGCGAGCTCTGGCGCATCAACTACGTGGGGCCGGCGGGGAGCTTTCTCACCATCCCGAGCAATGCGGTGGCCGCCATCGGCGAGGCCACCGAGGAGCCGGCCCGCGACAATCCCCTCTGGGGGCGGGTGGTGCTGGTGGGCGGGACCTACAAGGAGAGCCGCGACTTCTATCCCACGCCCCATGGGGCCATGGCGGGGGTGGAGATCCACGCGAACATCCTCCACATGCTGGTGACCGGCAGCTATATCCGGCCCTCCGGCTGGCTGATGAGCTTCCTCTTCCAGGTCGCCATCGTGCTGCTGGCCGGGCTCATCATGACCTGGCTGCGCCCGCTGCCCGGGACCTTCGTCTGCCTCGCGGCCGCCGTCCTCGTCGGCGTCCCGGCCTCCTTCATCGCCTTCCAGCGCAGCGGGTACTGGGTGGACTTCTTCCTGCCCGTGATCGTGACCTGCCTCCTCGGGCTGGGCGCGGAGGCGCTCGCCCGCCGCCGCTTCCGGGACACCTTCGGCCGCTACGTGAGCCGCGAGATCGCCGCCCAGGTGATGTCGGAGGACGCGAGCCTCCGCGGCGAGCGGCGCACCGTGTCCATCCTCTTCTCCGACCTCCGCGGCTTCACCACGCTGTCGGAGTCCATGCCCGCCGAGCAAGTGGCGGCCCGCCTCAACGAGTACTTCGAGGCGATGACGGCGGCCATCTTCACCCATCGCGGCATGGTCAACGACTTCGTGGGCGACGGGATCATCGCCTTCTTCGGCGCCCCGCTCGCCGATCCCGAGCACGCGCTGCACGCGGTGCTGAGCGCGGCCGAGATGGACCGCGCGCTCACCGCGCTCAATGCGCGGTGGGGCGCCGCCGGCCTGCCCGAGCTGCGCATGGGCATCGGCGTGCACACCGGCCAGGTCTTCGTGGGCAATATCGGCGGGACGGCTCGCGTGAAGTACACCGTGGTGGGCGATCCCGTGAATCTCGCCTCGCGGGTCGAGGGCTTGAACAAGGAGCTGGGAACCACCATTCTCGTGACCGATGAGGCCCGGGCGGCGGCCGGCGACCGGGTGGAGGCCAAGGATCGCGGCTTCCACCCCGTGAAGGGCCGGGTGCAGCCGGTGCACGTCCACGAGCTGCTGTCGGTGTCGACCAAGGGGGCACACGCATGAGGGACGGAAGGTGGAGCGTGGGCGCGGGCGTGGCGGGGCTGCTCCTGGCGCTGGCGGCCGGGATCGGCAGCGCGTGGGCGGCGGACCCGGTGGCGGTGCTGACCGAGATCCGGCCCGGCAAGGGCGAGGTGCGCGTGAAGCTCGGCGGCGAGAGCGAGTGGAAGGCGCCGGCGCCGCTCCTTTCTCTGCGTCCGGGGGATCAGGTGCGGGTGACCCAGGACGCGCGCGCGGTCATCGTCTTCACCGGCGGCCGCGCGCCGCAGACCGTCCAGACCGCCAGCTCCCCCTTCACGGTGCAGGCGCCGAGCGCCGCCGGGGGCGGCGAGAAGGCGCAGGCGCTGATGTCGAGCGTGACCTCCTTCCTCCTCGGCAAGCAGGAAAAGCCGGCCTATGTCTCGGCCTATGTGCCGCTGTCCACGCGCAGCGTGCACCCGCCCCCGCCCGTCCTCCTCTCCCCGCGCGAGACGCGACTGCTCGGCGCCCCGGTGGTGTTCGAGTGGACCGGCGACGAGCGCCAGAAGTACGACGTGCATGTCTTCGGTCCCGACAACAGGCTCCTCTGGAAGAAGACGGGACTTCCCCGCAAGGACGTGACCTATCCCGCCTCCGCGCCCGGGCTCAAGCCGGGGGTGCGCTATGCCTGGGAGCTGCACGCCGAGCGCCATCCCGTGCAGCGCGGGGAATTCGTGCTCCTGCCCGCCGCCGACGTCACGCGGGTCAAGCAATCGCTGGCCCTTCTGC